>NZ_CP085481.1:4342500-4433346 GCF_020640995.1 Proteus sp. NMG38-2
CTCTGTCGGGATTGCAGGCAACATTGCAACAAGGCTAGGAACTGGCTGTATTCCTTTTTTAATGCCACTTATGTTACAAGTTGGCTTTGGCTACCCTGCAATTGTTTCCGGTATGATGCTGGCACCAATGGCTCTGGGCTCTATTTTAGCCAAATCATTTGTCACAAAGATCTTAGTGAAATTTAGCTATCGCCGAACGCTCTTTGCTATCACTATTATTATTGGTTTGATGATCGCTCAATTTTCACTTCAATCTCCTGACATGTCTATTTACTATCTTGTTATCCCACTCTTTTTATTAGGTGTGGTCATGTCGATACAATTTACATCGATGAATACAATTTCATTGGCTGACTTAACAGATAATAATGCAAGTTCAGGAAATAGTGTTTTAGCTGTTACTCAACAGCTGGCTATTAGTTTTGGTATTGCTGTCAGTGCGTCTATCTTAGGATATTTTGATACTGAAAACGTTGGCACTACTGTTGATAACTTCCACTATACTTTTATTACGGTAGGTATTATTACATTACTGTCCTCCTTCGTGTTTTTACTCCTCGATAAACATGATGGCGATAACCTAACGAATAAAAAGAAAAAGGCCTGATAGTTTTATTCAAACTAAAAAGAGAGCTTATGCTCTCTTTTTCTTTATATATAGATAGAAAAAATGCTCTACAAGGATGATGCTAAAAAAGTATCCACTTCATGACGCCAAGGTACTGATGGCTGAGCGCCTGCTCGAGTAACAGCAATGGCAGCAGCAGCATGAGCAAACCTAATCGCTGGCATCATAGATTGCCCCTCTAATAAAGCGGTAATTAATGCGCCATTAAATGTATCGCCTGCTGCGATAGTATCAACAGCTTTCACTTTAAATGCAGGAACAATACAACCTTTACTATTTTGCTCGCTAACCCAAACTCCACGGCTTCCTAATGTAATCAGAACTGTTTTAATGCCTTTATGATGTAGAACATCCGCTGCTTGTTGAGCACTTTCATCATCTATGACTTTAATTCCTGTCAGATATTCAGTTTCTGTTTCATTTGGAGTAATAATATCGACAAGAGATAACAACTCATCAGGTAATGCTTGAGCAGGTGCAGGATTTAGTATTACTTGCACATTTTCTTGTTTCGCTATTTCAGCCGCTTTTAATACAGAATCAAGTGGCGATTCTAATTGCATTAACAGAGCATCAGCTTCTTTTATAATATTCCCATGGCACTGAACGTAATTTGTATCTAATCGCCCATTAGCACCAGCATGAATACCTATAACATTTTCACCCTGTTGATTAACGAAAATCAACGCAACACCTGTTGCTACATCGTCAATTAACTCAATACTCTTGGTATCAATGTTATCTGTCATTAATTGAGCTTTGGCTTTTTTACCAATATCGTCATTTCCTAAACAAGCAAGAAAAGAAATATTCGCACCACAACGCCCAGCTGCGACCGCCTGATTAGCTCCTTTACCACCAAATACCATTTGAAATTGGTTACCTGAAATGGTTTCACCAGGAAGCGGAAAATGAGCAACATTAAGAATATGATCAGCATTAACACTACCTAAAATCACAAGTTTCTTCGCTTCCATGATTTTTCCTTACTCTCAATAATAAATTCTAAATGCACTGAATAAATAACATGCAATATTTTAAACCGATCATCTCAGCAACATTAATGAAAAAACGTGATCACCATCGAAACGTTTCGCTAGTAAAACAAAAAAGAACCAAAAATAAGCAGTAGGAAGCTGAATCGATTTTTGTTATAAACAATTTGTGTGCTAATAGAATGTTTGACTATATGTCAGCAATCCTTTTCTGATATTTTCGGGGAATAATGAAAATAAGTACCCACTATTAGGAGTGTTTATGCAACTTGCAGAGCGGATTTCACAACTTAGCCAATATCTTGAAACTGGGCTTTATGAGCGACAATCAGCTATCCGTCTTTGTTTACTTGCAGCACTCAGTGGTGAGAGTGTTTTCTTACTTGGCCCTCCAGGTATCGCTAAAAGTTTAATAGCCAGAAGAATGAAAGAAGCCTTTAAAGAGGCTAAAGCGTTTGAATACTTAATGACGCGTTTTTCAACACCTGAAGAAATTTTTGGTCCTTTATCTATTCAAGCTTTAAAAGATGAAGGGAAATATCAGCGTTTGGTTGAGGGATATTTGCCTGATGCTGAAGTTGTCTTTCTTGATGAAATATGGAAAGCCGGACCCGCTATTCTTAATACGTTATTAACGGCGATTAATGAGCGTAAATTTAGAAATGGGGAAACTGAAGTCAACATCCCAATGCGCTTATTAGTTTCAGCTTCGAATGAATTACCTGATTCAGATAGTAGCCTTGAAGCGCTTTATGACCGAATGCTTATTCGTATTTGGCTAACAAAAGTTCAAGATAAGAAAAACTTTCGCGCTTTACTCGTTAATAAAGAAGTTGGCTCTTTTCATATTCCGTCTCATCTTCAAATTACCACAGAAGAATTTTCACGCTGGCAGTCAGAATTAGAAAAAATCACATTAGATGACCACTTATTTGATTTAATTTATCAACTTCGTGAGTCTTTAGATAAAAGTGATGCAGCTCCTTATGTTTCTGATAGACGTTGGAAAAAAGCGGTACGCCTTTTACAAGCTAGCGCTTTTTTTAATGGCCGTAATGTTATTTCACCATTAGATCTTATTTTATTAAAAGATTGCCTGTGGCATGACCAAGCATCATTTGCATTATTAGATAAATTATTACAAAGCCTTTTAACAGAACAAGCTTACCACCAGCTAGAATTGATCAGAAAAACAGAGGGTTTGTGGGCTGAGTGGATGCAATCAACGAGAAGCAAACAAGATCAACAAGCTTTTCGTTTTGAAAAACAAAGTGGAATGTTTGGCCGTAATGTTCATTTTAATCTGCCAGAAAAAATACAGGCAGATAAATACACACTGTTTTTACACATACCTCTGCATATTCATAGTATTCAAGTTAATTTTATTACATTTGAACACAAAGCCTTGGAAAACTTCTTATCCAAAGGAGAAGAATTGTCTGCACGTTTAAATGGCATTGGTTTTCCTCAATCTATTCATGCTCAAATTCGTCCAGATGGCGTATTAGAAATTTTAGATGTAAGTCGACGCACAACTTCTCTTTACCAACAACAAGAAACAGCACCTACGCCTCTTATTGAAAATAACAAAGAGTGGCAAGACAAATTAAAAGATCTGACTCAAGAAATTTATGGTGAACAAGAAAAATTTAATCATCATCAACCAAATTTATTTATTGATAATGATTGGCTTATTACCATCGAGCAAAGTTTTGTTCAGCTAAATGAAAAACTCTCTCAATTAAAAAGCCAAATAAAGTGATGTGATTATGCTGACACTTTCAACATTAGATATGCTTTTAGCTATAAATGAAGGACAACTTATCGAAGAAGTTATTATTGCTATATTAGCCTCTCCTCAATTAGCTGTTTTTTTTGAAAAGCACCCAAGATTAAAAAAAGCATTACTTAAAGATATCCATCAATGGAAAAAAAGCCTACAACAAAGAGTTAAAGAAACATTAGTACCGACTATGATTGCTGATGAATTTGCTCTTTACCAACAAACGCAATCATTAGGTAATGCGATATTTAATCAGCAAGTTGAACACATCCTTGCTGAATTAAATAAATTAGATTCCTCTTTTATTGAAGAAGCCTCTCAGCTTATCAAAACAAACAAACCGTTTTCTCCTGCTCAGCAAGCGTTGTTTATCCAACACTGGCGGATAAGTTTAATTTTCCAAGTCACAGCATTACACAAAGCCTTATTTGACCAAGAGCAAGAGCAACTCCTGGCTGAACTTCAGGAACGTTTAGCGCTAAGCGGGAGTTTAAGTAATACATTCTCTGAAAATGAGCGTGCAGCAGGGCGTTTATGGGATATGAGTAAAGGTGTTTTAACAAAAACCCCTTTCGATGAGAAGATTATTCAGCGTTATAGCGATTTTCTCGATCAACAACCTGAATTACACAAACTAGCAAGTTTACTAGGTCGTAGCAAAACAGCCAAATCTCTCCCTGAAGAGAGTGTTATTTTTGAACCTATAACTATTGTTGAAAAAGCGCCGGATACAACACCGGAGCAAGTCAACGGAATTGGGCTCAGTGATGATATTTTACGCTTACTTCCCGCTGAGCTCGCCTTGTTAGGTATTAATGAAATTGAGTATGAGTTTTATAGAAAGCTGGTAGAAAAGCAGCTCAATACTTACCGATTACAAGGAGATAATTGGCAAGAGCGTACTGTATTGCGTCCAGTAACTCATCATCATGATGAAGAAAGACCAAGAGGGCCTTTTATTGTATGTATTGATACATCAGGTTCAATGGGAGGATTTAATGAACAGTGTGCTAAAGCTTTTGGGTTAGCATTGATGAAAATAGCGCTTGCAGACAATCGTTCGTGTCATGTGATGTTATTTTCAACGGAAACGGTTCATTACCAGTTATCCTCATCTAACGGCCTACAAGATCTTATCAAATTCTTAAATCAATCATTTAGAGGGGGCACGGATTTAAGTGCATGTTTGGATGATGTTGCAGAAAAACTAAATAGCCCAGCATGGAAAGATGCTGATGCTGTTGTTATTTCTGACTTTGTCGCCCAAAGGTTACCCGAAAACCTAATCAACAAAATCAAAAAAAGCCAACAGCAACAGCACAATCGCTTCCATGCGGTTACCCTATCCAATTACGGTAAACCCAGTATCATGAAAATCTTTGACCATATATGGCGTTTTGATACTGGATTAAAAAGTCGCTTACTTCGACGCTGGCGCCAATAATTACAGCATATCAGCGAAAGCTAAACGGGTGTCTTTTTCCCACACACCACACTGTACTTGACCAATATGCTCTTTTTGCAGAAGTAGCATCACTAAACGCGATTGGCCAATACCACCACCAATGGTTTGTGGCATATAGCCATGCATTAATGCTTTGTGCCAATCAAGTTCTAGGCGCTTAGTATCATCGGTTAATGTTAACTGACGCATTAATGTTTCAGGATCGACACGGATACCCATTGATGACAATTCAAAAGCATCTTGTAATACTGGGTTCCAGACTAAAATGTCACCGTTTAAACCTTCAAATCCATCTTCGTTTGGTGTCGTCCAGTCATCATAATCAGGTGCTCTAACATCATGAGATTCACCACTTGAAAGTTTTCCACCAATACCAATTAAGAAAACGGCACCATATTCTTTCGCAATCGCTTTTTCACGACCTTTGGCATCAAGGTCAGGATAACGGCGCAATAACTCTTCAGTGTGGATAAATTGAATTTGATCTGGCAGGAACGGTACCAGACCAAATTCTTCGCTGACGGCTTTTTCAGTTTCTTTTATTGCCTGATAGATTTTACCCACTGTCTGCTTAAGATAAGGAACTGTACGATCCTTAGCTTCCATCACTTTTTCCCAGTCCCACTGATCAACATAGACAGAGTGGATCTGAGTTAAGCGATCTTCGTCTGGTCTCAACGCTTTCATATGTGTATAAAGCCCCTGACCAGAACTAAATCCAAAACGACCTAATGTTTTACGTTTCCATTTTGCTAATGAATGGACAACTTCAAAGGTAGAATCTGGTAAAGATTTGACTTTAACTTGTACCGCCTTCTCATGCCCAGATAAGTTATCTTGAGTTCCATCACCAAGGCGACTTAAGATCGGTCCTTGAACTTCAATCAGTCCTAATTCTTTTTCCAGCAGACGAGAAAAATATGATTTAACAAAGCTAATTTGCTGTTGAGTCTGAATGAATGATTTTTCCATTTTTATATCCCTAGTGGTGATGTCGTGTTTCGCTGATATAGATTAAGCAACAAAACAGGTACTAAATTCAATATACTTCATTAAAAATAGCCTTTCTTGTTTTAAATCGTTAAAAATAACGCTATAAAAATGTATTATCGTTAAAAATAGGAGGAGTTTATGGACAATATTTATCAGATCGATAATCTCGATCGTGACATACTTCACGCATTAATGGCTAATGCGAGAACACCTTACGCTGAATTAGCCAAAAAATTCGAAGTAAGCCCGGGCACAATTCATGTTCGTGTAGAGAAAATGAAGCAAGCAGGAATTATTACGGGAACCCGTGTTGATATCAGTGCAAAGCAATTAGGTTTTGATGTCTGTTGCTTTATTGGCATCATTTTAAAGAGTGCAAAAGATTACCATACAGCATTAGATAAGTTAGATAAGTTAGATGAAGTCGTAGAGGTGTACTACACAACAGGACAATACAGCATTTTTATTAAGGTGATGTGTAAAAGCATAGAAGCACTACAAGACGTACTTATCAACAAAATTCAGACGATTGATGAAATTCAATCAACAGAAACATTGATCTCTCTGCAAAACCCGATAATAAGGACGATCAAGCCATAAGGGTAAATTCTTATTTTTTTTTATAACCACATTATCCACAGGTAGATCCCAAGTGATTCACAGCGTACAATAGCGCGTCTTGAACATAAGGAGATCATTAATGAAAAAAGTCACTCTAATTAGTGGCAGTACCATGGGTAGTGCTGAATATGTCGCAGAACACCTTGCAGAGATCTTATCTGAGGAAGGTTTTGAGACTGATTTACACCATGGCCCTTCACTTAATGATCTTTCTAATGAAGGGATCTGGCTGGTGGTTACTTCCACACATGGTGCAGGTGATATTCCTGACAACCTACAGCCTTTTGCTGATGAGATTTCGGCAGACTCTATTGATCTTAGCAATATCTCTTTTGGTGCTATCGGTATAGGAAGTAGTGAATACGACACTTTCTGTGGTGCGATCAGAACATTGGATCAAAAATTAATAGAAAAAGGGGCTACTCGCCTTGGTGATCGTCTCGAAATTGATATTCAAAAGTATGACATTCCGGAAGATCCAGCTGAAGAATGGATAGCTTCTTGGAAAAATTTACTTTAATTTGCACAAAAAAACAGCAAACAGATGTGGATAACTCTGCTCAAAAGCAGGGGTTAACCCGTAGTTATCCATTGTATAAGCCTCTATCAAGAAATGACCTGTGCATAACTCGTCATTTTGATCCCAGCTTATCAGCAGATAGATCACGGATCATTCACAGTATATGATCCTTTACACTTTTATGATCTTTAAATAGAAAATCCACTTATCCACAGAGGATCGCTTCCTTAATAAAAGATCTAATAAAGAGATCTTTAAATAAAAAGATCTTTAAATAATTACCTGCGGATCAGCTCGCTTGTATCTGTCAAAAAGTTGAGTAGAATTCGTTTTCCCAATGCAACACATTCAGCATTCGTAACATTTAAGGTTCACACATGTTTTATCCAGAACACTTTGACGTCATTGTCATCGGTGGTGGTCACGCCGGTACAGAAGCCGCTATGGCTGCAGCTCGTATGGGGCGTCAAACCCTATTACTGACCCACAATATTGATACTTTGGGCCAAATGTCTTGTAACCCAGCTATTGGTGGGATTGGTAAAGGGCATCTGGTAAAAGAGATCGATGCCATGGGTGGATTAATGGCAACAGCCATTGACCATGCCGGTATTCAATTTAGAACCCTTAACGCAAGTAAGGGACCCGCTGTAAGAGCAACAAGAGCACAAGCAGACCGTGTTCTTTACCGCCAAGCTGTTCGTACCACACTTGAAAATCAACCTAATTTGATGATCTTCCAACAACCAGTAGAAGATCTGATTGTTGAAAATGACCAAGTAACGGGTGCAGTTACTCGTATGGGATTAAAATTCCGTGCTAAATCAGTAGTTTTAACTGTAGGAACTTTCCTTGATGGAAAAATCCACATTGGTTTAGAAAACTACAGTGGTGGTCGTGCAGGAGATCCACCTTCAGTTTCACTATCACACCGATTACGCGAATTACCTTTACGTGTTGGTCGCTTAAAAACAGGAACGCCACCTCGAATAGATGCTAGAACTATTGATTTTAGCCAATTGGCAGTTCAGTTAGGTGATACACCAATGCCTGTTTTTTCGTTTTTAGGTAATGTGGATCAGCACCCAGAGCAAATGCCTTGCCATATCACATACACTAACGAAAAAACCCACGACGTTATCCGTAATAATCTTGATCGTAGCCCAATGTATGCAGGTGTCATCGAAGGAATAGGGCCTCGTTATTGCCCATCTATTGAAGATAAAGTGATGCGATTTGCTGATCGTAATTCACATCAGATCTTTTTAGAGCCTGAAGGTTTAACCAGTAACGAAATTTACCCAAATGGTATTTCAACAAGTTTACCTTTTGATGTTCAAATGCAAATCGTAAATTCTATGAAAGGTATGGAAAATGCGAAGATCATTAGACCTGGTTATGCCATTGAATATGACTTCTTCGATCCTAGAGATCTAAAACAAACTCTAGAAAGTAAATTTATCAACGGGTTATTCTTTGCTGGCCAAATTAACGGTACAACGGGTTATGAAGAAGCTGCGGCTCAAGGTATGCTTGCAGGGCTTAATGCTGCACGTTATGCCTATGATCAAGAAGGTTGGTTCCCACGTCGTGATCAAGCTTACATTGGTGTATTAGTTGACGATCTTTGTACTCTTGGTACAAAAGAGCCATACCGTATGTTTACGTCTCGTGCGGAATATCGCTTGATGCTACGTGAAGATAACGCAGATTTACGTCTGACAGAAATTGCTCGAGAATTAGGCATGGTTGATGATAACCGCTGGGCTCAATTTAGTGAAAAAGTTGAACTTGTTGAAAAAGAACGTCAACGTTTAAGAAATATTTGGGTTCATCCTCAAGCAGATAACCTTTCTGAAATCAATGAATTACTAAATACCCCATTATCCAAAGAAGCCAATGGTGAAGATCTATTGCGTCGTCCTGAAGTGACATACGAGATACTGAAAAAAATACCTCGTTTTGCACCTGGTATTGACGATTCAAAACCACAAGCGGCAGAACAAGTTGAGATCCAAGTTAAATACGAAGGTTACATTAATCGCCAACAAGAAGAGATCGAAAAGAAACAGCGTAACGAAAACGCGGCATTACCGATAGATCTCGACTACAAGCAAGTAAGTGGGTTATCTAACGAAGTTATTGCCAAACTTAACGATCATAAACCGACGTCTATCGGTCAAGCATCAAGGATCTCAGGTGTAACACCTGCTGCTATCTCTATTTTATTAGTGTGGTTAAAAAAACAAGGCTTATTACGCAGGAGTGCATCATGAGTGACTTACTTAATCGGCTAAAAAAGCTGGCTAAGCAAGCCAATATTGAGCTAACAGATATTCAAGCTGAAAAGCTAACGGGTTATGTGATGATGCTTGATAAGTGGAATAAGGCGTATAACCTGACCTCTGTCAGAGATCCACAGCAAATGCTAATCCGCCATATATTGGATAGTATTGTGGTTAGCCAATACCTTGAAGGTGAAAGATTTATTGATGTAGGTACAGGGCCCGGATTACCAGGTATTCCTTTGGCTATAATGCGTCCCGATCATCACTTTGTCTTATTGGATAGTTTAGGTAAGCGAGTTCGCTTTATGAAGCAAGTTCAGCATGAGTTAGGGCTTCATAACATCGAGCCGGTTCAATATCGTGTTGAAGAGTACCAACCTGAGAAACCTTTTGATGGTGTTATCAGCCGTGCATTTGCATCTATGAAAGACATGCTTTCTTGGTGTTCTCATTTGGTGGCTGAAGAACAAGGGTATTTTTATGCATTAAAAGGACAAATTCATCAAGAAGAGTTAGATGAACTTGCTGATAATGGATTAAAAGCACCTAAGAAAGTGATCAGTTTATCCATTCCTGAATTGAATGAACAAAGACATTTGGTGATTATTTAATCAAAACTTACCTGCATTATTGATCTTTTTTTCATTTTTTGTGCTCTGGCGATAATATTTACAATGTTATCGCCATTTGTTTTATGGGGAATTATAGGTAGTGTTAAATTTCACCTTAATGGAACAATAAATTAACATTTTATTATCTTTTGCGTTAATTCGCTTTGTAGCCTGAGTTTTCCTTATTTTATTTCCAAAATAAATTAATAATTCTGTGCATTATAAAAATATTGAATTTATTTAATTGAAAATGGGTCAATTCTTTTCCAATTGACACTAAATTGTTCATAAAAGGGAAGTTAATTGTTAACTTAGTTATATATTTTATGAAATAAGCTTTATTTATACTTTTATATTTGTGATTTATATCACGCTATTTATTTTATTCGGCTCTATTATTTTTACTCTTTTTGTCCTTAATCATTTTTCATAAATGGAACCTTGGTAAGAAATTTAAATTAATCTTCACTTTTTCGCTACTTATTGATTGAATTCATTGCCACGCCCCGTATAATTTGCTCGTTTTTGTCACTTGACACTTTATAGCAAAGACAGTTTGATACATCATTCAGTAATACCTTTTACGATAGCTAGTCTGGAGAATACAAACGTCATGTCTGTCTCCCTCTACAACGGGAAAGTTGCACTGAAACTGTTATTTTTGCAGTTTATGACTTTTGTTATTCTCAGTGCGAGTTTCTACTTAAAGAGTACAGACTGGAGTTTTTCAGCTTTTTTAGGCGGAATGGCATGTTGGTTACCCAATATTGCTTTTCTTTTGTTAATGCGCTTACAAAAAGTCAATGAAGAAGAAGCTCCAGTTCGCATAAACTGGCTTTTTGCTTTCAGTGAAGGGTTGAAGGTTATATTATCAATAGCCTTGCTGATTGTTGCTTTAGGAGTGTTTAAAGCGGCATTTGCACCACTGGTCATGACCTACTTAGCGGTGCTTGTTATGCAGGTCGTTGCACCAGCCGTCATTAACGGTTAGCGTTTTTAACAACAAAAGGGTAATTGGCATCATGTCTGCATCAGGAGAAGCATTAACCACTAGAGACTACATAGGTCACCACCTGAATAACCTTCAGTTGGACCTACGTACTTTCGAGTTGGTCAATCCCCATGCTGAAAATGCGCCATCATTCTGGGTGTTAAATATTGACTCACTTTTCTTTTCAGTATTAATGGGAGCATTATTCCTATGGCTGTTTAGAAAAGTAGCAGTAAGAGCAACCAGTGGCGTACCGGGAAAATTCCAGACTGCAGTAGAAATGATCATCGGTTTCGTTGATAGCAGCGTTCGTGATATGTATCACGGAAAGAGCAAGGTCATTGCACCTTTGGCATTGACTGTGTTCGTTTGGGTGCTGTTAATGAATGCCCTGGATTTATTACCAATCGACTTCATCCCTTATATCGGTGAACACATCTTAGGGTTACCAGCGTTACGCATCGTTCCGACTGCGGACGTGAGTATTACTCTTTCGATGGCAATTGGTGTATTTATCCTGATCCTTTTCTATAGCATTAAGATGAAAGGCATAAAAGGGTTTACTAAAGAGCTGACTTTACAGCCTTTTAATCACCCAATTTTTATTCCTGTCAACTTAATCTTGGAAGGGGTAAGCCTGCTATCAAAACCTGTTTCACTCGGTCTTCGACTGTTTGGTAACATGTATGCAGGTGAACTGATCTTTATTCTTATTGCTGGTCTGTTACCGTGGTGGTCACAGTGGTTATTAAGCCTTCCTTGGGCGATATTCCACATACTGATTATTACGTTACAAGCCTTTATTTTCATGGTTCTAACGATTGTTTATCTGTCGATGGCATCTGAAGAACATTAATTATTAACTCTTTGAAGAAATAACTGAAACAAACTGGAGACTGTCATGGAAAACCTGAGTATGGATCTGCTGTACATGGCTGCCGCTATTATGATGGGTTTAGCTGCAATCGGTGCTGCAATCGGTATCGGAATCCTCGGAGGCAAATTTTTAGAAGGTGCTGCTCGTCAGCCTGATCTGATCCCTCTTCTGCGTACACAGTTCTTTATCGTTATGGGTCTGGTTGACGCCATCCCAATGATTGCTGTGGGTCTGGGCCTTTACGTGATGTTTGCTGTTGCCTAATGATGGTAATGAGCAGTAACAGCATCAAGTTAGTTTATAACCAAAAAAGAGGTATTGTGCTGTGAATTTAAATGCAACAATCCTCGGCCAGGCCGTCGCATTTGTCCTGTTTGTTTTGTTCTGCATGAAATTCGTATGGCCACCAATTATGGCGGCCATTGAAAAACGTCAAAAAGAAATTGCTGACGGTTTATCATCTGCAGAACGTGCTAAAAAGGACTTAGATTTAGCGAAAGCCGATGCAGGCGATCAGCTAGCGAAAGCAAAAGCAGAAGCACAAGCAATCATTGAATCAGCGAATAAACAACGCACTCAAATGATTGAAGAAGCTAAAGCAGAAGCAGAGCAAGAACGTAGTAAGATCGTTGCACAAGCTCAATCCGAACTGGATGCAGAGCGTAAACGTGCTCGTGAAGAACTTCGTAAACAAGTCGCAATGCTGGCTATCGCAGGTGCCGAGAAAATTATTGAACGTTCCGTGGATGAAGCTGCTAATAGCGACATCGTTGATAAACTGGTCGCTGAACTGTAAGGAGGGAGGGGCATGTCTGAAATAGCAACTGTAGCTCGCCCCTACGCCAAAGCAGCTTTTGACTTTGCTGTGGAAAACCAGGCTGTCGATAAATGGCAGGTTATGCTGGCGTTCACCGCTGAAGTAGCACGCAATGAGCAGGTAACCGAATTACTTTCTGGTTCTTTAGCATCAGAAAAACTGGCTAACATCTTCGCTGACCTTTGTGGCGATCAATTAGATGAACATGCTCAGAATTTAATTCGTGTTATGGCTGAGAATGGCCGTTTATCAACGTTGCCTGAAGTATTGAGCCAATTTATTCAATTGCGCGCAGTACTAGAGTCAACGGTTGACGTTGAAGTAACTTCTGCCATTGAGCTAACTAAACAGCAGCTAGCTAACATTTCTGCAGCGATGGAAAATCGTCTATCACGCAAAGTGAAGCTGAATTGCAAAATTGATAAGTCTGTTATCGCAGGCATGATTATACGCGCCGGTGACCTCGTCATCGATGGCAGTATTCGTGGCCGTTTAGAGCGATTAACTGACGTCTTGCAGTCTTAAGGGGACTGGAGCATATGCAACTGAATTCCACTGAAATCAGCGAACTGATCAAGCAGCGCATTGCTCAGTTCAATGTAGTGAGTGAAGCTCACAATGAAGGTACGATTGTTTCCGTCAGTGACGGTATCATTCGTATCCACGGTTTAGCCGAAGTTATGCAGGGTGAGATGATCGCACTGCCGGGTAACCGTTTCGCTATCGCACTGAACTTAGAGCGCGACTCTGTTGGTGCGGTTGTGATGGGTCCTTATGCTGACTTAGCAGAAGGCATGAAAGTTAAATGTACAGGTCGTATTCTGGAAGTACCTGTTGGGCGTGGTCTGCTTGGCCGTGTGGTAAACACACTGGGTGAGCCGATTGATGGTAAAGGTGCCGTAGAGCATGATGGATTCTCACCTGTTGAGATGATTGCTCCTGGTGTTATCGACCGTCAATCTGTTGATCAGCCTGTACAAACAGGTTACAAATCCGTCGATGCCATGATCCCAATCGGTCGTGGTCAGCGTGAATTGATCATCGGTGACCGTCAAACAGGTAAAACTGCTCTGGCTGTCGATGCGATTATCAATCAACGCGACTCTGGCATTAAATGTATTTATGTCGCTATCGGTCAGAAAGCCTCTACTATTTCGAACGTTGTTCGTAAATTAGAAGAACATGGCGCGTTAGAAAACACCATTGTTGTTGTTGCTTCTGCATCAGAATCAGCAGCACTGCAATACCTCGCTCCTTATTCAGGTTGCGCAATGGGTGAATACTTCCGTGACCGTGGTGAAGATGCCCTGATTATTTATGATGACCTGTCTAAACAGGCTGTCGCATACCGTCAAATTTCACTATTACTTCGTCGTCCACCTGGACGTGAAGCATATCCTGGTGACGTTTTCTACTTGCACTCCCGTTTACTTGAGCGTGCTGCTCGCGTTAATGCTGAGTACGTAGAAGCATTCACTAATGGTGAAGTTAAAGGTAAAACCGGCTCTCTGACTGCGTTGCCAATTATCGAAACGCAAGCAGGGGACGTTTCTGCATTCGTTCCTACGAACGTAATCTCTATTACCGATGGTCAGATCTTCTTAGAATCTAACCTGTTTAACGCAGGTATCCGTCCAGCTGTTAACCCAGGGATCTCCGTATCTCGTGTAGGTGGTGCAGCTCAGACTAAGATCATGAAGAAACTTTCTGGTGGTATTCGTACTGCACTTGCGCAGTATCGTGAGCTGGCAGCATTCTCACAGTTCGCTTCAGATCTGGATGATGCTACCCGTAAACAATTGAACCACGGTCAGAAAGTGACTGAATTGCTGAAACAGAAACAGTACGAACCAATGTCTGTTGCACAACAGTCTTTAGCACTGTATGCCGCAGAACGTGGTTATCTGGAAGATGTTGAAATTTCAAAAGTTGTGCCATTTGAAGCGGCTTTATTAGCTTATGCCTCTCGTGAACATGCTGATTTATTGAAAGAAATCAACCAGACTGGTACTTATAACGAAGAAATCGAAGCGAAGCTGAAAGGCGTGCTAGAAAACTTCAAAGCGACTCAGTCCTGGTAATAACTATTCGGCCTAATAGTTAAACATTAGGCCGTCTGGTTCATGAGGAGAAGCAGAAATGGCCGGCGCAAAAGAGATACGTTCGAAGATCGCCAGTGTGCAAAACACACAGAAGATCACTAAAGCGATGGAGATGGTCGCCGCGTCGAAAATGCGTAAAACGCAGGAACGCATGGCAGCCAGCCGTCCTTATGCAGAAACCATGCGCAGTGTGATTGGTCACCTTGCGTTAGGGAATCTGGAATACAAACATCCATACCTCGAAGAGCGTGAAGTTAAACGTGTCGGGTACCTGGTTGTTTCGACCGACCGTGGTTTGTGTGGTGGTTTGAACATTAACTTGTTCAAAAAACTGCTGGCAGACATGAAAGAGTGGTCTGAAAAAGGTGTACAGGTAGATTTAGCTCTAGTGGGTTCTAAAGCAGCTTCATTCTTCGGCTCTGTGGGCGGAAATGTTGTTGGTCAGGTAACCGGCATGGGCGATGATCCAAAACTGTCAGACCTTATCGGTCCAGTCAATATCATGTTGCAGGCTTATGACGAAGGTCGTTTAGATAAACTGTATGTGGTGGCAAATAAGTTCATCAATACCATGGCTCAAGAGCCTAAAATTCTTCAGGTTTTACCATTACCACCAGGTGATGATGAAGAGCTGAAAGAAAAATCTTGGGATTATCTGTACGAACCTGATCCTAAGGCGTTACTGGATACTTTACTGCGTCGTTATATCGAATCGCAGGTTTACCAGAGCGTCGTAGAGAACTTAGCGAGTGAGCAGGCCGCCCGAATGGTCGCGATGAAAGCCGCTACAGATAACGGTGGTAACCTGATTAAAGAGCTGCAATTGGTGTACAACAAAGCACGCCAAGCAAGCATTACTCAGGAACTTACAGAAATTGTGTCTGGTGCAGCCGCGGTATAACAGCTAGGTTTACGAATTACGTAGAGGATTCAAGATGGCTACTGGAAAGATTGTCCAGGTAATCGGCGCCGTAGTGGACGCCGAATTCCCTCAGGATAGCGTCCCTAAAGTATACGACGCTCTTGAGGTTATGAATGGTAAAGAAAAACTGGTGCTGGAAGTTCAGCAACAGTTAGGCGGTGGTATCGTTCGTTGTATCGCAATGGGTACATCAGACGGTTTAAGCCGTGGCTTAAAAGTTGAAAACTTAGGCCACCCAATTGAAGTACCAGTAGGTAAAGCAACACTAGGACGTATCATGAACGTTCTGGGTACACCTATTGATATGAAAGGTGATATTGCAACTGAAGAACGTTGGTCAATTCACCGTGAAGCACCAACCTACGAAGAGTTATCAAACTCACAAGAACTGCTTGAAACCGGTATCAAAGTAATGGACTTAATCTGTCCGTTTGCTAAAGGTGGTAAAGTAGGTCTGTTTGGTGGTGCGGGTGTTGGTAAAACAGTTAACATGATGGAATTGATCCGTAATATCGCGATCGAGCACTCAGGTTACTCTGTATTTGCCGGTGTTGGTGAGCGTACTCGTGAGGGTAACGACTTCTATCATGAAATGACAGATTCTAACGTTCTTGACAAAGTATCGTTAGTTTATGGTCAGATGAATGAGCCACCAGGAAACCGTCTACGTGTAGCACTGACTGGTCTGACTATGGCTGAAAAATTCCGTGATGAAGGCCGTGACGTACTGTTATTCGTCGATAACATCTATCGTTACACCTTAGCCGGTACAGAAGTATCAGCACTGTTAGGTCGTATGCCATCAGCGGTAGGTTACCAGCCAACATTGGCTGAAGAGATGGGTGTTCTGCAAGAACGTATCACTTCAACCAAAACAGGTTCAATCACCTCTGTACAAGCTGTATACGTACCTGCGGATGACTTAACTGACCCATCACCAGCAACAACGTTTGCTCACTTAGATGCAACAGTTGTACTGAGCCGTCAAATTGCTTCATTAGGTATCTACCCTGCGGTTGACCCACTGGATTCTACCAGTCGTCAGTTAGACCCACTGGTAGTTGGCCAAGAGCACTATGATGTCGCTCGTGGTGTTCAGTCTATCCTGCAACGTTATCAGGAACTGAAAGACATCATCGCTATCTTAGGTATGGATGAACTGTCAGAAGAAGATAAACTGGTTGTTGCGCGTGCGCGTAAGATCCAGCGCTTCCTGTCACAGCCATTCTTCGTTGCTGAAGTATTTACCGGATCACCAGGTAAGTTCGTTTCCCTGAAAGACACTATCCGTGGCTTTAAAGGTATTCTGAACGGTGATTATGACCACCTGCCAGAGCAGGCGTTCTATATGGTTGGTACTATCGAAGAAGCAGTAGAAAAAGCTAAGAAGCTTTAATACGGCTGACGGGAGGTTGATATGGCCGATACATCGTTCCACCTGAAAGTTGTCAGCGCTGAAAAGCAGTTATATGACGGCGAAGTCAAACGAATTCAGGTAACTGGTAGCGAAGGTGAGCTCGGTATTTATCCGCAGCATACCCCGTTATTAACTGCCATAAAACCGGGCATGGTACGTGTCGTAAAAACATCGGGCGAAGAAGAGGTTATCTACCTTTCAGGTGGTATTCTCGAAGTTCAGCCGACTGGCGTCATTGTACTGGCAGATACAGCTATCCGTGGTCGTGATTTGGATGAAGCGAAAGCGTTGGAATCTAAGCGTAAAGCTGAAGAACACATTCAATCCTCTCATGGTGATGTTGATTATGCTCAAGCATCAGCAGAATTAGCCAAAGCGATTGCAAAACTACGTGTAATCGAACTGACTCGACGTTGATGTAAATAGGCAGTCTATGAATAAAAAAGCCAGTTGGTTCTTAGCTAACTGGCTTTTTTGCGTCATGAAATATTTTGTGTGACGAAATATGTAGTATTATTTAGCATAAACAGGTTTACTTGCCATTCTTTACGGGAGTTATCGGGTTAATTATGTCTAATTCAGCTAAAAGCGTTGTTATTCTTGCTGCGGGAAAAGGCACCCGCATGTATTCACAGTTACCTAAAGTTCTTCATAAACTTGCGGGTAAATCCATGGTTCAACATGTGATTGATACTGCTAAGTCATTAGGTGCTCAACAAACACACCTTGTCTATGGACATGGTGGTGAGCTAATGAAAGAAAAATTAGGTTCACAACCTGTTAATTGGGTACTACAAGCAGAGCAACTAGGAACGGGTCACGCAATGCAGCAAGCCGCGCCTTTCTTTGCTGATGATGAAGATATCCTGATGCTTTATGGTGATGTTCCTCTTATAACCAAAGAAACATTAGAACGTTTAATTGAAGTTAAACCAGAAGGCGGTATTGGTTTATTAACGGTTATTTTAGATAATCCAACTGGCTATGGTCGTATTGTTCGTGAAAATGGTGAAGTAACTGGCATCATCGAACAAAAAGATGCTTCTGAAGAACAACTCAAAATTAATGAAATCAACACTGGCATTTTAGTGGCCAATGGTGGTGATTTAAAACGTTGGTTAGGTAAGCTCGATAATAACAATGCACAAAAAGAGTATTACATTACTGATATTATCGCGTTAGCGCATAAAGAAGGTCGTAAAATTGAAACGGCTCATCCTCGTCGCCATAGTGAAATGGAAGGTGTGAATAACCGTCTACAACTGGCTGCATTAGAGCGTATTTACCAAACAGAACAAGCAGAGCGCTTATTATTAGAAGGTGTTATGTTGCTTGATCCTGCGCGCTTTGATTTACGTGGAACATTAACTCATGGTAAAGATGTGGTGATTGATACCAACGTTATCATTGAAGGTAATGTGACGTTGGGAAATAACGTTGAAATTGGTACAGGTTGTGTTCTAAAAAACTGTGTGATTGGTGATAATTCTATTATTAGCCCATATACGGTGATCGAGGATGCAAACTTAGCACAAGAGTGTACAGTTGGCCCATTTGCACGTCTTCGCCCAGGTAGTGAATTAGCTGATAAAGCTCACGTGGGTAACTTTGTTGAGATGAAAAAAGCCAGCTTAGGTATTGGCTCTAAAGCAGGTCATTTGACTTACTTAGGCGATACAGAAGTGGGAGCTAACGTTAATATCGGCGCAGGTACTATCACTTGTAACTATGATGGGGCGAATAAATTCAAAACCGTTATTGGTGATGATGTCTTTATTGGTTCAGATACTCAATTAGTGGCGCCAGTTACTGTTGCTAATGGTGCAACCATTGGTGCAGGAACAACACTCACTAAAAACGTAAATGAAAACGAATTAGTGATCAGTCGAGTTAAGCAAACTCATATCAGTGGATGGAAACGTCCAGTGAAGAAAAAACAATAATTTTAAGAGAAGGGCGTATATTTAATTAGCGCCCTTTTCTTGTACTCTATTATTCTAAAAACAAAAAATATCTCCGCTTTCTACAATGGCTTGGGGAAAAGACCAATCAGGTATAAGACATCCAAGTGCGAATAAACGCACAGTTTTAGGAATAACACAATGTGTGGAATAGTAGGTGCAGTTGCACAACGCGATATCGCTGAAATCTTAATTGAAGGCTTACGTCGTCTAGAATACCGCGGTTATGATTCTGCGGGGTTAGCCGTTGTTGATAATGACTGCAAAATGACACGTTTGCGTGAAGCTGGCAAAGTACAAATGTTGGCTGATGAAGCAGAAAAAACACAAGTCATTGGTGGCACAGGTATTGCTCATACACGTTGGGCAACACATGGTGAACCTTGTGAAGATAATGCACATCCTCATGTATCTGGCACTATTGCCGTGGTACACAATGGTATTATCGAAAACTACCAAGACCTGAAAGCAGAATTAATTAAAAAAGGGTATCAGTTTGCTTCTCAAACAGATACCGAAGTGATTGCTCACTTGGCAAACTGGGAACAGCGCCAAGGCGGCACATTACGTGAAGTTGTACAGCGCGTTATTCCTCAATTACGTGGTGCTTACGGTACTGTAATTATGGATAGTCGCACACCAGAATTATTAGTTGCCGCACGTTCTGGTAGTCCGCTGGTGGTTGGTCTTGGTGTGGGAGAAAACTTCCTTGCTTCTGACCAATTAGCATTATTGCCAGTGACTCGTCGCTTTATCTACCTTGAAGAAGGGGATATTGTTGAAATTACACGCCGTCATGTCCATATTTTTGATGTAAATGGTGAAGAAGTTAATCGTGATACGATTGAATCTAACGTTCAATACGATGCGGGTGATAAAGGTGTTTATCGCCACTACATGCAAAAAGAGATCTACGAACAGCCTCTGGCGATTAAAAACACCCTTGAAGGTCGTTTAAAATCAGATTCGATCGATCTCAGTGAATTAGGCCCTAAAGCTGAAGAGATCTTATCTGAAGTTGAACACATTCAAATAGTAGCTTGTGGGACTTCTTATAACGCAGGTATGGTTTCTCGTTATTGGTTTGAATCGTTAGCGGGCATTCCTTGTGATGTCGAAATTGCATCTGAATATCGCTACCGTAAACCAGCAACTCGCTGTAATAGCTTATTGATCACATTATCCCAATCAGGTGAAACCGCAGATACGTTAGCGGCGCTACGTTTATCTAAAGAGTTAGGATATTTATCATCACTGGCGATTTGTAACGTGGCTGGATCTTCTTTAGTGCGTGAATCTGAATTTGTTTTAATGACTAAAGCAGGTGCTGAAATTGGTGTTGCATCAACTAAAGCGTTCACAACACAGTTAACAGTTCTATTAATGCTGGTGGCATATATGGGACGCATTAAAGGTGTTGCAACATTAGAACACGAAGTTTCAACAGCATTACATGCATTACCAAGCCGTATTGAAAGCATGTTATCGAAAGATAAAGTGATTGAAGCCTTAGCTGAAGATTTCTCAGAAAAAAGTCATGCTTTATTCTTAGGTCGTGGTGACCAATACCCGATTGCGGTAGAAGGTGCATTAAAGCTAAAAGAGATCTCTTATATTCATGCTGAAGCTTATGCTGCTGGTGAGTTAAAACATGGTCCATTAGCATTAATTGATGCGGATATGCCGGTTATCATTATTGCGCCAAACAATGAATTATTAGAAAAATTAAAATCTAATATCGAAGAAGTTCGCGCACGTGGTGGTTTGCTGTATGTGTTTGCTGATCAAGATGCAGGCTTTGAAGAAAACGAAACGATGAAGTTAATTTCTCTGCCTCACGTTGAAGAGCTTATCGCACCGATTTTCTATACCGTACCATTACAGTTGTTGTCTTATCATGTTGCTTTAATTAAAGGCACAGACGTAGACCAACCTCGTAACTTAGCAAAATCAGTTACAGTTGAATAAAGATTAGCTTTATTCTAAAAGAACCAGTCATGCTGTAAAAAGCAGGCTGGTTTTTTTATGGGTAAATAAAAAAATAAAGCACATTTACTCTCTATATCATGATTGAAGCAATGGCATAGGTTGCCTAGGATTATCTTTATATTGTTGTGATAAAGGAGTAACACTATGGCGAATGAAGAAGAGAATACATCAATATTGAGCATGTCCCTTTCAAGTTTAAATATCGCTTCAACAAGAAGAAGCTAGTCATTTCCTCGCTTTGTATAAAATACAGATAGAATAGGGTGATATACAAAAAGCCTATCATTACCTTATGCGTTATATGATGCATTTAAAGGCTTATTTTTCTCGCTATCTGTGGGCGGACAATAAAGTCTTAAACTGAACAAAATAGATCTAAACTATGACAATAAAGTCTTAAACTAGACAGAATAGTTGTAAACTGAAATCAGTCCAGTTATGCTGTGAAAAAGCATACTGGACTTTTGTTATGGCTAAAGCAAACTCTTCATTTTCTGAAGTGCAAATTGCCCGTCGTATTAAAGAGGGGCGTGGCCAAGGGCATGGTAAAGACTATATTCCATGGCTAACAGTACAAGAAGTTCCTTCTTCAGGTCGTTCCCACCGTATTTATTCTCATAAGACGGGACGAGTCCATCATTTGCTATCTGACTTAGAGCTTGCTGTTTTTCTCAGTCTTGAGTGGGAGAGCAGCGTGCTAGATATACGCGAGCAGTTCCCCTTATTACCTAGTGATACCAGGCAGATTGCAATAGATAGTGGTATTAAGCATCCTGTTATTCGTGGTGTAGATCAGGTTATGTCTACTGATTTTTTAGTGGACTGCAAAGATGGTCCTTTTGAGCAGTTTGCTATTCAAGTCAAACCTGCAGCAGCCTTACAAGACGAGCGTACCTTAGAAAAACTAGAACTAGAGCGTCGCTATTGGCAGCAAAAGCAAATTCCTTGGTTCATTTTTACTGATAAAGAAATAAATCCCGTAGTAAAAGAAAATATTGAATGGCTTTATTCAGTGAAAACAGAAGAAGTTTCTGCGGAGCTTTTAGCACAACTATCCCCATTGGCCCATATCCTGCAAGAAAAAGGAGATGAAAACATTATCAATGTCTGTAAGCAGGTTGATATTGCTTATGATTTGGAGTTAGGCAAAACATTGAGTGAGATACGAGCCTTAACCGCAAATGGTTTTATTAAGTTCAATATTTATAAGTCTTTCAGGGCAAATAAGTGTGCAGATCTCTGTATTAGCCAAGTAGTGAATATGGAGGAGTTGCGCTATGTGGCAAATTAATGAGGTTGTGCTATTTGATAATGATCCGTATCGCATTTTGGCTATAGAGGATGGCCAAGTTGTCTGGATGCAAATAAGCGCTGATAAAGGAGTTCCACAAGCTAGGGCTGAGTTGTTGCTAATGCAGTATTTAGATGAAGGCCGCTTAGTTAGAACTGATGACCCTTATGTACATCTTGATTTAGAAGAGCCGTCTGTAGATTCTGTCAGCTTCCAGAAGCGCGAGGAGGATTATCGAAAAATTCTTCCTATTATTAATAGTAAGGATCGTTTCGACCCTAAAGTCAGAAGCGAACTCGTTGAGCATGTGGTCCAAGAACATAAGGTTACTAAGGCTACAGTTTATAAGTTGTTACGCCGTTACTGGCAGCGTGGTCAAACGCCTAATGCATTAATTCCTGACTACAAAAACAGCGGTGCACCAGGGGAAAGACGTTCAGCGACAGGAACAGCAAAGATTGGCCGAGCCAGAGAATATGGTAAGGGTGAAGGAACCAAGGTAACGCCCGAGATTGAACGCCTTTTTAGGTTGACCATAGAAAAGCACCTGTTAAATCAAAAAGGTACAAAGACCACCGTTGCCTATAGACGATTTGTGGACTTGTTTGCTCAGTATTTTCCTCGCATTCCCCAAGAGGATTACCCAACACTACGTCAGTTTCGTTATTTTTATGATCGAGAATACCCTAAAGCTCAGCGCTTAAAGTCTAGAGTTAAAGCAGGGGTATATAAAAAAGACGTACGACCCTTAAGTAGTACAGCCACTTCTCAGGCGTTAGGCCCTGGGAGTCGTTATGAGATTGATGCCACGATTGCTGATATTTATTTAGTGGATCATCATGATCGCCAAAAAATCATAGGAAGACCAACGCTTTACATTGTGATTGATGTGTTTAGTCGGATGATCACGGGCTTTTATATCGGCTTTGAAAATCCGTCTTATGTGGTGGCGATGCAGGCTTTTGTAAATGCTTGCTCTGACAAAACGGCCATTTGTGCCCAGCATGATATTGAGATTAGTAGCTCAGACTGGCCGTGTGTAGGTTTGCCAGATGTGTTGCTAGCGGACCGTGGCGAATTAATGAGTCATCAGGTCGAAGCCTTAGTTTCTAGTTTTAATGTGCGAGTGGAAAGTGCTCCACCTAGACGTGGCGATGCTAAAGGCATAGTGGAAAGCACTTTTAGAACACTACAAGCCGAGTTTAAGTCCTTTGCACCTGGCATTGTAGAGGGCAGTCGGATCAAAAGCCATGGTGAAACAGACTATAGGTTAGATGCATCTCTGTCGGTATTTGAGTTCACACAAATTATTTTGCGTACGATCTTATTCAGAAATAACCATCTGGTGATGGATAAATACGATCGAGATGCTGATTTTCCTACAGATTTACCGTCTATTCCTGTCCAGCTATGGCAATGGGGTATGCAGCATCGTACAGGTAGTTTAAGGGCTGTGGAGCAAGAGCAGTTGCGAGTAGCGTTACTGCCTCGCCGAAAGGTCTCTATTTCTTCATTTGGCGTTAATTTGTGGGGTTTGTATTACTCGGGGTCAGAGATTCTGCGTGAGGGTTGGTTGCAGCGGAGCACTGATATAGCTAGACCTCAACATTTAGAAGCGGCTTATGACCCAGTGCTGGTTGATACGATTTATTTGTTTCCGCAAGTTGGCAGCCGTGTATTTTGGCGCTGTAATCTGACGGAACGTAGTCGGCAGTTTAAAGGTCTCTCATTTTGGGAGGTTTGGGATATACAAGCACAAGAAAAACACAATAAAGCCAATGCGAAGCAGGATGAGTTAACTAAACGCAGGGAGCTTGAGGCGTTTATTCAGCAAACCATTCAGAAAGCGAATAAGTTAACGCCCAGTACTACTGAGCCCAAATCAACACGCATTAAGCAGATTAAAACTAATAAAAAAGAAGCCGTGACCTCGGAGCGTAAAAAACGTGCGGAGCATTTGAAGCCAAGCTCTTCAGGTGATGAGGCTAAAGTTATTCCTTTCAACGCAGTGGAAGCGGATGATCAAGAAGATTACAGCCTACCCACATACGTGCCTGAATTATTTCAGGATCCACCAGAAAAGGATGAGTCATGAGTGCTACCCGGATTCAAGCAGTTTATCGTGATACGGGGGTAGAGGCTTATCGTGATAATCCTTTTATCGAGGCCTTACCACCATTACAAGAGTCAGTGAATAGTGCTGCATCACTGAAATCCTCTTTACAGCTTACTTCCTCTGACTTGCAAAAGTCCCGTGTTATCAGAGCTCATACCATTTGTCGTATTCCAGATGACTATTTTCAGCCATTAGGTACGCATTTGCTACTAAGTGAGCGTATTTCGGTCATGATTCGAGGTGGCTACGTAGGCAGAAATCCTAAAACAGGAGATTTACAAAAGCATTTACAAAATGGTTATGAGCGTGTTCAAACGGGAGAGTTGGAGACATTTCGCTTTGAGGAGGCACGATCTACGGCACAAAGCTTATTGTTAATTGGTTGTTCTGGTAGTGGGAAGACGACCTCTCTTCATCGTATTCTAGCCACGTATCCTCAGGTGATTTACCATCGTGAACTCAATGTAGAGCAGGTGGTGTATTTGAAAATAGACTGCTCGCATAATGGTTCGCTAAAAGAAATCTGCTTGAATTTTTTCAGAGCGTTGGATCGAGCCTTGGGCTCGAACTATGAGCGTCGTTATGGCTTAAAACGTCATGGTATAGAAACCATGTTGGCTTTGATGTCGCAAATAGCCAATGCACATGCTTTAGGGTTGTTGGTTATTGATGAAATTCAGCATTTAAGCCGCTCTCGTTCGGGTGGATCTCAAGAGATGCTGAACTTTTTTGTGACGATGGTGAATATTATTGGCGTACCAGTGATGTTGATTGGTACCCCTAAAGCACGAGAGATTTTTGAGGCTGATTTGCGGTCTGCACGTAGAGGGGCAGGGTTTGGAGCTATATTCTGGGATCCTATACAACAAACGCAACGTGGAAAGCCCAATCAAGAGTGGATCGCTTTTACGGATAATCTTTGGCAATTACAGCTTTTACAACGCAAAGATGCGCTGTTATCGGATGAGGTCCGTGATGTGTGGTATGAGCTAAGCCAAGGAGTGATGGACATTGTAGTAAAACTTTTTGTACTCGCTCAGCTCCGTGCGCTAGCTTTAGGCAATGAGCGTATTACCGCTGGTTTATTGCGGCAAGTGTATCAAGATGAGTTAAAGCCTGTGCACCCCATGCTAGAGGCATTACGCTCGGGTATCCCAGAACGCATTGCTCGTTATTCTGATCTAGTCGTTCCCGAGATTGATAAACGGTTAATCCAACTTCAGCTAGATATCGCAGCGATACAAGAACAAACACCAGAAGAAAAAGCCCTTCAAGAGTTAGATACCGAAGATCAGCGTCATTTATATCTGATGCTGAAAGAGGATTACGATTCAAGCCTGTTAATTCCCACTATTAAAAAAGCGTTTAGCCAGAATCCAACGATGACAAGACAAAAGTTACTGCCTCTTGTTTTGCAGTGGTTGATGGAAGGCGAAACGGTAGTGTCAGAACTAGAAAAGCCCTCCAAGAGTAAAAAGGTTTCGGCTATAAAGGTAGTCAAGCCCAGCGACTGGGATAGCTTGCCTGATACGGATTTACGTTATATCTATTCACAACGCCAACCTGAAAAAACCATGCATGAACGGTTAAAAGGGAAAGGGGTAATAGTGGATATGGCGAGCTTATTTAAACAAGCAGGTTAGCCATGAGAAACTTTCCTGTTCCGTACTCGAATGAGCTGATTTATAGCACTATTGCACGGGCAGGCGTTTATCAAGGGATTGTTAGTCCTAAGCAGCTGTTGGATGAGGTGTATGGCAACCGCAAGGTGGTCGCTACCTTAGGTCTGCCCTCGCATTTAGGTGTGATAGCAAGACATCTACATCAAACAGGACGTTACGCTGTTCAGCAGCTTATTTATGAGCATACCTTATTCCCTTTATATGCTCCGTTTGTAGGCAAGGAGCGCCGAGACGAAGCTATTCGGTTAATGGAGTACCAAGCGCAAGGTGCGGTGCATTTAATGCTAGGAGTCGCTGCTTCTAGAGTTAAGAGCGATAACCGCTTTAGATACTGCCCTGATTGCGTTGCTCTTCAGCTAAATAGGTATGGGGAAGCCTTTTGGCAACGAGATTGGTATTTGCCCGCTTTGCCATATTGTCCAAAACACGGTGCTTTAGTCTTCTTTGATAGAGCTGTAGATGATCACCGACATCAATTTTGGGCTTTGGGTCATACTGAGCTGCTTTCAGACTACCCCAAAGACTCCCTATCTCAATTAACAGCACTAGCTGCTTATATAGCCCCTCTGTTAGATGCTCCACGAGCGCAAGAGCTTTCCCCAAGCCTTGAGCAGTGGACGCTGTTTTATCAGCGCTTAGCGCAGGATCTAGGGCTAACCAAAAGCAAGCACATTCGTCATGACTTGGTGGCGGAGAGAGTGAGGCAGACTTTTAGTGATGAGGCACTAGAGAAACTGGATTTAAAGTTGGCAGAGAACAAGGACACGTGTTGGCTGAAAAGTATATTCCGTAAGCATAGAAAAGCCTTTAGTTATTTACAGCATAGTATTGTGTGGCAAGCCTTATTGCCAAAACTAACGGTTATAGAAGCGCTACAGCAGGCAAGTGCTCTTACTGAGCACTCTATAACGACAAGACCTGTTAGCCAGTCTGTGCAACCTAACTCTGAAGATTTATCTGTTAAGCATAAAGACTGGCAGCAACTAGTGCATAAATACCAAGGAATTAAGGCGGCAAGACAGTCTTTAGAGGGTGGGGTGCTATACGCTTGGCTTTACCGACATGACAGGGATTGGCTAGTTCACTGGAATCAACAGCATCAACAAGAGCGTCTGGCACCCGCCCCTAGAGTTGATTGGAACCAAAGAGATCGAATTGCTGTACGACAACTATTAAGAATCATAAAGCGTCTAGATAGTAGCCTTGATCACCCAAGAGCGACATCGAGCTGGCTGTTAAAGCAAACTCCTAACGGAACCTCTCTTGCAAAAAATCTACAGAAACTGCCTTTGGTAGCGCTTTGCTTAAAGCGTTACTCAGAGAGTGTGGAAGATTATCAAATTAGACGGATTAGCCAAGCTTTTATTAAGCTTAAACAGGAAGATGTTGAGCTTAGGCGCTGGCGATTATTAAGAAGTGCAACGTTATCTAAAGAGCGGATAACTGAGGAAGCACAAAGATTCTTGGAAATGGTTTATGGGGAAGAGTGAGTGGTTAGGCTAGCTACATTTAATGACAATGTGCAGGTTGTACATATTGGTCATTTATTCCGTAACTCGGGTCATAAGGAGTGGCGTATTTTTGTTTGGTTTAATCCAATGCAAGAACGGAAATGGACTCGATTTACTCATTTGCCTTTATTAAGTCGAGCTAAGGTGGTTAACAGTACAACAAAGCAAATAAATAAGGCGGATCGTGTGATTGAGTTTGAAGCATCGGATCTTCAACGAGCCAAAATAATCGATTTTCCTAATCTCTCGTCCTTTGCTTCCGTACGCAACAAGGATGGAGCGCAGAGTTCATTTATTTACGAAGCTGAAACACCATATAGCAAGACTCGTTATCACATCCCACAGTTAGAGCTAGCTCGGTCATTATTTTTAATTAACTCCTATTTCTGTCGAAGCTGTTTGAGCAGTACCGCTTTACAGCAAGAGTTCGACGTTCAGTATGAGGTTGAGCGAGATCATTTAGAGATAAGGATCTTACCCAGTTCATCGTTTCCTAAAGGGGCGTTAGAGCAGTCGGCCGTAGTGCAGCTTTTGGTTTGGTTGTTTTCGGATCAAGATGTTATGGATTCGTATGAAAGTATTTTTAGGCACTATCAACAAAATAGAGAAATTAAGAACGGCGTTGAAAGCTGGTGCTTTAGCTTTGACCCTCCGCCCATGCAGGGTTGGAAATTACATGTAAAAGGACGTTCTTCTAACGAGGATAAGGATTATTTAGTTGAGGAAATAGTAGGTTTAGAAATCAACGCTATGCTTCCTAGCACAACAGCTATTAGCCATGCCTCTTTTCAGGAAAAGGAGGCAGGTGATGGTAGTACGCAGCACATAGCGGTTTCAACAGAGTCAGTTGTTGATGATGAGCATCTACAGTTGGACGATGAGGAAACAGCCAATATAGACACAGACACACGAGTCATAGAGGCTGAGCCGACATGGATAAGTTTTAGTAGACCTAGTCGAATTGAAAAATCTCGCAGGGCAAGAAAAAGTAGCCAAACTATTTTAGAAAAAGAAGAAGCAACAACAAGTGAAAATAGTAATTTGGTTAGTACTGATGAGCCACACTTAGGTGGTGTCCTAGCAGCGGCAGATGTGGGTGGGAAGCAGGATGCAACCAATTACAACTCTATTTTTGCTAATCGATTTGCTGCTTTTGATGAGCTACTTTCAATTCTAAAAACTAAATTTGCATGTCGGGTGCTTTTTGAAGAAACCTTGGTTTTGCCAAAAGTTGGGCGTAGCCGATTACATCTGTGTAAAGATGGCTCACCAAGAGTGATTAAAGCCGTTGGGGTGCAACGTAATGGCAGTGAATTTGTATTGCTAGAGGTGGATGCATCGGATGGGGTGAAAATGCTTTCTACCAAAGTGTTGAGTGGCGTTGATAGCGAAACATGGCGGAATGATTTTGAAAAGATACGGCGTGGAGTGGTGAAGAGCTCATTGAATTGGCCAAATAGTTTGTTTGATCAATTATATGGACAAGACGGGCATAGAGGGGTGAATCATCCAAAGGGGTTGGGGGAGCTGCAAGTATCGAGAGAGGATATGGAAGGGTGGGCTGAGAGAGTGGTTAGAGAGCAATTTACGCATTAAAGGAATGACTGAAAGAGCCTGTAAACCCTTTTGTGTAAGTGCTTTTGCCGGTCAGTTAAAGGTGGCCATTTAAACGGTCACCAAATTCGATCATAAAACGGTTCATGGCCGGCTTCCAGTTGCGGATCGGCATCGTCCATTTCTTGGTCGCCGCCTGGATAGCCAGGTACACCACCTTCATCGCTGATTCGTCCGTAGGGAACACCTTGAGTTCATATTAATGGAATTTTCTACAAATAGCCTCCGTGGTTTTGAGGGGGGATTACAGACGATCCATAGTAGTAATCCAATGAGTTCTTGAGCGCGGCGACATGTTTGGACGCCTTGGCAAAAATTAGAGCCTGCTTGAAGTGCAGGCGAGCACGTGCTTGGACGATTGATCCATTCGCGGTCAAAAACTCAATCTTGGATGACAGCGTGTCAGGAAATCCAATATCGAAGTCCCGCCCCGTGTCAAAGTAGGGCATTTCATGATCAAAGGACGAAGCTTCCCAGGCCACTTCCCTAATATTCCAGCCGCTAGAAACAAGATTTCGTACGACTTCATCAACTTTTTTGCTTTCCAACTTGTCACAAAGTGCATAGGCAAGAGCTTTGGCGGCAGACACGTGCGTTTCCTCTTAAACATAGGTCGAACGGATACCCGAGGCAAAGCGGAGCATTAGTCCCAAAGCATCTCCGGTAGATCCGGAGGCTCCATACTGAAGGCATGGCATCTTGGGCATTGATATTTGAAACTTCTCTCTAGATAGCAGGGATTTCTTGGCCTTGCCTCATGCTGATAGCTTGTAAATATCACACGATCCTTAGCCCCACAAAGTGAGCATACTCCGTAGCTTTCATTTATAGAAATCGTCGTTAGATTGTCGCAGCATGTGCACGTTCCGACTATTTGCTCAGGAAGCATCGCCATACCTTGGCCTAGGTAAAGAAGATCAGACTCGTAGCCACATCGGTGGCAACTGAGCTTGTACGCAATGCCCATCTGGTTGTCTCACCTGAATCGTAACGTCAGAGCTATTCATCCATCCATTCGGCATCAATGTATGCCACTAAGCCGACCAGCTGACCGTTTGGACTGAAGTATGTTGCCTGCACCCCACTTGACATCTCATCAATACCACCGCACTGCGCTAGGCGCCGGTCCCACTTGCCCACAGAAGCGTCAGGATCGGCTGAGTTCCCCAAGACCCTTGTGAGCCATGCCTCCTTTAACTCAACCTCTCGAATGATTGCGTCGGCCAGCTCCTCCGCGTTATCTAGTTCGACATAGTCTGGAATTCGGACGTACGTTCTGAACACAGCTGGATACTTACTTGGGCGATTGTCATACATGACATCAACAATGTACCCGTTTGTGTAACCGTCTCTTGGAGGTTCGTATGACACTAGTGGTTCCCCTCAGCTTGCGACTAGATGTTGAGGCCTAACATTTTATTAGAGAGCAGGCTAGTTGCTTAGATACATGATCTTCAGGCCGTTATCTGTCAGGGCAAGCGAAAATTGGCCATTTATGACGACCAATGCCCCGCAGAAGCTCCCATCTTTGCCGCCATAGACGCCGCGCCCCCCTTTTGGGGTGTAGAACATCCTTTTGCCAGATGTGGAAAAGAAGTTCGTTGTCCCATTGTTGGCAATGACGTAGTAGCCGGCGAAAGTGCGAGACCCATTTGCGCTATATATAAGCCTACGATTTCCGTTGCGACTATTGTCGTAATTGGATGAACTATTATCGTAGTTGCTCTCAGAGTTGTCGTAATTTGATGGACTATTGTCGTAATTGCTTATGGAGTTGTCGTAGTTGCTTGGAGAAATGTCGTAGTTGGATGGGGAGTAGTCATAGGGAAGACGAGCTTCATCCACTAAAACAATTGGCAGGTCAGCAAGTGCCTGCCCCGATGCCATCGCAAGTACGAGGCTTAGAACCACCTTCAACAGATCGCGCATAGTCTTCCCCAGCTCTCTAACGCTTGAGTTAAGCCGCGCCGCGAAGCGGCGTCGGCTTGAACGAATTGTTAGACATTATTTGCCGACTACCTTGGTGATCTCGCCTTTCACGTAGTGAACAAATTCTTCCAACTGATCTGCGCGCGAGGCCAAGCGATCTTCTTGTCCAAGATAAGCCTGCCTAGCTTCAAGTATGACGGGCTGATACTGGGCCGGCAGGCGCTCCATTGCCCAGTCGGCAGCGACATCCTTCGGCGCGATTTTGCCGGTTACTGCGCTGTACCAAATGCGGGACAACGTAAGCACTACATTTCGCTCATCGCCAGCCCAGTCGGGCGGCGAGTTCCATAGCGTTAAGGTTTCATTTAGCGCCTCAAATAGATCCTGTTCAGGAACCGGATCAAAGAGTTCCTCCGCCGCTGGACCTACCAAGGCAACGCTATGTTCTCTTGCTTTTGTCAGCAAGATAGCCAGATCAATGTCGATCGTGGCTGGCTCGAAGATACCTGCAAGAATGTCATTGCGCTGCCATTCTCCAAATTGCAGTTCGCGCTTAGCTGGATAACGCCACGGAATGATGTCGTCGTGCACAACAATGGTGACTTCTACAGCGCGGAGAATCTCGCTCTCTCCAGGGGAAGCCGAAGTTTCCAAAAGGTCGTTGATCAAAGCTCGCCGCGTTGTTTCATCAAGCCTTACGGTCACCGTAACCAGCAAATCAATATCACTGTGTGGCTTCAGGCCGCCATCCACTGCGGAGCCGTACAAATGTACGGCCAGCAACGTCGGTTCGAGATGGCGCTCGATGACGCCAACTACCTCTGATAGTTGAGTCGATACTTCGGCGATCACCGCTTCCCTCATGATGTTTAACTCCTGAATTAAGCCGCGCCGCGAAGCGGTGTCGGCTTGAATGAATTGTTAGGCGTCATCCTGTGCTCCCGAGAACCAGTACCAGTACATCGCTGTTTCGTTCGAGACTTGAGGTCTAGTTTTATACGTGAACAGGTCAATGCCGCCGAGAGTAAAGCCACATTTTGCGTACAAATTGCAGGCAGGTACATTGTTCGTTTGTGTCTCTAATCGTATGCCAAGGAGCTGTCTGCTTAGTGCCCACTTTTTCGCAAATTCGATGAGACTGTGCGCGACTCCTTTGCCTCGGTGCGTGTGCGACACAACAATGTGTTCGATAGAGGCTAGATCGTTCCATGTTGAGTTGAGTTCAATCTTCCCGACAAGCTCTTGGTCGATGAATGCGCCATAGCAAGCAGAGTCTTCATCAGAGTCATCATCCGAGATGTAATCCTTCCGGTAGGGGCTCACACTTCTGGTAGATAGTTCAAAGCCTTGGTCGGATAGGTGCACATCGAACACTTCACGAACAATGAAATGGTTCTCAGCATCCAATGTTTCCGCCACCTGCTCAGGGATCACCGAAATCTTCATATGACGCCTAACGCCACGCTCACCGGCAAATTAGGAGCGCAGCGAGTAATTTGTCCGTGTGTAGCGTATTGTTAGGCGCTTGTGCCTTGCCAGCGACGATACAGGCTGGCAATGCCAGACGAACAAAGAAAAGGCATTGCTTCCTTGATTTGTTCCAGCGGCCAATCCCACCAAGCCATATCTAAAAGCATAGAAATTTCTTCTTCAGAAAAGCGCTTCCTAATCGACTTTGCAGGGTTTCCCCCCACTATGGTGTAGGGTTCCACGTCTTTGGCAACCAAAGCGCGGCTACCTATCACCGCTCCATGCCCGATCTTGATCCCGGGCATGATCATGGCCTCCGAACCGATCCACACATCACTTCCTATAACTGTGTCGCCAGCCCGCTGGAATGCATCGACTGATTTTGCAAACGCGGGCTCCTCGTTCATGTAGAAGAAAGGGAAAGAAGAGACCCAATCATATCGGTGGCCTTGATTCCCAGCCATAATAAAAGCTGCGCCTGATCCGATGGAGCAGAAGCTGCCGATAATCAGCTGATCAACGTCATCACGGTCTGGTAGAAGGTAGCGAGCACAATCATCAAACGAGTGCCCATGGTAATAGCCGGAATAGTAGCTATACCGCCCTACCTTGATGTTCGGATTCTTCACCTGCTCAGTCAGAAGCTTCCCTTTGAAGGGACTCTCAAAATAATTCGTCATAAAATTTGTACCCGAAAATTCTAGAGCGACTCCACGCGTCGCCTAACGCCTGGCACAGCGGATCGCAAACCTGGCGCGGCTTTTGGCACAAAAGGCGTGACAGGTTTGCGAATCCGTTGCTGCCACTTGTTAACCCTTTTGCCAGATTTGGTAACTATAATTTATGTTAGAGGCGAAGTCTTGGGTAAAAACTGGCCTAAAATTGCTGGGGATTTCAGGAAAGTAAACATCACCTTCCGGCTCGATGTCTATTGTAGATATATGTAGTGTATCTACTTGATCGATCAGGCTTTTGTATATCTCCCCACCACCTGAAACAATGACATGATCCGTTATTTTCTTTAGGTTGGTTAAAGCATCTTTAATTGATGGAAAGATCAATACGTTCTCATTGTCAGATGTAAAACTTGAACGTGTTACGACCGCATACTTTCGGTTGGGTAATGCTCCCATTGATTCAAAAGTCTTGCGTCCAACCAACAGCCATTGGTTATAGGTAATAGCTTTAAACAGGAGCTGTTCACCTTTGGCACTCCATGGAATATCAGGGCCATTCCCGATAACTCCATTCTTCGATATAGCTACCATTAGTGATAGTTTCACAATTCTTCCTCAGAGGTTAACATTTTATTAGTAAGCATGCTCGTTTTGTCACCCGCTGATGCTTACCGTTAATTAATATAATCACTTGTATTAAATAGACTTTCTTTAAAAATACAAGACACTCTGTTATTACAAATCGTGCATGCCGTCTATCCTGCTTGCACGATGCACATTATCTCACCCAAAGAACTCATAACATTTTAATTTATTTAGCATTAAATTAAAACTCTACCGGTAAACAAGCATCTCTAGGCGTAAAAAACAGGCACTTTTTTAAATCCCAGCTAGAATAGGCTGTATAGGCAGACAGTTGCAAGACAAGGAGCGTTTTATGTCTAACAGTCCATTTTTAAATTCTATACGCACGGATATGCGACAAAAAGGTTATGCGCTGAAAACTGAAAAAACTTACCTGCACTGGATTAAGCGTTTTATTCTGTTTCACAAAAAACGTCATCCTCAGACCATGGGCAGTGAAGAGGTCAGGCTGTTTTTATCCAGCTTAGCAAACAGCAGACATGTAGCCATAAACACGCAGAAAATCGCTTTAAATGCCCTAGCTTTTTTGTACAACAGGTTTTTACAACAGCCGTTGGGCGATATTGATTATATCCCTGCAAGCAAGCCTAGACGGCTACCCTCTGTTATCTCTGCAAATGAAGTGCAACGCATTTTGCAGGTTATGGATACTCGCAACCAAGTTATTTTTACGCTGCTGTATGGTGCAGGTTTGCGCATTAATGAATGCTTGCGTTTGCGGGTTAAAGATTTTGATTTTGATAATGGCTGCATCACTGTGCATGACGGTAAGGGTGGGAAAAGCAGAAACAGCCTACTGCCCACGCGCCTAATCCCAGCAATAAAATAACTCATTGAGCAAGCGCGGCTTATTCAGCAAGACGACAACTTACAAGGCGTAGGGCCATCGCTGCCTTTTGCTTTAGATCACAAATACCCTTCTGCTTATCGACAAGCGGCGTGGATGTTTGTCTTTCCCTCCAGCACGCTCTGCAACCACCCGTATAACGGCAAATTATGCCGCCATCATCTGCATGACTCCGTTGCGCGAAAGGCATTGAAGGCAGCCGTACAAAAAGCAGGCATCGTTAGCAAGCGTGTCACTTGTCATACATTTCGTCACTCGTTTGCTACGCATCTATTACAAGCGGGGCGTGATATTCGCACTGTGCAAGAACTCTTAGGGCATAACGATGTTAAGACCACGCAAATCTATACGCATGTGTTGGGTCAGCATTTTGCCGGCACCACCAGTCCTGCGGATGGACTGATGCTACTTATCAATCAGTAAAAGTAGATAAATATCTTTATGTAGCCCTGAGTAGCCCCTGATACTTTTTATGGTGAAAAAGATAAACAATCATAGAGGGGATAAATATGAGCCAGTTCTACCATTGTTCAGATAAGTTTAAGCAAGATACTGTCAATCACAGTGACCATTCATGGTCATTACACTTCCTCCAGTTGCCAGACAATGCCTAACATAAAAACGCAAAAGCCCAAAAGTCAGAGCTTAGGTGTTCTAGGCGTTTTCTAAGCGCTGAAGAAATACGTCTTACCGTAGATTGCGTGCGTTTCTGAAGCACATTTTCCTTATACATGGCTTTATCCCAGGCAGCTTCATCAAGCTCTTGGAGTAACAAGCCAGTAATAATGCGACACTCTCGGGTTTGTAGCGAGCCGCTGGTGAGATCGGAGTTATAGCGGAAAGGGGTCATTTGTAATTATTTGTGGGTGGAGGATAGTTAACTTATTATTGTAGTTGGAAGAGGCTGCTTTCCAAACATTAGCACCTCGTAATGCTTGTTACTGTATATTAATTTATGCTCTTAGCGCATGTTAATGGGCTATTACAATGCATAATGTCCACATCAAGATAACTGTGGCTTAACACCTGTACAAGCGAAAAAAATCAATCACCTGTCCGGAAATACGGGATCACTGTAAAGTGTTGGTGAGGCAGTCTAGGAGGGGGATTTAATTTGGGATACTGATGAAAGGATTATGATCAGTTGGATATAGGATCGTACTAAGCTGAGCGGCAGGTTAGCTAGATTAGTTAACCAGATAAGTGAAATCTAGTTCCAAACTATTTTGTCATTTTTAATTTTCGTATTAGCTTACGACGCTACACCCAGTTCCCATCTATTTTGTCACTCTTCCCTAAATAATCCTTAAAAACTCCATTTCCACCCCTCCCAGTTCCCAACTATTTTGTCCGCCCACACTATCTACCAGATACATTTTCGATAGATAATATTTCCCCTGGGTATTTAGATTTTACTTATTTTCCTTTTTTTGATGATTTTTTACGTGAGCGAAAATTACGTTTGGGTATTGTATTAAATCACCAATCCCTTCAATTTGAATTATGGTTAATGGGGCAAAATGCACTTGTTCAACAAGATTACTGGGAATTACTAAAAACAAGTAAATGGAATAGAAAACGGACAGACAAGATCTTTCAAGAAGCCTTAAAAACAACAACAAAAATAACAGATGAAATAAAGCAACGAGAAGCATCTTGATAAGCGATAAAACTCTGCCCGCAAATCGATAACAGACAGAGGAAAATAGCACTATCGGAGAGATATATCGCTATTAAAACAACACTACAGTAAGAACAAAACTAATTAAGAAAAATAAGTAAGAAAAACCTAGTTGTAAGACTTAAATAGAGATTGATTACCTGACTTATCAAAAGCAATAACTTGGTAAGGCTCTTTATAATCACCAGCATACATACCTAAACTTCCCGCAGGCATTCCCCCAACAGCAATGCCCGATTTCGATTTATCCACTAAGTCGATATTTTTTAAGCTATCAACCGGGATATGTCCAACTAAGTCCTTACCTTGGTAAGTTGCCAAGTGGCAACTTAATAAATTATTTGGCACGCCTGCTTGTTGATATTTTTCCATTAATTGAGTTTCTGAAACGATATTCACTTTAACGTTAAAGCCAGCTTCTTTTACACCATCAGCCCATAAAGTACAGCATCCACAACTCTCTGTTTTATAAACCTCAACAACATTATGATTAGAAGCATAAGCTGTACTTGTAAAAGCTGAGATTGCAATGATAGAAGTCAGTAATAAATTTTTCATTGTTTATTCCTTTCATTAAATTGATAGAGAGACAATAATCTTTCCCCCTACGGGAAGGTCAATTTAATAAAGGTATAAACACGTAGAATTTTGTAAAAAAATATTTATAGAAAACAAAGATATAAATAATACTCTGTTTATTCTTTTCTTAATGATTTGTTGATATAAAAAGAAAAAAGCCTGCATAGCAGGCTAAAAATGGAGAAAGTAGGGTAAACATAGAGTTAGGATGTAAATGATTATGAGGGTATCTCATTAGTTAAATCACCTCTTGCGAAGAGTGATTGTGCTTTAACTGATAGTGAGTATAAACCTAAGCTTAACTTGAAGTTAAAGCGGATAAATTTGTATAAGGTGTACAATTTTATTGATTGAATTTAAAAAATAAAAAAAGCCAACTTATTCAATTAATTGGCTTTTTTGTAAGGTATATTGGTTGGCTTTAGATGCAAATTATTTGATATTAATTATTTAATAATTGTAATTTGTTTTACATCGATCTCAGTACTTGTCCACTCTTTATCAACCTTACCTTCAATTCTGACTGTATTCTCAGGTGTGACTGTTTGTCCGCGCCATCTTTTATTATCAATATCTACATTGATACCGCCGGTGCTATCTTCAAAAACATACAGCTCATCGCCAATTTTTTTGGTAATTTTACCCGTTAAGATAACCCATGTGTCATCAGAAAGATCTTTTGCTTTAGCAACCGTAGTTTCACTAATAGAAGGGCCTTTAAATCCACCTTGTTCTGTTGGTGCTTGAATTGAACCTTGAAAACCACCTTGGTGTGTTGTATTTGCTTGAGATGCAAACGCTAACGTACTACCAATTAATAATACTAGAATTTTTTTCATAACAAGCTCACTTATAGGTTAATAATTCAACTAATTAATGAATTAGATTTTATTTCATTTTCATGTATAAAACCGCATGTTAAGGTAAATTTTAGTATTAATATATCAACTGATTGATATTACCCCTTAAATTGTAGTTCTTTATTTTTCTTTGTGTTTTTTATTGATATAAGCATCTATCACTAAATACTTCTTTTCTCTAAGTTAAATCCACTGGTTATTTCCCCTTGGGATCGGTGCTAGCGGTTATTCAAAAATATACCCTTCGGGATCATTGTTTTTAGATCTATTACCTCTTATTATCCAGCGCCTTCAAATTTTTTTTAATTTTCCCCTATTATTTTTAGAGGTTTTAGGTTTTATGACTAACGAACGCATTGCCAATCCGGGTCCATTAGGTTTAATGGGTTTTGGTATGACAACGATTTTGTTGAACATACATAATGCCGGTTTTTTCCCTGTTGTCTCAGTCATTATGAGTATGGGAATTTTTTATGGTGGGATCGCACAAGTTATTGCTGGTATTTTTGAGTTCAAAAAAGGCAATACTTTTGGCGCAACCGCATTTACCTCTTATGGTTTCTTTTGGATAACATTGGTAGGAATTTGGTTATTACCCGTGATGGGCTTAAGTGAGCCAACAACCCCTCTCTTTTTAGGTGTCTTTTTAGCATTATGGGGAATATTTACCTTTTTCATGTTTATTGGCACATTAAAAGCCAATAGAGCATTACAGTTTGTTTTTTTAAGCCTGACAATTTTATTTGCCCTACTGGCGATTGGAAATATCACTGGTAATGCACTGATTTTAAAAATTGCCGGCTTTGAAGGTATTATTTGTGGCGCCAGTGCTTTTTATCTAGCAATGGCTGAAGTATTAAATGAGATGTATGGCAGAACAATACTGCCAATTGGTCACAAGTAACTGTTTTATAAAGAAGTGGTTATTTAGCCACTTCTACTACTTGGCTTTTTCGTCGTACTAATTTTCTTGCACACCATGCATAAAGTAACCCAGCAACCACACCTGCAATATGTGATTCAGTCGATACACCTAATTGACCTGGAATTAACCCATAGGCCATTGATCCATAATAAAATAAAACAAAAAGGGCAATGACAATATCGATAATTTTCCGTCGAGTAAAAGCGTGAGCAATCAATAAAGACCATAATCCAAAGATCCAGCCACTTGCACCAACATGAATAGCACTTCGTCCAAAAATCCAAACCAACAAACCACTTACGATAATAATGAATAAGCTTGATAAAACATATTCTCGTAAAGATTGCGTCATGGATAAAAAGCTAAGAATAAGAAGAGGAAGTAGATTACTAAAAAGGTGAGACCAAGAACCATGTACAAAAGGGGCGATAAAGATGCCAATTAATCCTTCTCCTGTTCTTGGAATAATTCCCCATTGAAGAAGAGAAATAGGCAATAAAGAGCCAATTAATTGAAGTAGGATTAATGTGATCGTTAATCCACCAAGAAAGGTTAATCTTTTTTTAAACCAAATCTTATCCATAACGATAGCCTTAATACAGAGTGACGTAGATAAAACCGTTTTGATAGAAGAGCCTTTAATAAAAGAAGAAAGGCTCTTTTTTGTTTATCAGTCTAATAAATTAAGGCAAGCAGCTCCACGGGCGCCACCTGCATCACCGTGACGCGCTTTTTCTATTGCTGGAATTTGCGCATTTCCATAGACACAGTGTGAGAGATATTCAGGCAATTGGTCATACAATGCATTAAATTGTGATAATCCACCACCAATAACAATTAAATGTGGGTCAAGTACAGTAAGAATATTACTAAGGTAAATCGCAAGTACTTTCATATAACGATCAACATGTTCTTCTGTTTTCTTATCCCCAGCATAATATTGCTCAACGATATCAACAGCTCTTTGTGGCGTATGATTGAAAGCTTTATACATACGTTCAAAGCCTCGGCCTGATAAATAAGTTTCAAAACACGCTTTTTTACCACAACCACAGATAATTTTTGGCATGGTATCGCCTATGACATTATCTGCATCTACATTTAAATTCATATGGCCAATTTCACCAGCAATGCCATTTTTTCCAGAAAGCACTTTGCCATCAACAACAAAACCACCACCGACACCTGTACCTAAAATAAGGCCAAGTACAGAAGGATGATGGCGAAACTCAGGATCCCAAGCTTCTGATAAGGCAAAACAGTTGGCATCATTTTCAACTTTAACGGGCCTGTTGAGTATATGTGCGAGATCATGAACCATAGGCTTGTATTTGGCAGCTGGAACATTGGTGGTAAACACGGTTCCTTCTTTTGCATTTACAATGCCTGGCACACCTACGCCGATCTTTCCTTTACATCCTAATTCGTTGTCAGCTTCTAAAGTTAGCTCCTTAAAAACATTCAATAATGACTGATAGTCATTTTTAGGTGTAGGAACACGTTTTTGCCACACTTGAGTCAGATCTTTATCAAAAACGGCAAGCTCAATTTTTGTGCCGCCCATATCAAAACCATAATACATATCAGTCTCTTAATTATTCTGTAAATATTATTTATAGTAACAACAAGATTGTTGATACCGTGCCATTTCTATTTCAGTCAATATTTAAGTTATCTCTACTGTTTATATACACTAGGTAAAAAGTAACAGTGATTGGTGACAGTTGAGTTTTTTTTACCTATTGATGACTGCCTTCCATTAAAACACTACGTACTTTCATTAGAGCAAAGCCTAATAAATTTAATCCATTCCATAAAAGGGGATTACTGATCTCTTTGTCTTGTTCACTTAAACCTACTCCCCATATCTTATCAACGGGGCTTGCTTCCACAAGCACACGATTGCCTGTGGAAATTAAAAAAGTACCCAATGCATTATTTTGAGAAAATTTGGCGATATTGGCTCGAATAACGATATCCATACGTTGCTGCTCCCAAATTTCTTGGTTAAATCCTTTTACTTCTCGACCAAGTGCTTTAGCTGTACCAGGATTTGATGTTGCTATAATACGCTCTCGTATTTCTATATCATTAAAAAGCTTTGCTTTCTCTGCCATCATATAGTGTTCAGCACTGATGTAACGAATATCATCTAAGATAAAGGGGGCTGGATACCATTGGCTAAAGCAGCTTTTTGTGACTTCATCTGTTTTACTTTTGTGTCCCCAAAAGTAAACAAATTTTATTTTCTTACCTGTACGGAAATCTTTCTTTAATTGTTCTAAATCCATTTTCTTTCCATTATCACGAAGGCTTTTTGTTTATCTAATAAAGATAGCATAGAAGTAAAGAAGGATAGAGTGCCTTTTTGTGATTCTGTGAGTAGGTGAAGCGATTCCGCTATTTGTTCATATTGATATAATTACACGTCTTATTTTGATTAGTTTCTATCAAATCATAAAAAAAATAGAACTTAAACCCGTAGGATTGTTCTTAAAAAAACCATCTAAAAAGTATTTTATTTTATATAGTTACATAAAAGGATTATCTCAAAATGACAATATCTTATTAGTATAAAGATGTAGTTGATTAAGTATTTTTAATATAAAAAAATATAATTATGGGTATTTGTACTAATTATTGGTATATATAACTATTATTTTATTATTTTTGAATAAAATTCAAATGGTTACGTTTGTTGTATCGTGTTTTTTCATCGTTACATTTATAATTTGAACTAGGTCACGCTTGTTAGGTTGTTAAGCTAAATTAACAATACTGTTTTAAGTATAAAATATAACTTAAGTTAATTATCCTAAAATACAGGTTATTCTTAGTGGTATTTACCATAAACAAATAGTGATACTACTCATAGTTAGATAATCTATTTTTGTCTATTTTATTAGGGTGTTTTTTCTAAAACTTAACCAACTCTGATGTATTTAATTTTTTTTCAATAAAAACTGCTCATCTTAATATGATAAAAAGCAATAAATTCACCTTTTGAGTGTAAAAAATAAATCATTTTTGATGATGATCAATATGAATTAATAATATTTAACATTTTTTCTGCTCTTTTTTAGAGAATGAATTTAATTAAAATATGAGGATTTTTTTAATTTGATCTTGAAAGGTTCTTTAGTTTTTAGAGGAAATAATATTAATTAATGATTATTTTAGAATTTTATTTTTATAAAATTTATACAAATTGTTATTAGTTAATAGTAGTTATTATCCGGTTTTTAATTGTGTTTTTTGGGGTAAAAAAGACGCTATTTTCGATGATAACAATGAATGTGAAATTAAGTAAAAATACCCAAATTTATGAAGTGAAAATGAGTATCGCTTAAATTTTTACGCTTTTTTTGATGTTGTCTTTTTGATTAAAATAATTATACAATTTAATTTAAATAATCATTGCTCTTAATCAGATGGTGTTTATTTGAAATTAAAAAAATCAGTATTTATAAGATTAATTTACCCTACATAGTTGATGTTCATTAATTGATAGTTTAATAAGAGTTTAAATGTGGATTTATAAAGATATATTTAAATTTGTTTTGAATTTATCTCTAAGGATCACACACTCTTATTTTGTATGAGCATCAAATTATTGAACAAGATTTAATGTGCTGTTATTAAAGGGGCCACACTATGTATGATGATATAAGTAACTTAAAAGATAAGTTCCAGGAGGATGCTTTTGCTTTTCAAGAGTTTCCTTCTTCTGTAACGCAAGATGTTGATAATAAAATAGAACCAATAATTATAAGTAGTGAAGATAATAATAAAATTAGTAATTTAAGTAATAATACGTTTTCAGAAACTTCACTCACCGTGAAAAATGAACTAAAACAACCTATTACTGTTTCGCCAACTCCTTCTTATCACCAGGATGCTTTAGTTGTTAAAGCAAAGAAAGACAATTTAATTAAGAGTAAGAAAAATTTGTTAGCAGATAATAAAATATTTGATAGCAATGAAACAGATAGAGTTCATGCACATGAAAATATATCACTAAAAGATATATTGTCATTTATTGCCTCTGTTTAATTCAAATAAGTAACACTCTTTGTATAAATAAATAATATTGACTGGTGTCAATCTTTAGCCATTGTTATTTTATTTTTTAAGCTAGGTTTATTTCTTTTCGATATCTATTCATATCGACGGGCAACCTTTGTCTTAAGAAAAGATCTATGGCGATGACAAAGGTATGGGTTTATGAATAAAATATTTAAAATATTAATTACGGCTTTCTTATTGATAACAATGTTTTCACTCATTGTTATGCCAATGAGCGCCGAGCAACAATATATATTCGGTATTATCAATATATTGTTGTTATTTGTTATCGGCTTTAAAAAATCAAAAAAACGATTGTTAACAATGGTTTTTATATCGTTGTTGATGTCAACACGTTATCTTTACTGGCGTGCGACAAATACCCTTAATTTTAATACAACTATCGAAGCTGTTTTAGGTAGTGGCTTATTTATGGCTGAGATTTATTCTTGGATTATTTTGGTCTTAGGATATTTCCAAACATCATGGCCATTAAATAGAAAAATAGCCCCTTTGCCTAAAGATGTTTCTCAATGGCCAACTGTTGATATTTATATACCAACATATAACGAAAGTTTAGATGTGGTACGTGATACAGTTTTAGCCGCACAGGCTATCGATTACCCTCAAGATAAAATGAAAGTGTATATCCTTGATGATGGTAGTCGTGAAGAGTTTAAACAATTCGCTGGTGATGTGGGTGTAACTTATATTGAACGTGAAGTTCATGATCATGCCAAAGCAGGTAACTTAAACCACGCGATGGGATTAACAGATGGTGAACTAATTTGCGTTTTCGATTGTGACCATATTTCAACTCGTATTTTCTTGCAAGCAACAGTCGGTAGCTTCCTTGAAGATCCTAAATTAGCGCTTATTCAAACACCTCACTATTTCTATTCTTCAGATCCCTTTGAACGTAATTTAAGTGCCGCTAAAGATGCACCACATGAAGGCGCACTTTTCTATGGCCCTGTACAGCGTGGTAATGACAACTGGAATGCGACATTTTTCTGTGGCTCATGTGCGGTTATGCGTCGTAGTGCGCTTGAAGAAATCGGTGGTATCGCCGTTGAAACAGTAACAGAAGATGCCCACACAGCACTGAAATTACAGCGTCTAGGTTGGAACTCTGCATTTATTGATATTCCTTTAGCAGCAGGCCTTGCCACAGAACGTTTAGCATTACATGTTAACCAACGTATTCGTTGGGCGAGAGGAATGACACAAATATTCCGCGTTGATAATCCAATGTTAGGCCGTGGTTTAACATTTCCTCAGCGCCTATGTTATCTCAATGCCATGCTCCATTTTCAGTACGGTTTGCCTCGTATTATCTTTTTGACTGCGCCGTTACTGTTTATGTTATTTAACCTCAATATTATTGCTTCATCTGCCAGCATGATATTCGCCTATGCATTGCCACACTTAATCATGTCGGTTTATGTAAACTCAAAAAATATCGGTAAATATCGTTATTCTTTCTGGGGTGAAATTTATGAAACTGTGATGGCTTTTGGCTTGGTTTTACCTACGCTACTCAGCTTAGTTTCACCAAAATTAGGTAAATTCAACGTAACAGATAAAGGTGATTTATTAGATAAAAGCTATATGGATTACCTCACTGTACGCCCTTTGATTATTACTGCTCTTCTTTTAATCACGGGTATTTCATGGGTCGTTATTCGTTATTTATTAAACGATTTCCAAGGTATTGATCCTCTAGTTATTGTTTTAAACCTGACTTGGGCAACTTACAGCTTATTTATTATTCTTGCATCGATTGCTGTTGGTAAAGAGACACGCCAAATTCGTAAACATACTCGAATTAAAGCCTCTCTTCCTATTACATTGCATTTTGATGATGGTGCGGAATTAAGTACTACCACTGAAGATATTTCAATGGGTGGTGTTCGTATCGCAGTGAATAAAATGACGGAATTACGCCAACGCAATGTCACATCAATCACGTTAAATGTTCAGCGTGATGAGGTTTCAGTTCCTGCTGAAATGGTTAGTTTAGAAAACAATCAATTACGCCTTGAATTCTTACCTATCAGTTTAAATGTTCGCCGTAAATTGGTGCGCATTATCTTTGGTCGTGCAGATGCATGGATACATCAAACAGATTACAAAGATAAACCTTTTAAAGAATTGGCAGGAATTACGCGTTGTATTTTTGAATTGTTCTTTGGTCGTCGTCAAAAAGTAAAACCAGTAGCAACAAGAACCAAAGCTAAAACTTCACTCTCTGTGCAATCTATTAACGGGGATGACTAAGCATGAAAAAGAAACTGACATTAATGCTAAGCCTGACTGCTATAGCGATTGCGAGTATTAATTTATCTCAAGCTGCGACAGGTATGTTAGAACTCGGTGGTGAATTTTTGCCTGACCCGACTTCTTATACTCAATCACCAGTGCAACAAAATGCCAATAACCCTATCAGAATGGGAGATGTGGCATTATCAGAAGCTCGTAATATCGAAGAGCAATTAACGTTGGCACAGATGGGAAACCCATCGCCTATCGTATTATCAGGAAGACGATTACTTTCTGGTGTGACTTTTAATATGGCGAATGATTTATTTATCGATAACGCCACACTAACAATGAAAGTGAAAGCATCTCAAGGATTAGTTCAATCGGATCAAACACTTCATTTAATGTTAAATGGTCAACCTATGGGATTTCTACCTTTAGAAGAAGGTGGGCAAGAGCATGAGTATGTTTTAGAAATCCCTGAAATGATGTTGACGAATGTGAATAATCTGAGTTTCCGTTTAGCAAGTCGTGATGCATTAGATGAAAATCAATGTACACCACCATTAGCTGAAGGACTTAGCCTCGTTATTTCACCTGATTCATCATTAGATTATCGAGGTCGCTGGATTAATGGCGGGTACAGTCTGGAACGATTGCCCCTACCGTTCTTTGATCCCGACAGAATGACAGCGACCTCGTTACCTATCATATTGTCAGATAAACCTGACCATGCAGAGGTAACAACAGCAGCGATTGCGGCATCATGGTTTGGTAGTTTTAGTCATGATATTAAGCAAGTTGATTTACCCGTTCTAATGAACCAATTACCTGAAAGTGACGGTATTTTAGTTGGTTACTCCGGACAAACTATTGCTGGTATTACTCTACCTTCAGGAAATAGTGGGCAATTAACTATTGTTGATAACCCCGTTGATCCTGTTTTCAAATTATTACTGATCAGTGGTGATAATGAGAAATCATTACGCCAAGCAGTATGGGCGCTAAATAACGGTAAACTGCCACAAAACGATCACTTAGTTGTACCTTCTCAAACATTGGCTGTACGAAAAGATTACGATGCACCACGTTGGTTAAATACCAATAAACCGGTCACATTGGGTCAAATTGCTAATGGTGGCGATGATTTCTCGCGTCAAGGTATTAATCATGCGCCGAATCAGTTTTCATTTCGTGTATCACCCGATCTTTTTTGGTGGGATGGTGATGCGTTACCTTTAGAATTGAAATATGTTTTTCCTCATTCAGATAAGCTCAATAGCCGTCGTTCTTCATTGATTGCTTCTTTGAATAATCAATTCTTAGGTGCGTTATATCCAGCACGTTCAGAACCTTTAGGTATGTTAAGACAATGGCTAGGTATGGAGAGTGAACAGCAAAACAGCACTCTCTATTTAAACCCTCGTCAAATTTATAGCCAAAATCAATTGCAGTTTTATTTTGATTTACGTGAGCCTGATGATTCTCCTTGTATTTTAACGGATGGCAGTAGCTTGATTAGCCGAATTGATCCGCAATCAACGCTGCAATTTAAAAATACTTGGCACTATTCAAGAATGCCGAACTTGGCGTATTTTTCAGGGGCTTCATTCCCATTTAGTCGTCGTGCTGATTTTTCACAAACCACACTGTTATTACCTGAAAATCCGACAACAGAAGAGCTTTATACCTTAGTCAATTTAATGGCGAGATCAGGCTATTCCACGGGTACACCAGTTTCTCATGCTTCTGTTTTCTTAGGGGCTAAAGCGCTAGAGAAAAATAACCTTTCTCAACAAGATATATTAGCAATTGGCTCATTAAACAGTGACGATTTTTTACCAGCACGTTTTTCACAACAGGCATTCTCTTTTTTAAATAAAAATATCGAGATCAAATCACAGTCGTTGCTTGATAAAGCGAAAGGCTGGATTGCTGGTGATTATTTATCTCAAAGTGGTGATGCCGCTAATTATCTCTCTTCCGTAAACAACTGGCGTGGCATGGTGAGTTTTATCTCACCTTGGGCGAGCGATAGGGTTGTCGTATTAGTGACTGCTAAAGGTAATGATTCAATAAAGACCATTATCAACGATTTAAATTTAGCTGAAATAAATGCAGCCATAAAAGGCGACATCACTCTGATTAGTGGTAAAGACACGGTAAGAAGTTTCCATTTAGGAGAACACTTCTCTCAAGGTGACTTACCTTTATTACAACAATTTCTTTGGTATAGCTCTAGGCATGTGTATTTGCTTGGTCTTTTAGCTGTTGGTTTTTGTGCGTTGACGGGCTTAGTGACTTATTACTGGTTACAACGTCGTTCAACTCGTCGTTTACATCAGATATCACAGCATCGTTCAGGTAAATAGGAGTATATGGGATGAAAAACCACGCACTTAACATCATCGTTAAAGTTATTTATGCAGGTTGTATTTTAGGCGCTTCAAGCCAAGTACAAGCCACAGCGAATGATGTAAATACAACAGCTACTGATCCAAATATTGTAAGCTCTCTTATTGAACAAGCTAATTATTGGCATGGTAGAGCGCATGATGCGCGTGCAGTAGAAGCACTGCAAAAAGTGTTGATTATGGAAAGTAATAACCAAGACGCTTTATATTTAATGGCGTTCTTTACAGCACAGCAAGGGAATGAAAAGCAAGCAACCTATTGGCGCGAAAAACTTGCACAAGTCGCACCGCAAGATCCACGTATTGAAGGATTAAAGAACATCCGCTCATCACAATTTAGTGATCAACAATTAGGTTATGCCAGGGAATTGGCAAAGAAAGGGCAACATGAAGAAGCGATAAAAGCGTATCAACGTTTATTTGTTAGCAGTGAGCCACCAGAAACACTGGCATTAGAATATTATCAGACAATGGCAGGTGTGCCGGCTATGTTGCCACAAGCCATTTCAGGGCTAAAACAACGAGCAGCATTAATGCCTGATAATAAAGAAACACAAAGAGCGTTAGGGCTGACGCTAACTTATAATGAAGAAACTCGTCGTGAAGGGATAACAATTTTAGGTAATGTTTCAGGTGATGAGTCAGCAAAAAAAGGCCTTCGCCAAGCACTACTATGGTTGAATGTTCGCCCTGATGATGAGGTGTTATATAAAACCTATTTACAAGCAAATCCGAATGATAAAGCCGTTGCTGAACATTTCCAAGGCGCTATTCAAGGCAATGCTCGTCAAGCAGGTTATACCGCTTTAAATAAAGGCAAATTAAAAGAAGCTGAAGGTTATTTTAAACAAGCATTAGCAGCGGATAATAATGATGCACAAGCATTAGCAGGGTTAGGTTATACCGCATTACGTTCAGGTGATTTAGCAACAGGTCAGCGCTTATTAAATCAAGCCGCACAATCAGGTGGCGAGCAGGGCAGTAAATGGAAACAACAAGCTGAAGATGCTGGTTTCTATGCACAATTACGTGATGCGCAACAACGTGCTAAACAAGGAAATATTCAACAGGCACTTGATAAGTTAGCACCTTTAACGGGCGCTTCAGGTGAGAAAGGATTATCCGCTAATTTGCTACAAGCTGATTTATTACGTAAACAAGGTAATTTACCCGCTGCTCACCAATTATTAGCCAGTCTTTATCAACAAAATAGTCGTAATGAAAAAGTCATTTCAGCTTACTACTATTTATTGGTTCAGGAAGGGCAAAATACGAAAGCAGAGCAATTACTGGCTCAACAATCAGCCTCTTTACGTCAAAAACTTACTGCAAATACAGATCCTTCAGAGACATTACGTCGTGAAGCACAAAAAGCGTTAGAAAATGGTAATCGTGTTCAAGCAAGACAATTACTGACACAAGCACAACGTAAGAATCCACAAAATAACTGGGTTTATCTTGATTTAGCTCGTTTAATGGCTGCTGATGGCGATAGTGTTGGTGCAAAAAATATTATTTCACAATTACAAAATCGTAAAACAAGAGATACAGACTACGTCGCTTCTCTATTTTATGTTGAGCAAAAAGAGTGGGATAAAGTTTTTAACTTGTTAAGTAGTCATAATCAACAGACAGAAGCTGAAAAAGAGTTATTACAGCGCGCTCGTTTTCATCGTCAACTTGCGCAAGCAGAGCATTATCGCCAAGCTGGCAATCTTGTTGCTGTACGTAATACCTTGCGTCCTTTAATTAATCAAGTTGCTGATTATCCAAATGATGTAGGTGAATTAGCAGAACGATTAGTAAGCAGTGGATTAAACGATGAAGCGTTGCAGTTAGTTGAAAATGATATTGCTAAAGGCACTAAAGGCTCGGTAGGAAACTACGCAGGTCACATCAACGTTCTCAATGAGTTAGGCCATTATACACAGGCATCTAGCTTGATTAATGATCCCGCTTTACAACAAGAAACACCGATTGTTGAGAAAAAACGTTTAGAAGTTGCCACTAAAGTTGCGCAAGCTGATAGCTTACGAGAAAAAGGTGAAATTAAAGCGGCTTATGACACACTCGTTGTTGCTTTAAAATCATCCCCTAACGATCCTGATTTATTAATGGCATTAAGTCGTGTTTATTTAGCGCAATCTATGCCTGAACAGTCGAATAAAATTCTCTCTTATTTGGAAAAAGAGCAAGGAAAAGATACTAAATTAATCCAAGCTCAAATAGAAGTTGCATTAGCGCAACAAGATGGCCGAAAAGCACAGCAGTTATTGCAACAAATTCCGTCTTCTTCACAACCTGCTTATTTATTACAAGCAGCGCAAATAGCACAATTAAACGGTGAAAACCGTAAAGCTTTAACCTTGTTACGCAGCGCACAATGGCAAAGCAATGATAGTGCATTGAATACCTCTGCGGGCCAATTACGCGCATTAGAGAGCGATAATACAGCCATAGCAGGTTCTATCTATGAACGTAAAGAGATGGCTTCTGTTCAACGTTCTATCCGTGAGTTAGAAGAAAAAGTTTCACCGTGGGTACAAGGCGGTGTTGTTGTACGTCATCGTAATGGTGATAAAGGATTATCTAATGTCACTGAAATTTCTGCACCAATCAGTATTTCAAGTGTTCCTGGAGAGGAGTTCCGCTGGGAATTTAATGTAACTCCAGTTTCTATGACGAGTGGCTCAGTTTCTGGTGAGAGAGCAAATCGTTTTGGTACAGGTCAGCTTCAACATGCTGAACGTTTTGCTAAAAATAGCGATAACCATGATGAGAAAAACAAAATTAATACCGATGAAGCCGGTAGCCAACGTGCTTCTGGTGTTGAATTAGGACTACGTTTATCTGACAAGAATGTCAGCTTTGATGTTGGCTCAACACCATTAGGTAAAGATACGGCAACGGTTGTCGGTGGTCTCACATATTCACCTAAAATTGGCCAAAATGGGCAATTAACACTGACTGCAGAGCGCAGAGCTATCAAAGATAGTCTACTTTCTTATATGGGACGCACTGATCCTACGACGGGTGAAAGCTGGGGCCGTGTAACACGTAATGGTGCCAAAGCTCAATATGCTTGGGATGATGGCAAAGTTGGCGCTTATGTCGGGGGTGGTTTTTATAACTATGAAGGTAAAAGTGTTGCGAGTAATGATGAAGTGAAAGCATGGATGGGATCTTACGCTAAGTTCTATAAAGATGACCAGCAAGAGGTGAAAGCTGGTGTGCATGTTGATTATATGAACTTTAGAAATAACCAAAATAACTTCTCATTAGGGCATGGCGGTTACTTTAGTCCACAAGATTATGTTTCTGTTTCATTACCTGTTGCTTATACCCGCCGTTTTGAAAAAGGTGAAGTGTCCTTAAATGGTGCGATAGGTATACAAAGTTACAAACAAAAAGGCAGTGATTATTTTCCAACACATAGTTATATGCAGGACGCCTTAAATAAACATAACGCGAGCGATCCTCGTATTAAATCTCGTTATGAAGAAAAAGACGAAACAAATATTACTTACAGATTAGGTTTAGACGCGAAATATTATTTAAACAAAGAAACCGAGTTAGGTGTCAGCTTATCGCATGATACATCCGGTGATTATGCTGAAGATAATATGTGGTTACACCTAAAATATACTCCAGACTTTCTGTCTAAATAATTAAGGAAACAAATAATGAATAAGCATGACAGTGATATCTTACAATTACCTTTTGAAAGCGGCTGGCAAGATCTAACTCAATTATTATTTTTTCAAGTATTAAATGACAATGATATTTCTACCGCCGAAAGTAAATTAAGAAATATTGGTAAAGATATTGCCTTACGCTATCCTTTGCCAGAAAGTGAAAACATTCAATTACTTGAATCACATATCAATCGCGTATTAACGTTATTCAAATGGGGTTTTGTCACCATATCTCCTGCAATGAGTGAGCTTTTATTAGTGCACTGTGCATGGCCTCATTTTACGCAAAGCCAAGATGATGTTCAGTGGCGTGTTGCAAGTGCTGGCGTATTAGAGGGGTTATATGAGGGTTGGTTAACCCATCAAGGTGGCAATGCAAAAATGCAAGTGCATCGTCAACCTACTGATGCTAAAGATGTCTTTATTTTTCGCTATGCACATAATTCATCAGCTGAATAATAATATATATGCTTTATTGATGAGCATCGGAGGTCAAAAATGAATGAAATGATATTTAATGATGATAATTCTAAATGCTTATTAATAAAGCAGTTTACTAATAATGTTTTTATGATGTTAGTAACTGATATTAATGGCGCTATAGTTTATGCTAATGAAAAATATTGTGAATTTAATAACGTTCATTTTGAAAATATAAAAGATAAAAAATACAACTTGTTTTATTTAATTGATAAGAATCAAATCAATTATTGTGTAAACGGTAATAATGATAATAAAGGTGTCTATCGATTAGAAGCAAAGAGAAATAATGAATCTCAACAAGAAGTATGGGAAGATATTAGTATTATTCCTGTATTTGATAAAGATAATTTAATTTCTCATTATGTATTTATTAGCTTGGATATTACTGATAAAGTAGAGTTAAGAAATGAGTTATTTAGTAAAAGCTATATTGACTCATTAACCGGAATATCAAATCGATTAAGTATTGTTGAAAAAATTGAAAATGAGCGATTAAATATTTCACATCCATCTTCATTTTGTCTTGGTATTATTGATTGTGATAAATTCAAAGCAATTAATGATCAATTTGGGCATCATGCCGGTGATAAAGTATTGTGTGAAATATCAAAGCGATTATCACAATTAGAAAACAGCGAAGTTTATTGTGGCCGTCTTGGCGGTGATGAGTTTGCTGTGCTTTTCCCTAAAGGATTACGTTCTTGTTCAGTGATTCTATTAGAAATCATAGAATCACTTTGGAAATCAATGGAAAAGCCTATCAATATTAATTCAGACTATATGTTAACGCCTTCCATTAGCTTAGGTATTGCAGAATATCCTAAAGACGGAAAGACATTATCTGAATTATTAAAATCTGCAGATGAAACACTTTATTCCATAAAAGAGATGGGTGGTAATAAATACGGGTTTTATTCTGGGTTTTAAATAGAAGAAAGTTTTAAATAAAGATATATAAAATAATATTATCTCTTTTTAATGAAGAGAGAGATAACTATATATTTAAAATATATCTCGTGTTTCTGATGAAATATAAAAGTAATTTAAAATAATACTAAATATTAGTTTTAGATAAATATCTATTAGAGGATTTTATTATGATGAAAGCTGTTATCCCTGTTGCTGGATTAGGTACTCGTATGTTACCTGCAACGAAATCAATTCCTAAAGAAATGCTGCCTATCGTTGACCGCCCTTTAATTCAATATATTGTTGAAGAGTGTGCTCAGGCGGGTGTTGAGGAAATTATTTTAGTCACTCATTCTTCTAAAAATTCAATTGCCGATCATTTTGATACCAGCTTTGAATTAGAAAATATGCTTGAACAGCGTATTAAAAATAAATTATTAGAAGAAGTACGTTCAATTTGCCCTGAAAATGTCAAAATTGTGCAAATTCGTCAAGGTCATGCATTAGGTTTAGGTCACGCTATTTGCTGTGCACGCCCTGTGATAGGTGATAATCCATTTATTGTTTTACTCCCTGATGTTTTATTGAATGCACACTATTGTGATCCTAAACATGATAATTTATCAGCAATGATCAAACGTTTTGAAAAAACAGAACGTAGCCAAATCATGGTTGAACCAGTACCAATGAGTCAAGTGCAACAATATGGTGTTGTGGATTGCGAAGGAATTTTCTGTCCTCAAGGTAATTGGGCTCCTATTCGTCGTATCGTGGAAAAACCAAATCCAGAAGATGCACCTTCTAATCTTTCTGTAGTAGGTCGCTATGTTTTCTCTTCTGCTATTTGGGAATTATTAGATGGTTTACCAGCAGGCGTCGGTGGTGAAATTCAGTTAACTGATGCGATTGATTTATTATTGAAAAAAGAGACGGCTGAAGCTTACACCTTAGTGGGTAAATCTCATGACTGTGGTAATAAGCTGGGATATATGAAAGCCTTTGTTGAATATGGTTTACATAATTCCGTTTTAAAAGAAGAATTCGCTTCTTGGATGCAGGATTTTTGTGAAAAAACATTGTTACCCAAAACAGAAGTCATAGAAGAAGACGAAATTAATGAAGAACAAAAGATAGTTGCTATCTTTTGAGTTACCTTGAAATAACATGCAATGTGCCGACCGAAATAAGATAACGGTCGGCAATAGCAGGAGAGAAAGGCAATGTCTTTTGGGCACTTATCTCGTTGTAATTATCTATTTTTTACCTTTTTTATTTTAGGTTTGTTGCTTATGGTTTCTCCCTCAATACAGGCAGCAGATACTCAAACCGGATGGCAGCAGTTTAAAGAGCGCTATATTAAGGATGATGGGCGTGTTATAGACAGTGCCAATAACAATATCTCGCACTCTGAAGGTCAAGGCTATGGGATGTTGATGGCGGTAATGAGTGATGATCGTGAGACATTCAATAAGCTGTGGCGTTGGACTGCAGCCTCTCTTTATCGAGGCGATTTAGGGCTGTTTAAATGGCGTTATGAGCCAGAAAACAGTGAACATACCCCTGATCCTAATAATGCCACTGATGGTGATATTTTAATTGCGTGGGCATTATTAAAAGCTGGTGAAAAATGGAATGATGAAAGTTATCTTTCAGCCTCTGATTCTATTCAGCACGCTATTTTAGAGCACACCTTAGTTAAAACAAAAAACTATACCGTTTTACTACCGGGTATTAATGGTTTTAAAACACCGGAAGAAATTATTATTAATCCATCTTATTTTATTTTTCCGGCATGGAAAGATTTTTACCGTACAAGCAAAGATGTTCGCTGGAAAGCGTTAATTAATGATAGCCAATCTTTGCTAAGAAATATGCACTTTGGTGAATATCAATTACCAACAGATTGGGTGAGTTTATATCCTGATGGAAAAATAGAGCCTAGTGAGAAATGGCCAGCACGATTTAGCTTTGATGCAATACGTATTCCGCTGTATTTAGCTTGGGCACATGATGAATTAGCTTTACAACCCTTTGTGCAATATTGGCAACAATTTGATCGTTATAAAACCCCAGCTTGGGTCAGTATTGATGGCCAAGAGCGTGCGGAATATAACCTCACACCAGGTATGATGGCGGTGAGAGATTTAACAATGAAAACCCCAATTGAAGATGTTGATTTAAGTAAAGATACGGATTATTACTCTTCCGCTTTACATTTATTAGCAGCATTTGCTCAAAACGGGCAATAAGTATTTTTAATTAAAAATTATAGATAGCTTAAATTACTTTTAATTAATAGGTTAATTAAGTTATCTATTTTGTTTATGGCAATAATGATAAAAATAAAAAAAGAGATAACTCCCTGAATTTATTTCTATTAGTTTACGTGGTTATTATTTGTTTTCGCTATCTCTATTTATTTATAACGCTATGTTTTTAAATAATAAATAAACTTTAAACCATGATCTAAGAATAATTTATTTAATGATATTTATGCTAAAGTTATCTCAGTGACTTAATAGTGTTATTAATATAATTTCTCATCAATAATAGAGGTGGATAAATGAAAGTTTCAGCACGCAATCAGTTAGTTGGTAAAGTTATTGATATTATTGAAGGTGCCGTTAATAGCGAAGTGATTTTATCTTTAGCGCATGGTGAAAAACTTGCCACAATTATTACTAAAGAGAGCTGTGACAGTTTAAAGATCAAAAAAGATGGCGAAGCAATTGCCATCATTAAAGCACCGTGGGTTGTCTTAGCACTACCTGATTGCGGTTTAAATTTCTCTGCGCGTAACCAATTTGCAGGTAAAGTAACTCAAATCGCGCAAGGCGCAGTGAACTCGACCGTTCATTTAGAAACAGCTAAAGGCTTAGAACTGACAGCTGTTATTACAAATGAAAGCTTACAAGAGATGAAGTTGGCAAAAGGCAGTGATGTTTTAGCATTAGTGAAAGCATCTAGTGTGATCGTTGCAACGCGTAAATAATAGTATTCAATCTTTTGAGATAATAAGTTTAGAGATAAAAAAAGAGGCTAAATAACTAGCCTCTTTTTCGTTGATATTAATCAGATTTTTAATCCCGATCATCCATTATTTAAGTGACAAAAATTAATCATCAGCGACACCTGCAACTTTCAGAGTGTCGTAAATATAATTTTTATAACTGTTAATTAATTTTTCGTCTTCACAGTCATTTAATTTACCTTCACATAAGTGTCGCATTTGAATATTGGCTTTATAGAAAGGTGATAATGGTAAACGTGCGCGCTCCAGTATCATGCCACCTAAGAAGCTAATATCCGTTAACTCACCCGTTGAAAGTGACGCACCTTGCGTTAGGTTGTCTCTCAATGTGAATTGAGTGATATGTGCAGGGTTAGTAAATGGTGATTGGTAATTATTTAATTCAATATTAGGTTGATGATCACCAAAATAGAGAAACATTGTCGGTTTTTCTCTTTGGGCGACAAAATTAGAGAAATCTTTAATTGCCGGATCACTGGTAATAATTTTTTCCATATAGTGGCTAAATTTACCCGGTGCATTACTGCTTTCTGTTTGACCCGTAATTTGGTAATCATCAGTATGAGATTCATCATAAGGGCCATGCTCATACATCGTTAATGAAAATATAAATAAAGGTTTATCTGTTCGTTTTTTAAGAACTTCCTCGATATAACCCAGCATATCTTGTGTTGATATTTTCCAAAGATTTTCTTCCAAATGCCCAGGATAACCTAACTCTTGTGGTTGGATAATTTCATCAACATCCATTTGCTCGTAAGCATAACCAGCATGATAAGCACTGCGATTAAATGGGGTGAGTAAAACCGTGTAATAGCCTTCAGCTTTGAGTTGACGGAATAAACTTTCATTAAGATTATCGACAACAAAATAGAATACCGAATTCTTACGGGCACCAAAATCGTCAGTATTTAATCCAGTTAAGATGGAAAACTCAGAAAGCCAAGTACCACCACCAAAGGTTTGTACACGTAAAGGGCTTTGAGCACTCACACCTTCATCTTTTTGGAACATGAATAAATTAGGTAATGCGAGATCTTTATCAAATTGATAAATGGAAGGATTAACCGTCGATTCTTGTAATAAAACGATGATATCGGGCTTTATGTCAGTTTGTGTCTCAGGTAATACCGTTTTATTTGCTTTTTCAAGGAAGTAATCAGCACTTTCTTTAAAATAAGGAGGGTGATATGTCGTTTGGTAACCAGACATAATCAAATTAGTGACGGTACCGCGGCCACCAGGTAATGTGCCTTCCCATTCAGCTTGCCACTTTTCAACAGTAAAATGGATAGTAATGACGCCAACAACCATTAGCAGTAAGCTACTTATACGTAAAGCTGGGCGTGATTTTTTGGAAAAACGCCAAGCAATCAACATATTAATAAGAAGCCATATTAGCATTGCAACCAATGCCACACCGGCTTCCCAATAATGTCCTAATGTCCCTAAATTCGAGCTATCAAAAGCTAAATCAAAGTCAGAGAACATTAATGTCTCTTTGTAATAATGGACTTTAAGTTGGTTAATAAACTTAGTGATCAGGAAAAGCGTACCTGTTGTAATGACAGAAAATAAAATACGTCCTGATAAAATAAAGAAAAGAGAAAAAAGAATAAAATAAGCACCCACAGAGAGTAGGGCTGTATAAATAAGGCTCGCTTTTTCAAAAACAATAAACAGAGAGCCAATAAGAATAAGTGCAAGGTAAGCACTTCCTAATAGTTTTTTCATATCTCTTCCGAGTATAGCCATAAAGAATGGATTTAAATTTTACAAATATTGTAGGCGATAACCTTAATTAGACTGAATAGATTATTCAGCCTAATTATATTCTTTATTTAGAATAGCCCTTTATCTCGTAAAATATGAAGATCTTTTTTGCGCCGTGTAAAACCTGTACGGTCAAAATATTCTAGGATTTGTACTGCTAATTTACGCCCTACAGATAATTCATCACGAAAATCCGCTGCGGTGACACTGCCATTACTCTCATTATATTTCACAATAATGGAGGCGAATTTTTCTATAGATGTATGGGTATAGTAGCGATCAGCAATAATTGGGATAATTAAACCTAACTGTGCGGCTTTGCGTAATAATGAGCGAATTTCTTTTTCATCATTTTTCATTTCATTGGCAAGATCACGTACCCACCAAGGTTCAGATTGCTCAAAATAGACTTTAGCATGTTGCCATAACGCATCTTGTTCTGGAGAAAAAGCAAGACCATGGGTGGGAAGGTGAAGCCAACCTCGACTTTGGCTAATTGCACCATCTTTTCGTAATTGATCAATTAGGTGATAAACCAACTCATCATGATAAGTTGGTAACGCCATACGTTTTAAACGTGAACGTCCGATGCCCATTTGATCATTATGTTGTTGGTGATATTCCTCAAGTGTATTGAGTAATTTTTGTTTTGCATTATCAGCATTTTCCTTAGAAATAATAACGCCAGCAACGTTAATTAGATCAAATGTTTCTAGTAGCTGAGTGAGCGCACTTTCAGTTAATTGCTGAGCCCAAGCAAACTGATTTAGAGATAATTCACCTTTTGGTAAACATAACGCTAAATTGGCACTGACACTATCAGCATTATCTAGTTGATGTAGCCAAGCTAAGAACTCACTTTGTCGTTTGCCTCTACGTGGCGAATGCAAATGTAAGACTTTCGCTGCGGCTAATGTACGTTGGGCACTAATATCACGTAAAATAAGCCTGTCGTTATCCACCAGCCAAAGGGGTTCATCAAGAATAAGCTCAGCTAATTGAGGTGTTTCGTTAGCATCATTTAAGAGCGCAACACGGCCTGTAATATGGCGAGTACCGTGATGAATATGTACAGGCTGCCAATGCTTTAAAGGTTCATCTGCAATTAAACTGACTAATATTTTATGGGCTTGGTAGTTAGGTTCTTGAGAGAGCAACCAATCGCCACGAGAGACATTATCTTTACTGACATCTCCAGTGAGATTAATGGCAATACGATGACCGGCTCCAGCACTTTTTACTGGTTGATTTTGTGCATGTAAGGCTCTTATTCTTACGGGTTTATCTGCGCCAGTTAGCCAAAATGTATCGCCAACAGAAATTTGCCCTGCAAGTGCGGTACCTGTGACAACCAATCCTGCCCCTTTAATGCTAAAAACACGGTCTATTGCTAAACGAAAACGCTTATGCCATTGAGGGTGTTGTTGCTCTTGTTGATGCAACTCAACAAGGTAGTCACGAAGCGCTGGAATACCTTCACCTGAAGGGGCTGAGGTGACAAAAATATCAGGTTGTTGCCAGCCTAAATTGGCTAATACATCAGTTGTTTGTGAACGAACTTCTTCAATCCGTTCGGGCGTAACACGATCTGCTTTGGTGAGAATAACGGTAACTTGAGGACAGCCAGCAAGGCGTAAAATAGAAATATGTTCAATGGTTTGGGCCATAACACCATCGTCACAAGCCACAATTAACAGTGCATGAGAGATCCCACCAACGCCAGCAAGCATATTGGAAAGAAATTTTTCATGACCGGGCACATCGACAAAACCAATAGACGTTCCGTCATCTTGACGCCAATAGGCATAACCTAAATCTATGGTCATGCCTCGTTTTTTCTCTTCAGGTAAATGAGTAGTATCTACCCCAGTAATGGCCTGTATAAGTGTGGTCTTTCCGTGGTCTACGTGACCTGCTGTCGCAAAAATCATAGTAAAAGTGCCTGTATTAATGCATTTTCATCCTCAAGACAGCGCAGATCAAGCCACAGGCGACCATCAGTAATTCGACCAATAATCGGCTTTTCTAAATTACGCCAATGCGCAGCTAGCGCATCTAACTGGCTACCTTTTCCATCTTTGGCTTCAAAGGTAAGTGCTGCACTTGGTAAACTTTCAATAGGTAACGAACCACTGCCTATTTGAGAAGCACATGAGGATATCGTGATATGGTAGTTATCCCCATAATATGCCTGAAAATGAGGCAATAACCGTTGCGCCATATCATTAATTTCTGTTTGTGTCCGAGTTAACAAACGTAATGTCGGAATTTCAACTACCATTTTTTCTGGTTGCTGATAAAGGCGTAATGTGGCGCCTAATGCCGCTAATGTCATTTTATCAACACGTAATGCACGCTTTAAAGGGTGGCGCTGAATAGCCTCAATCCACACTTTTTTACCAAGGATTATCCCTGCTTGTGGGCCACCTAATAATTTATCACCAGAGAAAGTAACAAGATCGATACCTTGTTGTAGATAATCTTGAGGCATCGGCTCTGAAGGTAAACCTAAAGCAGCTAAATTAGTCATTGAGCCACTGCCTAAATCGATAGCGGTAGGTAAATTCATCTCTTTACCTAAAGCGGCTAATTCATCACCATGAACTTCTGCGGTAAAACCTTGAATAGCGTAATTGCTGGTATGAACTTTCATCAGCAATCCCGTATTTTCATTAATGGCGTTACGATAATCTTTAAGATGAGTGCGATTTGTTGTACCCACTTCTTTGAGTGTACAACCCGCTTGTGTCATCACATCAGGGATACGAAAAGCACCACCAATTTCCACTAATTCACCACGGGAAACCACGACTTCTTTATTGGGTGCAACAGTTGCAAGCATCAATAAAACGGCGGCAGCATTGTTATTAACAATACAGGCATCTTCAGCCCCCGTTAATTCACATAACAAATCTGCGATAGCGCGATCACGGTGTCCTCTTGAGGCACCATCGAGAGAATATTCTAAGGTTGCAGGGGCGCGCATAACTTGGCTAACGGCTTCGATAGCAGATTCAGCCATTAATGCTCGGCCTAAATTAGTGTGTAAAACAGTCCCTGTTAAATTGAAAACAGGTTTAATTGACGATTTTCGTTGTAATGTAATGCGATTTTGTAATTCATTCGCCCACTGGTTATGCCATGCTGGTAGGTTATTATCTTGGCGAATAATGATACGCGCTTCTTCTTGTAACTTTCGTAAATGCTCAGTAATAAATGTCTGACCATAAAAAGTAACTAAAGCCTGAATTTCTTCTTGATGCAGCAACTTATCAATAGACGGTAGCTGGCTGTAAAGTGAGCGCGTATCATTTGTCATACTAGTACCTAATTATTATTCATTTGGGAACAGGAATGGGTTAATGCTACTACGAGCAAATCCTTCTTCTTCCATTTTTGCATCAAGAACAATAGACGCTAAATCATCAGCAACAGCATCAACATTGGCATCTTTTTCTTGATATAAAATTTTCAGATAGCTTCCACAGTCACCACAGCTTTCTGCTTTAACTGGAGCATTTTCACTGTCTAATGACCAGTAATTTAATTTACCTGTTAGCTCACAGTTGGTGCATTTAATACGCACAACATGCCACTCGGTTTCACATAAATTACAATGTAAATAGCGTAAGCCTTGTGTTGTTCCGATTTGTACCATGCTTGTCACTGGCATACTGTTACAAACAGGACAGAATTGGCGATTTTCACCATATTCTGTTTTTGCTTTACCTGGGATATTAGAGGCCAATTGTGCCCAATAAAGGGATAATGCAGACCAAATAAAGACTGATTTATCCGCAGATACTTTTGAATATTCATCATTAAGTAATGCTGTCGCCATCTCTTCTAATTCAGTTTCAGAAGCTTTAGATAGGTTTTCTAATGTGATAGTGACACTTTCTGGTACAACTGGACGTAATTCAGCAATAATCGAGGCTAATAAAGCATGCCAATGTTTACTACGTTTGAATGTTTTTTTATCTAAAGGTGCAATACCCGCTTGCTGTGTGAGAAGTGGCGCAAGATCAATGACTAATGGATTGTCATGGAGTGCTTTTTCTTGAGCCTTAGCAATTTCAGCTGCAAATTCAAGGTAGTCTGCAAAAGGATTATCTTTTGCAAGCGTTTGAAAACGTTCAGCACGACGTTGATAAAGGTTTTTTAGATTAGGGAATAATACCGGTGGAATGAAACTAATCCCTTTTTCTGATTGCTCTTTACCTAATTGCTCTTTAGGAACGATGCGAATACTCATAACGTTCTATCTTCCTATTATCTTAAATTTTATAGTGAATACCCACAGGGTTTGGCTTCAGAATAAATCAAATACAGACATGAAGCCATGACAGTGGGTAATAATAGCGTGATTTTATTGTTTTTTTACGCCTTAAAACCAGACGTAAATTGAATAAAAAACGGAGGCTAACAAGCCTCCGTTTGTTCAGAAATACACTTTAGGGCATTATTTCTGTGACTGCTTTTCGGCTTCTTTTTTCTCTTCTTCGAGAATTTCACGATACCAACGAGGGTGATGCTTTTTAGCCCAACCACGAGTTACCCAGCCTTCAATCATGCTACGAATTGAACCTTTCACCCAGAACGCCGCATAAGCATGAACAAATACGGTGATTATCAGTAAGATTGCTGATAATGAGTGGACTAATAAGGCAATTCGGATCACTGGGATCGAGAAATAATCTGCGAAATAAGGACGCCAAATAATAACACCACTGACTGTTAGTAAGATCAGGCTGATACTTAATGTCCAGTAAATGCCCTTCTGACCTAAGTTGTAGTGGCCAATATCACCAGCTTCTTCATTTTGCAGTACTTTATGAATGTTTTTAGCCCAGACTAAGTCATCTTTATCAATAAAGTTGTGCTTCAGATATCTGAAGAACATAAAGAGAAAGAGAAACGCCATCACGCTACCCACGAATGGGTGTAATAAACGCGACAGTTCTGGTGTACCTAAAATATTCATAAACCAGTTCAGAGATGGGAAGAAGAAACCCAATCCGCTGATAGCAGTAAACAGAAATACAATCACTACTAACCAATGGTTAATACGTTCAGAAGCGGTGTGGCGAAGAATTTTATCGCCTTTCTTCTTCATCATTTCTGCTCCTCCTTATTCACAGAGGTCTGTGTTTTAGAAGATGCTTCCATCTCTTTGAGCGCTTCTTCTTCATCTTCTTCAGTTGTACGGTTTGGACCGACACCTAAATAATGGAAAATTGCACCCGCGAAGGTTGCGGCAAAACCAACTGCTGCTAATGGTTTCCAGATACCTTTCCAGAATTTAACGGTTGAGCTAATTTCTGGGTTTTCTGGTAAACCATGATACAGGTTTGGTTTGTCAGCATGATGGAGAACATACATCACGTGTGTACCACCCACACCTTGTGGATCGTAAAGACCAGCGTTGTCATAACCACGAGTTTGCAGTTCTGAAACACGTTCGCTTGCAAGATTGATCATCGCTTCTTTCGAACCAAAATGAATCGCTCCTGTAGGACACGTTTTCACACATGCAGGCTCTTGGCCGACTTCAACACGGTCAACACATAACGTACATTTGTAAGCACGGTTATCTTCTTCGTTAATGCGAGGCACGTCAAAAGGACAACCAGCAATACAATAACCACAACCAATACAGTGTTCTGATTGGAAATCAACAATACCGTTAGCGTATTGAATGATGGCACCTTCTGCTGGGCAAGCTTTTAAACAGCCTGGGTCAGCACAGTGCATACAACCGTCTTTACGGATCAACCATTCCAGCTTGCCATTTTCTTCAACTTCAGAGAAGCGCATTACTGTCCATGATTTTGCCGTTAAGTCAGTTGGGTTATCGTAAACACCAACGTTAGTGCCAATTTTATCGCGAATATCGTTCCATTCAGAACAAGCAACCTGACAGGCTTTACAGCCGATACAGGTTGTTACGTCGATAAGTTTTGCCACTTCTTCCTTGTAATCCCGCACATGAGGTGCGGGAGTAAGAGAATTGGTGGCAGAGCGACGAATAATGTCTTGGGATTGCAGTGACATAATTTATCTCCTTACACCTTTTCCACATTAACAAGGAACGCTTTAAACTCAGGCGTTTGTGTATTTGCATCACCAACAAATGGCGTTAACGTATTAGCAATAAAGCCTTTGACTGCAACACCTTCAAAGCCCCAGTGGATAGGAATACCAATGGTATCTACTTTACGACCATCCACATCAAGAGTTCTAATACGTTTAGTCACCACAGCTTTGGCCTTGATATAACCACGTTTTGAGCTGACTTTAACGGTATCGCCTTGAACAATGCCTTTTTCTGCGGCTAAACGCTCACCAATTTCAATAAATTGTTGTGGCTGAATAATCGCATTCAAGCGCGCGTGTTTAGTCCAGAAGTGGAAATGTTCTGTCAGACGATAAGTTGTACCGACATATGGGAAATCTTCTGCTTTACCCATATCTTTCCAGTCATCTTTAAAGATACGTGCTGCTGGGTTTGAAATCACATTTGGATGCAGAGGGTTAGTACCCAATGGTGTTTCAATTGGCTCATAGTGCTCAGGGAATGGACCTTCTGCCATCTTATCGATAGCAAACAGACGTCCCATACCTTCCGGCTGCATAATAAATGGACCAACATCAGAACCCGGTGCAGCGTTGCTATAGTCAGGTACATCAATACCTGTCCATTTGCTGCCATCCCATTCGATTAATTTACGTTTAGGATCCCATGGTTGACCTTGTGGGTCTGCCGATGCGCGGTTATAAATAATGCGACGATTAAGAGGCCATGCCCATGCCCAACCTAATGTATTACCTAATCCTGATGGATCGGAGTTATCACGGTTAGCCATTTGGTTGCCTTTCTCTGTCCAGCTACCTGCGAAGATCCAGCAGCCACTTGCTGTGGTACCATCATCACGTAACTGAGCGAACGAGCTAAGCAGTTGACCTTTTTTCAGAATGATATTGCCATCAGCGTCTTTTAAATCGACTAATGCTCTACCATTACTTTCTTGTGCAACTTCTGAGGATGTTGGATTATCAGGATCAAAGTAATCCCAAGTCATGTTCAACACCTGCTCTGGCATCGCGCCGCCTTCTTCTTTGTAGAGTTGGCGTAAACGATGGAAAATACCAGATAAAATCTCAGCATCAGGGATAGCAACACCTGGGGCATCTCCCCCTTTCCAGTGCCACTGTAACCAGCGACCAGAGTTAACGATAGAGCCGTCTTCTTCTGCGAAACAGGTTGTTGGCAGACGGAAGACTTCTGTCTGGATATCTGCTGTTTTAACGTCGTTCTCTTCACCGTGGTTCTGCCAGAAACACGAAGTTTCAGTGTTTAGCGGATCCATTGTGATAAGGAATTTCAGTTTTGATAATGAACGAACAACTTTGTTCTTATTCGGAAATGATGCAACTGGGTTAAAGCCTTGGCAGATGTAACCGTTGACTTCACCTTTATCCATCATGTCGAAGTATTGTAGAACGTCATAAGGTTTGTCCCACTTAGGTAACAGTGAGAAGCCCCAATCATTATCACGTTGAGCATTATCTCCATAGAATGTCTTCATCATGCTGACGAAGAATTTAGGATAATTGCCCCAGTAGTTAACTTGTCCCGGTACTGTCGCTTTTGGCGTATTCGCAGCTAAGTAGGTTTCTAATGAAGTCTGCTTATCAGAAGGCAGAGTCATATAGCCTGGCAAGCTTTGAGATAATAGACCGAGGTCAGTTAAGCCTTGAATATTGGAGTGACCACGTAGTGCGTTAACACCGCCACCAGCCATACCCATATTACCTAACAGTAATTGGATCATTGCCATGGTACGAATGTTTTGGGCACCAACAGTATGTTGAGTCCAGCCTAATGCATACAGGAAAGACGCTGTTTTATCTTTCGCTGCTGTTTCAGCAATATATTCACAGACTTTTAAGAAATCATCTTTTGGTGTACCACAAATCTGAGTAACCACATCAGGCGTGTAACGGCTAACGTGTTGTTTTAACAGATTCCAGACACAACGAGGATGTTGTAATGTGGTGTCGCGTTTTGCGAAACCATTTTCATCCATCTCGTAGTTCCAAGTGGTTTTATCATATTTACGTTTTTCTGCATCATATCCGCTGAATAAACCATCATCAAAGTGATAGTCTTCACGGACAATCAAGCTAGCATTGGTATAAGCCTCAACGTATTCTTTTTGATATTTCTTATTTTCGAGCAGATATAAGATAACGCCCGATAAGAACGTAATATCAGTACCAGAACGAATAGGCGTATAGAAATCCGCAACAGCCGCAGTACGGGTGAAGCGAGGATCAATAACAATGAGCTTGGCGTTATTATGGATTTTAGCTTCCATCGCCCAGCGGAATCCCACAGGGTGTGCTTCTGCCGCATTACCGCCCATAACGACGATAAGGTTGGCGTTTTTCATATCAACCCAGTGGTTGGTCATCGCACCGCGACCAAATGTTGGAGCAAGACTTGCTACCGTTGGTCCGTGTCAGACACGCGCTTGGTTATCGACAGCTAGCATCCCAAGAGCTCTTGAGAATTTCTGAGTTAAAAACCCAGTTTCATTGCTTGCTGCAGAGGCGCAAAGCATACCAGTTGTTAACCAACGGTTGACTTCTACACCTTCTTTATTGAATTTCTCGAAGTTGGCATCGCGGTCTTTTTTGATTAAGCGCGCAATACGATCAAACGTTTCTTCCCATGAAAGTTTTACCCATTTATCCGAGCCGGGTGCACGGTATTCTGGGTGTTTTAAACGACCTTCACTGTGGATGAAATCCACAAGACCAGCACCTTTAGGGCATAATGCACCGCGGTTTACTGGATGGTCTGAGTCACCTTCAATATGGAATATTGTTTCTTTTGCGTTTTTCGCGCCATCGCCCAGACTATACATTAATAGTCCACAACCGACAGAACAGTACGTACAGGTATTGCGGGTTTCGCGGGCTCTCAGTAGTTTATACTGACGCGAGCCTGCTAGCGCAACTGCTGGTGCAAAACCGAGCGCCGCCGCTGTAGTACCTGCCATACCGCCAGCACAGATCTTAAAGAACTGTCTTCTGCTGACCTGCATGGGGTCTCTCCTCATCATACATTGCTTTTACTGACTCTGATTTTCTTCACGAAAATGGAGCTGATTGTTTTTTTATTCCTATTATCCTTAATAGGATCAGGTTCATTGCCTGATAGGTAGTGTAAAATCGTTTTACCCATATTGTTATTATGTATTAATAAATTTAGGAATTCATCTTATGGATGAAACAAAATCGACAAAATTGTTAACTAAACGTGTAATCATTGGCGTAGATCAAACAATTGTGCAACACAAAGGATCGCTTAACAGACAAGAAGACGATTATATTGCACTCGAAGTTCCTGTTGCATTAGTGTACAACGGAATTTCTCACGTTGTTATGATGGCAAGCCCTAAAAATTTAGAGTTGTTCGCTGTCGGATTTTCTTTATCCGAAGGCATTATAAAGTCTTCTAATGAAATTCGCAGTATTGAAATTGTTGAAAATTGTAACGGGGGCATTGAAGTTCAAGTTGAATTATCAAGCCGACGTTTTATGGGATTAAAAGAGCGACGCCGTAATATGACCGGGCGTACAGGTTGTGGGATTTGCGGAACGGAGCAACTTGAAGAGATTTTTCGTCCTATTACGCCATTACCTTTTACACAAACATTTTCACTTTCAAATCTTGATAAATCATTAGAGCAGATGACAACCGTTCAAGAAATTGGTGAATTAACTGGCTGTACTCATGCGGCTGTTTGGTTATCACCAGAGGGGGAAATGCAAGGTGGCTGTGAAGACGTTGGTCGTCACGTCGCACTTGATAAGCTTTTAGGTATGAAAGCACAAGAGCAATGGAGTGAAGGTGCGGTATTAGTCTCTAGTCGAGCCAGTTATGAAATGGTGCAAAAAGCGGCGATGTGTGGTGCCGAAATATTATTTGCAGTTTCTGCGGCAACCTCTTTAGCTGTCGAAGTCGCTAATAAATATAATGTGACGCTGGTGGGTTTTTGTCGTCGAGGAAGAGCAACCGTGTTTACTCATCCACAACGACTGACTGATTAATGAGCATGAAACACATTAAAATAGGTGTAATGACTATATATTCTCGCATTACACCTATTTGATCTTTCACTTTATTTATATTTATGACCACAGTTTACCTAGTGTGTAATCCCATTCTTGTGGCTTAATCGGAATGCGCCCTGCATTTGGAGTAAAGGTCATTTCGCTAAATATAAGTCTATTTTCAGACATTAAAAAATCAACACGGCAATAATTAAAGTTATCAGCCATTTTTGTGGCTAACTGCAACATTTTTTCAAATTGGATTGGTTTTTCAACTGGTTCTGGCGTGTTGGGATCTTCTAATGTGAAGGGTTGTAGCCGCCAGTCTGTATCATACACATTTATATACTCATTTCCTTTGGTGTCAGAGATATCAATCTCGGCATAATGAGGTTGACCATGAAAGCAATGAATACGACAAGTTGTTGGGATCATTGGGCTTTGTGTATTGAATAAATCAATATATTCTTCACAAAGAATTTGAGGTTTTATATTTTTGTAGTGCCATTCTCGCGTTACTGGATAGAGGTTACGTTTTAAATGAAAATGGAGTTTTTTCTTTGCTTTTTCAAAATCAAAGGTTGATTTATCAAGGCATATCACTGTACTTCCGCTGTCATGATTGCATTTTAATACAAAGCGTGGAGGGAGTTGAGAGATATCTATTTCATCAGGGTGTGAATAAGTTTTAATAATAGGAACAAGATAAGATGGGCCTATTTTATCTATCACATAGTCTCTCACTTTAATCTTATCTGCTAAACGCGTATAAATTGGATTTCTATCAAATAACATACGTGCATTGATTTTTTCATTAAGTGATGTTGGTATTTTAAAATTAGGTTGATAACCTAAATTACGAATAAACTTATTCTTTAAATACACACGATCAGGTAATGCGATAGTACGAAATTGTTTGAAATAATATTCTATAATTTTCATAAGCTAATTTATATATGTGTTTATTTTTTATATTAAGAAATAATTAAATTTATATTAAAGGAGTATTAATTTAGCAATGTAGTGGTAAGGTTTTAAATGAGTAATATAAAAACAATATCTATTTTTAATTTTTATTAATATGGATATCAATACGTCAACATAGAGAGTATTGGCTGGAATTATTTTAAATTAATATAAAAATAGCGACATTAAGAGATAATTAATAAACGTAAAGATTGATTAAGAATATATTAATTAGGCGACCACTTGGTTATATGAATAGGTTTATCCCAGTTATTAAAGCGTAATCCTTTGCCAGTTCTATTTCCGTGAGCATCTAATATTTCATAATATTCTTCAACGATTTGACTACGACCACGTTGCCATTCATTGGTTGTTGCAAAAGGATCGATTAAATAGATATCACCGACAACGGTATATAGCTCACCTAAATAGCGAATTTTTTTTGTACTGCTATTTGAATAATGAGAAAACATAATTTGGTAGGTTTTATAGTGTTCAGGTTGACCATAAGGGCCATATTTCATTGCAATATAACGAATGCCTTGATGATCAGAGTGGTTTGTACCACCAGGAACAGGCATATCAGGGGTGATATTAAAAAGAGTATACCGAGAGCTTGCCGTAGGTTGTCTTAATGCTTGTCGATAGCTTTGTGTATCAAGCCCTGTGGCGTTCCATGTTCTGTCCACCAGTCCATTTCCTGCAAAACAGGAAACAGAGGATCCTAATAATGAAAGAATTATAAATAGGAACTTAGCAAACATAAATACTCCTTTATTGCCATTATGATGCCAGAAAATAAGGTATCTATTCCGTGAAACAGAGATGTAGAACCCGGTTATTTCTTGCTGTAACCCCTATCGATTCCAAATGGTTATTTAAAAGAAAAAATAAGTGATTGTATTTTGAGCAAAAAATACGTTTTTATAATGAGAGAATATGAGAGTTAATAGGTGAAAACGTATGAATACATTCCAAACATTGCGTGTCGCGACAGTACAGTTTCAACATAAGGCGAACGATAAAACTAATAATTTAGCGAAAATTCATCAGTTTATTGATAAAGCGGCGACTGAAAAGGTAAATATTTTAGTTTTTCCTGAAATGTGTATTACGGGGTATTGGCATGTTCCTAAATTATCAGATCAATCAGTGTATGCATTAAGTGAAAGAATTTCGGATAGTAGATCATTAGCATTAATAAAACAAAAAGCGATAGAGCATCAGATGGCGATCGGTGTTGGGTTAATCGAACGGGATGAAGATAACTCTCTTTATAATACATGGGTTGTTTGTATGCCTGATGGTTTATTACATAAACATCGTAAATTACATGCCTTCGAACATCCGATCATCAATAGTGGTGAGCAATACACTGTATTTGATACCCCTTGGGGGATCAAAATGGGGATACTCATTTGCTGGGATAATAATTTGGTTGAAAATGCGCGAGCTAATGCATTATTAGGTGCTGATATTTTGCTCGCGCCTCATCAAACGGGAGGCACAAATTCATGTAGCCCATATAGCATGAAGCCCATTCCTATGGCTCTTTGGAAAAATAGACATCAAGATCCACAATCATTACAAGATGCTTTTCAAGGAGAGCATGGACGAGGTTGGTTAATGCGTTGGTTACCAGCAAGAGCCCATGATAATGGGATGTTTGTGCTCTTTAGTAATGGAGTTGGGCGAGATGAGGAAGAAATTCGCACAGGTAATGCGATGATTATTGATCCTTATGGGAGGATCGTAAAAGAAAGCTGCGCCATTAACGATGATATGGTAATTGCCGATATTGACCTTACATTATTAGAAAACTCTACAGGAAGACGCTGGCTAACAGGGCGAAAGCCTGAACTGTATTCGATTTTGACAACGACATTTGGTAACGAGCAAGATCCTATTTCGGTGCGATTTGGTAAAGCATAATTTAATAAAAAAACAGCTCACATTTTGTTAGCTGTTTTTGTTTTGGCTAGAGAATAATCTCAAAGGAAGATAGAACACTTTATTTATCAGCTTGTTGGTCTTGGTTATTAATTTTATTTATTTATTCTATGATAGAATAATAAAAGGAAAAACTATGTGGGATTAATGATTAATCATGGACACTCGTTTATTGAATGCATTTGTTGTATTGGCTGAAACTGAACATTTTGGTGAAGCATCATCAAGGCTTTGTATTAGTCAGCCTGCACTCACTAAACAAATAAAAACATTAGAATCTCAATTGGGTATTACTCTTTTTCAACGTGGGCGCCAAGGTGCAAAACTTACCCTAGAAGGGCAATATTTACTCAATCAATGTCAATCAGTATTAAGAGAAGTTTATCTTTTAGAAAAACAGGCTCGCCAATTAATTGAGCCTCAAAAGATCGAGCTTTATGCTGGGTTTGGTTTGTCATCATTAAGCTTTATTACCCCTTTATTGGCTAAGTTTAAGCAAGATTATCCAGATATTACGGTTCATATTGATGATATGCCCTCTAATATAATGGAAGAGAAATTACTTTTAGGGGAATTGGATTTAGCTTTTTCACGTTTGCCTATTTCTGAGCCATTAAAAGGTCTCCAATTAGCACAAGAGAGACTAATGTTAGCTGTTCCAATACAAAATATTACGGTATTAGAGGTGGATGATAATCCATTACACTATTTTGAGACGCTTGGGCTTATTCAACTTGTGCCTGAAAAAGGAAAAAAGCTTTATCAGCAGATCCATGATTTTTTAAAATATCATCAAATAAAGCCTCGAGTATTACAACAATCACAAGATATTCAAACACAATTGGCGTTAGTTGCAGCAGGTTTGGGGGTAGCTCTTGTTCCTAAAAGTGCAGAACTTATCTGTGATAAACAAAAAGTAACACTATTACCGCTTTCTGGTTTATATACACAATGGGAAATAGGTATTATTTGGAATAATAATATTAAAAATAAAGAGCGTGATCTTCTTATAAATATAATTTCTTAGGAAATAAATAAAATCTTATGAATAATAATGGTTTTTAATTTTAGTGATGATTGTATTTTTAATATATAGCCTTATAGTAAAGATAAAACACCTAATAAATATTAATTAGTTTTAAAACAAAGTGATTTAATTAATTGCGAGATTGCTCACAAAAAATAACATAAAATAATAATGACTTTTTAACGTGTTTTAATAAAAAGTTAAATTAAAACATCATATTAAATTTATCTCCCTGACATAAATAAGGCTAATTAAAATCATTGTTATTAAAAAGAGTTATTTACAATGAAAGAAATTTATTTAATATAGTTCACCGACAACACAGCAAGCTTTATATTCGCCAGTGAAGTTGAAAAGATAAAATATAATTACCTCTGTAAGTGGCTACTTATTATTTTATTTATAATAAGTAGCCACACCCTCCAATGAATAATATGGAAATTATTATGAAAAAACTGAATAAAATAACTTGTGCGTTATTCGTATTAATGGGCACACATGCGGTGCAAGCTGAAATTCATTCTAATCAAAGTGGTTCTTTTACAACAATGGAAGTGGGAGCAAGTGATGCAGTTAATCGAGGTCCTCATCAATCAGTTGGTGGAGAACCAGGTGTTGGGATAAAAACTATTGGGAATGGTGCAAAACTTAGCTTTGCTTCGTTAACATCGCCAAGAATGAGTGGTGGGGCGGACAGTAATGGAATTTATACAGTCCAATCCAATCATCAACATAGTGATATGGGGGTTTTCCACTTTGCCAAAATTACTGATGCCAATGTCTATTTTGGTGACTGGGCAAAAACAACATCAGCAACGGATGCGACACATCAAACCTATTATATCGGTAAAGATGTCACAACCACATTACCAACAGATAGCGCTACTTATACCGTAACAGGTATTAGTCAATATAGTGGTAGTAACCTACTGACTGGTACATTTGATGTTGATTTTTCACAAAAGAAAATTGAAGGTTCATTGGTTAATAGTCAACGTACTGTTGAGTTAGCAGGTGGAAATCTTTATACCGCAAATAATGAAGTGACGTTTTCTGCAGATGCAAATGAAGGGGCAACATCAGGGGTTGTTGAAGGGGCTTTCTTTGGTGAAAGTGCAGAGGCATTAGCGGGTATTATGGTGTTCAGTTCTGACCATACAAAAGATATTAGTTTTGGTGGCACGAAAGATAGTAGTGATAGCGAATAAATGACAGCAGCATGGATGCTTCTTGATTTTTTCAAAAAAGATATTATAAATTTGTCTGGTAATACAATCGGTTAATTCTTTTAAAGTGGTATTAGTGGTCATTATGCTAAATGTTAGCAACAGATAATCTGGTATAGGGTTATCTGTTTTTTTTTATCTAAATTAAGCTGATTTAAAGGAATTATTTTCTTATTATCATAAGGATATGTCATGAATTATTATCAACTCTTAATAAGAGGGGTATTGGCTTTACTGCTCATTTTATTTTCATTTAATGGGAGTGCAAAAGAGAGGCGTGACAAGCCATTTTATTATTTTGAAACAACGAGTACAGCTAAAGTAGGTCAGCAACTTTATCACTATTTGCAACAACAACAGTGGCAAAAAGCAGAAAGTTCACTGCTTTATTATCAACAACAACCCCAACATGAAGTGTTACTTGTTAATTACGCAAAGGCGTTACTGGCACAAAATAGAGGTGATTTTTTAAATGCTGAATTTTATTATCAGCAACAACTTAAGCAAAAAGCCGATTTTATCCCAGCCCAAACCGGGCTAATTCAACTTTATTTTCATTTACGAGAATATAAAAAAGCACAGCAACAACTTAATCAACTGAGCAATATCGTTAATTTATCTAAAAATATTATCCAATCTATTGAGTTTTATAAGGTTAAGTTAGCCTCTTATTTTCAAGGCCAGCGTTTCTATCAACTTGGTTTTTTTTATGACGATAATATTAATCATGCACCTTACTTATCTGAAAAAATTGTCTCTCAATCCACTCAAGGAAAAACGACGCTAAGAGGTGCAAAACCTATTGCATCTACAGGAATTACTCATTATTTTTCTTTTTATCAACCTTTTATTATTTATTCTCATCATACTTTTTCTTCTTATACTTATGCTCGATATATAGATTATCATTCTCACCGTAACGCCAATTTTTTTGCATTATATACACAGCTGGGCTACCGCTATCAAAAACCGCAATATCAGTGGTCAATAACACCTTATTACGAAATAAAATCATCACGGGAACAATATGAATATCAAGCGTGGGGAAATGAAACACAGTTTTATTATTTTATTAATAAAAAGCAAACTATTAATTTAAGTTTTGATTATAAAATAAAGAAATATCAAAAAGCGTTAAATAATTTAAATAGTAAGCGAGTAAGTTATAGTACTTACCATAACTATTATTTTAATAATAAAATGCAGTTAGTTAATCAATTAAATTATCAGTTAGATCGTAAAAAAAATACTTTATTAAATTATCAGCTGTATGGTATAAAAACTGGCGTTTATTATCCACTGTCAGTGAATTGGCATATCTCTCTCTTTTTACAGTATCAATTTAAATACTTTAATAACTATAACTCTTTATTAAAGAAGAGAAGAAAAGATAATGGTTTTATTTTTACAACCAACATTAAAAATAAATCACCTGTTACTTTAGGGTTTTATCCAACAATAGAATTACGTTATACCCGAAGATTAAGCAATGTGGATTGGTTATATCAATATCAGCAACATGAAGTGTTATTTAAATTAGAAAAACAATTTTAATTAAATAAGTTACTTCCTTTATTAATTGAATAGGTAAAACAATGCATGTAATGCTTTTTAGAAAGCGAAAAATTGTTTCAATCTTCGTTTCTCTATCGCTATTTTCTCCTTGCTTTTATCTGCAAGCCAAAGAAGATAAAACCGATCTTGGTCATATTCAGATTTCTGATAATAAAGAAAAAGATAAACAGGGTTATTCACAAGTTTATGAGAAAGATGTCTCTAATGTTTATTTAGGCAAAGAATTACTAGAGCGTTATCAAGGCGTTTCTCCCGCTGATTTACTAAAAAGCGCCATTGGTGTTTATAGTGGTGAAGCGCGTAATGGGGGAGCACTTGATCCTAATATTCGGGGTATTCAAGGGCAAGGTCGAATACCTGTTACTGTGGATGGGACAGAGCAGGCAATTACTGTTTATCGAGGTTATAGTGGTGCATCTAATCGTAACTATATTGATTCTAATCTGATTAGCAGTATCTATATTGAAAAAGGTCCCTCATTAACACCCGATATGAAAACCGGTATTGGCGGGGGTATTGCGGTAAAAACCTTAGATATTCGAGATATTGTGCCTATTGGCGATTCTTTTGGTATCAATTTTAAAGGGGATATCAGTAATAACTCCACACGGTATAAAGAAGTCTATTTAGATATGCTTGGAGATTATCGCAATTATCCTTATTTCTATCATCATGGTTCAAAGGTCGTTGATCCTGCTTTAGAAATAACCCCTCAAAAAAATAAAGATTGGAATTTTCATGACCATTCATTTCGACTTGGGATTGGTTTTGAAGAAGAAAAATTTAATTTATTATTTGCTTATGCACTGCGAGAAAAAGGAAATTATTTAGCGGGAAAAAGAAATACAAAAGCTTATCTAGAAACGGATGATATGAAGGCAATCCATTCTATTGATTATAAATTAAGATTAACGCCTTATGTTCCTTTTATTGCTCATATTTATCGTCCTGGTAATGAAGTCCCTAATACCTCCAGTCGTAATCGTTCCTTTTTAGTAAAAGGAACATTATTCCCTGAATCAACACATCGTTTTTCAATTAACTATCGATACACAGACTTACTGTTTGGCGATATTATGCCTCTGAGATTAGAGTGGGCTCGTTACGAAAAAAATGTCGTGACTCAATGGCCACTAGCAACGATTAATCAACAGGCGGGAATATTAACTTATCAGTGGAAACCAGAAGATAAGCAAGCGGATTTACTGTTACGTTTATGGGGTAATTTAACTTCAGGGCATACGAATACTCGTGGTGGTGAACCCAGAGTCTCAATGGAGACTGATTATGACGAAAGGTATTTATCTAAATGGGATGCAAAAGTAGATACCCATTTTATTGATACAGCTTCTCTTTATCAAAAAAATAACCGCTATGGCGTGGATTTATCCTCGATATTTAAATTATCACCTCAATTTTCTATTTCATTTTCCAGTAATTATCAATTTGAAAAATTAGACAGTGATGAAATTAAAATTCCTGAAAATTTTGATTTTGTTACCGCAGGGCGAGCAGGGCAACGTCATGAAATTAATTTAGCCCTTTCCACAGATTGGAAGCCACTTTCTTGGTTAGCCATTACTGCTGGCGGCAAATATCATTACTATCATTTAACCGATACTTTTTTAAATAATAAGCGGCGGAATAACGTAAAAGGTTATGGGAAATCCCCATCAATAAGAGGTTTTATTCTTCCTTATCGACGAACTTTAACTGCTGAGGAATATTTATTATATAGAGCCTACCATAGTATTGATGTAGAGGGTTTACCGGAAGAACTTAAAAATTTTCGACATAATCCAGAAATAGACAAAAAAATACGTAAGTTTATGCAATCTAAGTTTGTTTATCCTGAATATGAAAACTTATCATTAGAAATAAAAGAAAAGACTATTAATAGAAATGAAATAAAAAGAGTTCAAGTTAATATGATGCAGGATGATTTTCTTCATGATGAACAAGGAAATCTCAACATAAAATCTTCTCAAAAACGTCCTATGATCACTGAATATACAGTCTTACTTTATGACAAAAATGGAGAGTTACCTAAAAGTAAAAACATCTTCTTAAATGGCTATGTTGATATTAATGAAAAAGTACCTGATCCAATTACAGGTAAAGCCGTTAATAAATATGAAATGGGTGTTTCTAATCCAATACCTATTTATCTTGATGATAAAGATAATTTTGCACCAGAGCCCAGCTATCATCATGGCGCATTTTCCCCTTTAGTGTCTGCGACGATTTATGCCAACGATATATTGCGTTTTTATGGGCGTTATACTGAGCAGCTACGTTTACCTAATTTATTTGAAGATACCAGTGGTTTTTCTGGGTCAAAAGCGCGTTATTACGGTTTTAAATTAAAACCCGAGCGTGCGAAAAGTACAGAATTTGGGGTTGTTTTCGATTTGACAAATTGGCTAAATGTGGAGCGCCATGCTGATATTAAAATAAATTATTTTCATACCAATATTGAAAATGTGTTTGATAGAGATTCGAATTGGCAAATTAGACAATTTGAAAAGCAAATATTAGAGGGATTAGAGGTTCAAGCTCGCTTTGATAATGGATTTATTTTTATGGATACGGCTTTAGTTTATAGCCATAAAAATAAAGTATGTGATAAAAATGCCTTTAGTCACTATGATCCCTTTGGTTTCTTGGGGATTAAAGAGTGTATGACGGGCGGTTATCCTGGTGGTTTTTTACGTACTTCTATCCAACCTAAATATTCGGTTAATTTACATTTAGGGACTCGTTGGTTCGACAATAAATTAGAAATTGGTAGTCGTTGGCTTTATTCATCAGAAGTGGAAAATAAAGATGAGAAATGGCTAAAAGAAAAATTACCACGAGAAATGTATGGCAGAAATAACAACCCAATGCGTTGGGCAAAAGTCTTTACCGTTGATGCTTATATTAACTATCAGTATAGCCCTAATTTATCTTTTGAAATAACAGGCAGTAATTTATTAAACGAATACTACATTGATCCTTTAACGCGATCAGGTATGCCTGCGCCGGGAAGAACATTCCGATTAGGTGTGACTGCACAATTTTAATTAAAAGAGAGTAAGGAGCTTTTATTTATGTTGGCACTTTCTGTCAGGCATCCGTTTAATATTTATTATTGGCTGATTGGCATATCGTTAGTTTATATCGGCGTATTAAGTTGGGTGTTGCGTTCACTTTCTATGACAGAAAGTGCACACCATATTCATCAGCAACAAGAAAATACATTATCCGTTTACCAAGTGGTATTTTCATCACCTCAACAATCTACAGTGGTGCCTGAGCCGATTGAAAAAATTGAACCTCAAGACAGCGCCATTGTTTTACCAAGTTCAGAAAAAGGGGAGTTTGTTGAAGCACCAAAAAAAACACCTGAAAAAATAAAAGAAAAGCCCATACCTCTAAAACCAATTACACCCGTAAAAAAACAGGTGGTGCAAGAAAAAATAGAGCCGACAAAACAGCGTGATTTAGAAAGCCAAATAGCGCAAACAGCTTCAGAAGCCTCGGCAGAAAGCTTAACGCAACATACGGCAAGCTCGTTAGCAGGAAGAAGTCATGCGTTAAGCGAGAAAGGAATAGGGCAAGGTGAATCTGACAATCACTATATTAGTTCACTGCGCCGAGAAATAGAGCGTCATAAACGCTACCCATCACAAGCTCGTCGCATGCAACATGAAGGTCAGGTGGTGGTGAGTTTTTCACTAACATCAGAAGGTACAATTTCAAGGGTTGAGATAGAAAGTACCTCAGGTATTTCTTCTCTTGATAATGCGGCTATTGCTGCGGTTAAACGTGTAAAGCCCATAGGCCCTAAACCTGAAAACCTATTGAACCCTTTAATTGTCTCATTAGATTTTCAATTAAATTAGTGAGCTAGCGAAAGCACTTAAGTTGAATTTAGACTTAAGTGCTTTTTTATAAAGTTGTTTTTTGTGCACTCATTCGCATTTTTCCAATTACAAGCACATAAATGTTTGTTGTTAATGATATTGATTATGATTAACATTAATAATTATATTTATTATTTAAAGTAAAGCTTGCTTACTTGGAAATTAGTTATGTTTAAATCCGCTGTTTCTACTACCTTTTTTTTCCTTTTCTCTCTCTTTGTTAATACCGCTAGCGCTTCTGATGTGGGTGCAGATAGTGAATCTTGGCCTCGTACATTTACTAGCGTGGATGGTTCTAAAGTTGAAATAAAAGCAAAACCACAACGTATTTTATCTGCATCGGTTTCTATCACAGGGACATTACTCGCAATGAAAGCCCCCGTCGTTGCAAGTTCAACCGCAGCAAATGGGCAATATTTTGCTCAATGGGATAAAGTGGCAAAAGAAAGAGCGGTTGAAAAATTATGGTCAGCAGGCAGTGTTTCATTAGAGATGGCTTATCTTTATTCACCTGATTTAATCGTTGTTTCCGTAAATGGTGGTGATACGGTTTATCCACAAGTTGAACAATTTCAACAAATCGCGCCGACTATTGTTTTAGATTACGGCAAACAGAGTTGGGAAAGCTTGGCTTTACAATTGGCACAAGCGACAGGCCAAGAAAAAGAGACGGATATACTATTGCAGCATTTTGCAAGCTTAGTAAAAGAAGGGAAAGAGGCGCTACAACTGCCGGAAGGTCAGGTCAATATTATCTCTTATTTTGGTGCTGGTACTGTTAATCCCGTTTCATTACCTACCAGTCCTCATGCAGTACTATTACAACAACTCGGTTTCACCATTGAAAGTGTAGATCTTGCTTGGCAACCGAAAGATAAACCCGTTTCAGATTTTGTGTGGGCTCAATATGAGCATTTAACACAACTCACTGCACCTACAACGTTTCTATTAAGTGGAACCGCTAAAGAAGCCGATATATTTATGGCTGATCCTATTCTTGCAAATCTGCCTTCTGTTAAAAATAAGCAAGTTTATGGTTTAGGTGCAAACTCGTTTCGTATTGATTATTACAGCGCGCAAGAAATTATCAGTGATATGGTCGCGCGTTTTAGTCAGCATAAGTAATAACGTATGTTTACTTCTCACCACAGCATAAAGTGGGGAATAAGAGGCGCTATTCTCCTATTGTTCTTTTTTGCACTATTAAGCTTATTTGTTGGAAGCAGGCATGTTTCTATGTATACAACATGGCAGGCTTTTGCCAATTTTGATACGACAAATAGTGAGCACTTATTAGTACGTTATCTACGTTTTCCTCGCACATTATTAGCAATAGTGATTGGCGTTGCATTAGGTGGAGCAGGAACGTTAATGCAAGCTTTAACACGTAATCCACTTGCCGATCCGGGGCTGTTTGGCATTAATGCTGGAGCAATGGTGGCGATCGTCTCTGTTATTGCATTAACGGGGATCACTGATGTCACTATTTATATGTGGTTTGGTTTATTAGGGGCATTCTGCGCGGGTGTTGGTGTTTATCTTCTTGGTGGTGTAAGACACGGACTTAATCCTGTGAGAATGGTGCTTGCAGGTGTTGCCCTTTCTGTCGTTTTACTCGCTATTACTCAACTTGTTACGGTCAATAGTGATGAACGTGTTTTTGATCAATTCCGTCATTGGGTTGTGGGTTCATTGCAAGGGCGTAGTTTCGATGTTCTGTACCCAATTACTGTGTTGGTTGTGATTGGAAGTGTGATTGCTTACTCGCTAACACGCTCGTTAGATATCGTGACATTAGGTGATGATATTAGTCATGCGTTAGGTGCAAACCAAAAACGAGTTTGGCTATTGTCGGCATTTTCAATAGTTCTTCTTGCTGGAAGTGCTACCGCAGCGGTTGGCCCTATTAGCTTTTTAGGCTTAACAGCCCCTCATTTTGCTCGTCGTTTAGTCGGTGCTGAATATCGGCGGATCTTACCCATGTCGATGTTAATTGGTGCGTTAGTCATGCTGATGGCAGATTGTTTAGGGCGATTAATCGGTACACCAGGCGAAATTAGTGTCGGTATTATGATTTCACTGATTGGTGGGCCTTTCTTTATTTATCTGGTTAAACGTTGGCGGATCATTACATTATGAAACCTAAAAATAATGAGATTATCTGCCAATTGGGTACATGGTCTTGGCACTTCTCTCTTAAAGATATCGTCATCGCTTTTATCTTGTTTTTATTGGTGATTTCTCTCGCCTTCTTTGCATTGACAACGGGCAAGTTTCCCATCGAGTTTTCTACATTAATAGATATTGTTGTCGGGCAATCAGAAGGTGGTATCAAAGAGAAAATTGTCATGGATATCCGTTTGCCTCGTCTACTTACTGCTATGGGGGTTGGAGCTGCATTAGGTATTTCAGGCGCTATTTTCCAGTCGATCTCTCGTAATGTTTTAGGTTCACCGGATGTTATTGGTTTTACAACAGGTGCAGCAACAGGGGCATTACTTCAAATCATTATTTTTAATGGCACGGTTGTGGATATCGCTATTTCTACATTAATAGGCGGAATGGCAACGGCGCTAATTGTTTATCTACTGTCATTAAAAAATGGTGTTATGTCTGGTTACACCATGATTTTAATCGGTATTGGCGTCGGTGCCATTTTACATGCCTTTAATAGTTTATTGTTGGTAAAAGGCAATATTGATAATGCCATTATGGCTAATCTTTGGCTTGCTGGTTCACTAAACGCTCGTACTTGGCAGCATGTTTACCCTACTTTTATCGGTTTACTGCTGCTTGTTCCCCTTATTGTTTTTTATGCTAAATCACTCACTTTAATGGAAATGGGCGATGATATGGCCCAACAATTGGGCGTCAATGTTGGCCGAGTAAGATGGGTGATGATTTTTAGTGCTGTATTACTCGCTTCATTAGCGACTGCCAGTGCAGGGCCGATTGCTTTTGTTGCACTCGCGGCACCTCAATTAGTGATCCGATTAAGCCACTCAGGAAAGCTACCCATCGTCGGCTCTGCATTAATGGGAGCACTTCTTTTGCTTTCTGCTGACGTATTGTCACAACGCCTACCTATTGATGTCACGATGCCAGTAGGTTTAATGACGGGTGTTATTGGTGGACTTTATTTGTTGTGGTTACTGACAAAAAAACAGAGAACTTAAAATAATAATAAAGGAAATAAATATTTAATAACTTAAGGATAAGTCATGGGATGGTCGCCAGAAAGACTAATTAAACGTTTGGGATGTAATGTGGGTATTTTATAAATCGTCTAATGGCATGCTCTATGGCATGAAAGGTATAGACTTATGTCTACTGTTCTTACACTACGCGCTAAAAAAGCCACAATAACAACACTAGTGCAAACGGCTTTATTAGGAACTTTATGTATTGCTGTTCCTAATGTAAATGCACAAGAAATAGAAAAAACATCAACGTCACAAGATAACAAAAAACACGACGAAAAAGTGGATGTGTTAATTGTAACTGGTGAAAAACTCAATAAATCTATCTATGACACAGGCTCGAGTGTCACGGTTTATGATGCGAAAAAAATAGAAGCCACACCGAATGCAGATGTGAACACCTTACTGCAAATGACACCGAATATTGTTGATAACGGAAACAGCAATGCTTTACCTGCTATTCGTGGTGTTGATGGCTCAGGGCCAGCTCAAGGTGCTATTGCTTTCCTCGGTGGTACTCGACCTAGAGTTAATTTCTCTGTTGATGGGCGCTCATTTACCTATAACGAATTTGGTTATGGTGCTCAATCCTTGTGGGATGTGAATACGGTTGAAATTTTCCGTGATCCACAAAGTTATGTGCAAGGCCGTAATGCTATTGCTGGTGCAATTTTGGTTAAAACTCAAGACCCAACATTCTATTGGGAAAATGCAGTAAAACTGGGTGCAGGTCAGCAAGATCTTCGTGAATATGCAGTCATGACTTCTGGGCCACTGATTGAAGATAAATTAGCGTTTCGTTTTACCGCAGAAAGACAAGAGCGTGAAAGCTTTGTGCATATGGATAAATATTCACCAACGGGTGATCCGCGCGATATCCATTCCAATACATTCCGTGGGAAACTACTTTATGACTCTTTAGATAATCCTGATTTTAAGGCCAAGCTAACAGTTAGCCATCTTGATAGTCGATCACCGCAAAATGAAGCCAATATGGCAAGTAATTTAGCGCCAAATGCCCCTTCACGTTTTCGTCCTGTGATTAAACGTAAAACAACCAGTGGTATTTTAAATACTACATGGGAAGCGAATGACAATTTAAGTGTTGAAAATACACTGATTTATACTGATTTTTCAACACGTCGCCTAACGGAAGCACAAAGCCCTCGTGCAGATATTGATGCTAAAGAGTTTGAATTTGAACCTATGCTCCGTTTTAAAACGGACAGTGAAGCATTAAGCGGGATTTTTGGTTTACGTTATTTCCACGCCAAACAAGATGAATTTGTGAATATCTTTGGGGGTAGCTATTTTGATGATAAAACAGAAACGGCTTCCGCTTATGGTTCATTAACTTACGCACTATTTCCTGAAATTGATGTCACGTTATCAGGACGTTTTGAACGAGAGCACCACACTCGTAATGGGGGAAGTGCGGCTGTTGCTATCGATTTTGATGAAACCTATAACACCTTCTTGCCTAAAGCTGATATCGCATGGAAACCGGGTGTGAATCAAACCGTCGGTTTTGCTGTCGGTCGAGGCTATAACGGTGGTGGCGCAGGTGTGACGATTGGTAAGCCAATTGTCACTTATGTTTATTCTCCAGAATATGTGTGGAACTATAGCCTTTATACACGTAATAGCCTGTTGGATAACAAGTTAAGTGTGATGACAAACTTGTTCTACAACGACTATAAAGATATGCAACTGCCATTCTATTTAGGACCAAACTCTTCCACTATTCGTAATGCGAAAAAGGTTGAAACTTACGGTGCCGAATTAACAATTGCTTATCAACCAATAGACTCGCTTGAATTAAATACAGGTGTTGGTTTATTAAAAACTAAAATCAAAGATTTTGGTAACAGTGGTATTGAAGGGAAAGAATTAGCTCGAGCACCAAGTTATACTGCGAATGTCGGTGCTAAATATCAATTAACTCAGGCGATGGATATTAGCGGTAATGTTCAGTTCTCGGGAGATTATTTCTCGAATGCAAATAATGCAGATAGCGGCAAAGTAGATAGTTTTTGGTTAGCTAATTTACAGCTTGGCTATAATTTTAAATGGGGTAGAACGACGTTATTTGCTCAGAATTTATTTGATTCTGATAAACGAATTCTTATTCCAGATAATAATAAAGATACTGCCATTTATCAGCGTCCTCGTATGGTTGGTGCTTCAGTAGAAGTTCGTTTCTAAATATAAATCACAGCAAAGGGTGATGCTAATTTATCACCCTTATTTTGCTTAATGTGATCATTCAATAAAAAGATAATGTTATGCATAATAGCCGATTACAGACACACAGTTTAAAGTTGGGATATCAGCAGACAACAATTTGCCAAGATATTTCGCTTTCTATTCCTGATAAAAAGGTCACTGTCATTATAGGTCCCAATGGTTGTGGTAAATCAACGCTACTGCGTAGCTTGTGCTGTTTATTAAAACCATTATCAGGCCATGTTTCATTAGATGCTCAGCCTTTAACGTCATTACCGACTAAAAAACTCGCTCGTCAAATCGCGTTATTACCACAAACGATGCAAGCACCTTCTGGGATCACTGTGGCTAATTTAGTCGCAAGAGGACGATTTCCTCATCAAAGTTTTATGCATCAATGGAGCCGAGAAGATAAGTTAGCCGTAGAAACGGCAATGAAAGAGACTGGAATTGTGGAATTTGCAGATAAAACAGTGGATTCGTTATCTGGCGGTCAACGGCAACGTGTTTGGGTGGCGATGATATTGGCGCAACAAACTGAGATTTTACTGCTAGATGAGTCAACAACATATTTAGATATTGCTTATCAAATTGAGTTACTCAATATATTTCGAAAACTTAATCAGCAGCAAGGACGCACTGTCGTTGCTGTTTTACATGACTTAAACCAAGCGTGTCGTTATGCCGATAATTTAGTGGTGATGGTGAAAGGAAAAATCATTGCGCAAGGAGAGCCAAAATCTATTATCAATCAAGCGTTAATCAAACAGGTTTTTGATTTGGAATGCCAAATTATTCCTGATCCTGTTGTTGGGACACCGATGATTGTGCCTTGCTAACTATATAACCAACTATATTGCTGGCTATATAGCTAAGAAATAAAAAAGCGGCTTTAGCATAACTAAATACCGCTTTTAGATTTGAGTTAGCATAAACAAATTACGCTGTTTTTGGCCATTTGTTGGCAACCCAAAGTCCACTCATTTTCATCGAATACCCAAATAGAACGCCAACGATTAATGAAGGGATGGTTTGATAGAGATCCCCTTGAGCGGCAAATATAGTACATGCTCCAATAAAGGTGCCGGGAATATAAGCGAGTAGTGCACTTTTAGCTTGAATACACATCACAAAGGCAATAACACCAGTGACAGCATAGCCAAAAATAGAAATATCACTAAAGACTTGGCTACCATAAATAATCGCCAATGCCCAAATCACGCCACTCATAATGGTAGCCATGGTGACAGCTAATCCTTTAATACCTTCTTTAGGATAAGCAAAATAGGCGGTACAACCCAAAAAGCCAGCCCAGCTTAATAAATCAAATTGATTAGCAACAAATGCCCAAATGGCAGAAAGAATGCCTGTTGTCAGCGCAGTAAAATAAAGCGTTCTCACGGTAGACTCTTAAATATAAGGGGGATATTTACCCAGTTAACTAAAAACGAAGTTTAGCATTGTCATTGACTGGTTTTCTATATTTAGATCATTAAAAAGCACCATTAATAATGGTATTAATACGTGTTAGATATATTGATCTTTATTCAAGATAGAAAAAGTAAAAAGTAAACGATTGCGTAATCAGTTTTATTTATTAAATGTAAAAATAAATATTTTAACTAAGTATTATTTATTGATATTTAATTTATTATTATTCTTCAATAATATGAATATAAAGAGTGCGGAGAGAATAAGGACAATTGTTCTCGGTTTCAATTAGTGTAAAACCATGTCTTTCATAAAGTTGAACTAGATTTTTATTATTTTCGCATTCTAATATAATGATCCTACCACCAATAAGGGCTTTTGCTTCTGATAAGACAGCATAAATCTCATTCAAGATTAACTTTAAAGAAATAGAGTTATTTATTATAGATGTGTTTTTCCCAATTTGACCAATAAGAAAAGCTTTAATTCTTTCAGCTTTTTTAGAAATTCCATCGAGTTGTTGTATTTTTGTTTTACTTATTTTTGCATTATCAAGAATAAGTTCTTTAAAGGATAAAGAGAAGTAAGCAAGAATTTCACCATTATCATTTAATATTAAATAGGTTCGTGCATTATTAGTTTGCTCAAATCTTATTGCTTTAGTAGAAGAAGTTAAAAATTTCTCAACATCACAATTTAAATTATTAGAAAAACTACTTAAGAGTTTAATTGTTGTTTCTTTATCAAACTCTTTTAGTAGTTTTCCAAGTTGGACAATCGTTGTTTTAATAACGCAATTCCTTGTCTATTTTCTGTTTCGTAATTCCGTTTTACTATTTTTATATGTCGAGGATAACTTAAAGCATTCTGTATAAGTTCAATAGACTGTTTGTCCTTAACAATAAAATTTTTGCTAAAAGAAGTCGTGGCCATAGATATCTCCTATGATTTTCTTTCCGGAAAATATAGCAATGTTGATTAGTATAAACAAAGATTAATTGTTTGAAAAATGAACTACAAGGAGGAGTAAAACTATCACTTAATTATTAAAAAACGACTATAGTGTGTAAATCGAACTCTACCTGCCATAACCGTTAAATTGAAAGTTACACGGTATAGCAGGTAAGATTTAGTGGTTACTTCCCGATACAGAAACTAGAGAAAATACGACCCAATAAGTCATCTGAGGTAAATTCACCGGTGATCTCACTTAATGCTTGCTGAGCCAGTCTTAACTCTTCTGCCAACAATTCACCGGATTTTGCATAAACCAGTTGTTCATGGCCTTGCTGTAAATGTTCTGCAGCGGTATTTAATGCCTGTAAGTGGCGGCGACGAGCCAAGAAACCACCTTCAGTATTACTATTAAAGCCCATTGCTTCTTTTAGGTGGGAACGAAGTAACTCAATACCCATTCCATCACGAGCAGATAAGCGGATCATCGGGTAGTTACCTTGTGCCGTGATCTCGGCATTCTCACCGGTTAAATCTGATTTGTTACGAATAACAGTAACAGGCAAGGTGTCTGGCAAACGTGCCATAAATTCAGGCCAGATATCTTCAGGCGCTGTTGCATCGGTTGTGGTGCTATCAACCATAAATAGCACTCTATCTGCTTGTTCAATCTCTTTCCAAGCTCGTTCAATACCAATGCGTTCAACCTCATCACTGGCCTCACGTAAGCCTGCAGTGTCGATAATATGCAAAGGCATACCATCAATATGAATATGCTCACGTAATACATCACGAGTTGTACCAGCGATATCCGTGACAATAGCCGCTTCTCGACCTGCTAATGCATTTAATAGGCTTGATTTACCCGCATTTGGACGACCTGCGATCACCACTTTCATCCCTTCACGTAACAAGCTACCTTGGCGAGCTTGAGCACGAACATCATCTAATTCAGCAATAACGGTATTAAGTTTTCCTTCAATGATACCGTCAGAAAGAAAATCAATCTCTTCATCAGGGAAATCAATAGCCGCTTCAACATAGATACGTAGATGAGTTAACGACTCTACCATCTCGTTAATATGAGAGGAAAATGCACCTTGTAATGAATTAATTGCTGAACGTGCTGCTTGTTCTGAGCTAGCATCAATTAAATCAGCAATCGCTTCTGCTTGTGCTAAATCGAGTTTGTCATTTAAAAATGCACGTTCAGAAAATTCCCCAGGGTTTGCAATACGCACACCAGGAATTTGTAAAATACGTTTTAGTAATAAATCTAGAATAACGGGGCCGCCATGGCCTTGTAGTTCTAGAACATCTTCACCTGTAAATGAGTTCGGATTAGGGAAGAAAAGGGCGATACCCTGATCAAGTACTGAGTTGTCATCATTGCGAAATGGCAGATAATCAGCATAACGAGGTTTAGGCAACTTACCTAGAACGGTTTGTGCCACAAGAGCCGCTTTTGGGCCAGAAACGCGTAGGATACCAACACCGCCTCTTCCCGGAGGTGTGGCCTGAGCGACGATAGTATCAGTGCTATGCATGGTGTACTCGCTTAATCAGAATAATCATATCAATATAAAAAACAGAAGGCGGTCATTGTAGACCGCCTTCGCTATTTTATGTCACTTTCCTTTGAATGTAACCAAGGAAGAGGTTTTTCCTCATGTGACCTTATTTTTTGTCTCTGCTGTGTAAGCCACGTTTTTCCAGACCGCGGTAAATTAACTGCTGCTGGATAATGGTCACTAAGTTACTGACGATATAGTACAGAACCAGACCTGATGGGAACCACAGGAAGAATACGGTAAACACAACCGGCATAAAGGTCATGATTTTTTGTTGCATCGGATCAGTTACTGCTGTTGGAGACAGTTTCTGAATGACGAACATCGTTACACCCATTAATAATGGCAGGATGTAGTATGGGTCTTGCGCAGACAAGTCTTGGATCCATAACATAAATGGAGCATGACGTAATTCAACTGAGCCCATCAGCATGTAATACAACGCAAGGAAGATTGGCATCTGGATAATCAGTGGTAAACAACCACCCAGAGGATTCACTTTCTCTTGTTTGTATAACGCCATCATTTCTTGGCTCATACGTTGTTTGTCATCACCAATACGTTCACGCAGAGCAGCCAGTTTTGGTTGCAGTAAACGCATTTTCGCCATGGAGGTGTACTGCGCTTTGGTCAGCGGGTACATGATACCACGAACGATAAAGGTGATCATGATGATGGAGAAGCCCCAGTTACCGATAAAGCTGTGAAGGAATTTCAACAGTTTAAACAGTGGTTGAGAGATAAACCATAACCAACCGTAGTCTACAGACAGGTCTAAATGTGGCGCGATAGCGGACATTTCAGACTGAATTTCAGGGCCAACCCATAATGTAGAGGTGATGTCAGCTGTACTATTTGGTGCAATAGTGACAGGTGCTGATTTATAACCAATCAGAGCAATGGATTTGTTTTCTAAAGTAATTGAGTAGAAGTTATTGTTCTGACTATCTTTAGAAGGAACCCATGCTGTTGCGAAGTATTGTTGTAACATCGCAACCCAACCATTATTCGTGGTTAGAGATAAGTTTTTATCTTCGATATCACCAAAACTATATTTTTTATAGTTGGTTTCATCTGAGGAATATGCCGCACCACGATAAGTGTGTAGCGCAAAGTTGCTGCTACCAGTATCACGGCTTTCTGGCAATTTAACAGATTGTTTTAACTGACCGTAGAAGTTCATTGTCAGTGTTTTATCTGTTGTATTCTCAATTTTGTATTCAATACCGATATCGTACTGACCTTTTTTCAGAATAAAGGTTTTGACGAATTTTACGCCTTCTTCATTCACAAAAGTCATAGGTACACGTAATTCATCCTGGTTTTCACCAAGTACAAATTCGTTTTTATCAGCAGTATAAACTGGGCGAGATTTCTGATCTGGACCATCTGGGCCAATTAAGCCGCTTTGAGCCTGATACAGGAATTGAGGTGTAGTTTCCAGTAAACGGAAAGGTGTCTGTGAATTAAGCTCGGCGGGATAGGCTAACAAATCAGCCTCATCGATTGTACCGCCCTGAGTATTGATACTAAGATCAAGTACATCAGTTTTTACGGTAATCAATTTTGCCTGCTCATTGCTGTTACCAGTTACAGCAAGACTATCACTACTTGGCATGTCCGCTTGTTGCGAGATCTGAGTAGTAGTGGTGGTGTTTTGTGAAACTTTATCACCCTCCCACTGCTGCCAGATCAGGAAAGAAACGAACAGCAAAGCGATGAATAGAAGATTGCGTTGCGAATCCATCGTTAATTTTCTCTGTTATCGTCGTTTTTTCTAGGTGGGACAGGATCATCACCACCTTCGTGTAAAGGGTGGCATTTTAATATGCGTTTCACTGTTAACCAACTACCTTTTATCATTCCAAACCTGCGCAATGCCTCAATTCCATAATGAGAGCACGTAGGATTAAAACGACAACGAGGCCCCAACAGAGGACTAATCCCCAGTTGATAGCCCCTAATCAGCAAGATCAGGACTTTTGAGCCAAGCGACAATGACGACGCCATAATTTACCCAACACTTCCGTCAATTGGTGGTTATCAAGTTCAGCAACCCCTTTTCTTACTAATAACACAAAATCCATCGGCGGTAATTCATGCTGATGTAAACGAAAGTATTCACGGGCCAATCGTTTAATACGATTGCGCTCATGAGCACGTTTAACGTTTTTCTTTGCGATTGTTAGACCGATGCGGGGATGCCCCAGCTCATTCTGGCGACCCAAAATAGTAACTTCTGGTGAACTCGCGCGTTGTGGCTGCTGGAAAACAAAATTGAAATGCTTGGGAGTTAACAAACGTAACTCCCTTGGAAAAGCGAGCTTAACCACGGAATGGTTAGCTTTTATTATTTCGAAGAAACGGTCAGACGAGAGCGGCCTTTCGCACGGCGGCGAGCCAGAACCTGACGACCATTTTTAGTGGCCATACGAGCGCGGAAGCCGTGGTTACGGTTGCGCTTCAGTACAGACGGTTGAAAAGTGCGTTTCATGGCGATTTCTACCTACTTAATATAATTACTGATTCAGCAAATGCGTTGACAGACAGGCGTGCAATAAATAAACAAACCGGTACTTCAATCGCAGCATCAATGATGGAAAGATGCGGGATTGTAATAAAATCACTCAAATGCGTCAATCAAGATGACGCTTTAAGTACCGATTTTTGTCGTCTTTTTTAGCAAACCCGATAATCAATCCTGACTTATGCGCAACGAGTACGCTTATTAGCGACCTAAAAGAGAGCCTTAATAAGTGACTTTGTTGGTACAAGCACGCAGGGTGCAAGATTATACGGACTCATGGTGAAAGCGCAAGGATCTTTGGTGGATCAAGTGAGAGATATTTGATCACTTACTATAAGAAGGAGAGATTTATGCAAAGAGAAAGTTATCCCCAATTGCTATTTATAGGGCGACTCAAGTACACTAGAACGCCTTTGCATATTTCATTTGGTGAATTATCACAAATCATCAAGCCTGTGGATAAAAACCATAAAAACTGTGCAAAAGAAAGAGGATCTTCGTTTCATTTTGCGATATGATCCCCCGTCACGATCAGAATAGCCAGTCTGCGATCGTGAATCACGATGTAAATAAATCGTTGTCACCAAGAGTTGTTCCTTATTAAGAATTGAAGAGGAACGATGTTGTGCACTTTGTGTTTAAGCACGCTGTGTTTAGCTACATTGTACAACTGCATTTTTCCTGTTTATTTTTTAGTCTTGTTTTTTTAGGGGAGTCCGCC
>NZ_CP085483.1:0-5500 GCF_020640995.1 Proteus sp. NMG38-2
ACAACCACATCAACTTCTAACAAAAAAAGGTGCTTCTGGTCTTTTTCATGATTTCCGACTATAATTTGCTATACATGTATAGCAAAAGCAGATCAGGAGGTAGCCATGTTAGCTATTCGTTTATCTGATGACATTGAAACACGTCTGGAGTCACTCGCCAAACAGACAGGAAGAACCAAAACATTCTATGCGAGAGAAGCTATCCTCACTCATTTGGAAGATTTGGAAGACTACTACCTGTCCGCTGAAATCGTTGCAAAAATTCGTCGCGGTGAAGAACAAGTTCATTCCGCTGAAGATGTGAGGAAAGCACTTGGTCTGGACGATTAATTATTCTGAACGGGCGTTAAAATATCTACGAAAAATGGATAAACAAAATGCCCGTCGTATTGTCGATTTCATGGATTTACGCATTGCAGCTTTAGATGACCCCCGACAGTCAGGAAAACCACTCAAAGGTGAACTGGGTGAGTTCTGGCGTTATAGGGTTGGTGACTATCGGATACTGTGCGAAATAAGGGATAATGAGCTTATTATTCTTGCTACAACTATAGGACATAGAAAATCAGTCTATGATTAGTATAGGCTAAAAAATTTAATTAATTAAAAAAATTAGAAATAAATATATAACTAAAAAATAATTTTAGTCATATATTTACTTCAATATTTTAGGCTACAACTTTCGCATTGCAGTTACCATTCTTTTAGCTTTACTTCTTTTTGTTGTATAAAGACGCTCATCTAGCGCATACAAATAATTAGTTAAATCGCTATTATTATTAATAACGACCTTATCTTCAGAAACAAGATCCGGATAATACATAGCCAAGTCAGAAATACACTCTTTTAAGTCATTTTCTATATAATTATTATAATTATCACCTAATGATTTTTTTAATGAACTCTGCTTATCTATCTCAGCTTGAATTCTTTTCTTATTGAGAGAGTTAACCTTCTCCTCATTAAAATCAGGACAAATTATAATTTCATCTCTTTTGATAAATGCTTTTACGTCTTTGACTCCAGCTTCTTTATAATAAGCATCAAACCCTGAAAAAATACGCCTAGCTTTTGCTATACTTTTAAATAAAAAACGCTTTAATTCAAGATCGAAAATCACATCAGGTTCATCACTTATAGAAACATAACCGCCATCAAGAACCTGCATATTTTTTAAAGATAGGATTTTACCACCAATAATTTTATTTTTATTAATTGACTGAAAAAACAAATACTTACCATCTTTCGATGCTACATACCTCATATTTTTAAAAACATCTTTGCTTTCATTTGATTTTAATGACGTATAATTTGATGTATTAATAGTGTCGTTTGAACTTAATGATTTTAAGTCGGAAAATATCACATTGGTAATTTCATCATTCAATAAATCAATGTAGTATACATTACCCAAATCACTCCTATCATCAGGATCGAATTTTTGAACCTCATCCACAATAACGAAGTTTTCAAAAAATGCTTCGTTAGAAGAAGTTATTTTATAAATTTTTTCATCTTTATTTTTTTTAAAAAAACCTACGAGGTGTTTTTCAGTCATTTTTTAACCTGTATAAAAGTAAAGTCATTTATTCTTTTGTAACTACCGTCTGATAAATCACCTACGGCCCTCAAGTCTTTCTTCGTTATTAAAATTACTTTAACCCCCTGAGTTGATACTAGATGATAAAATTTATATCCAGATAAAAGCAAAGTTGGATTAAAAAAATAAATTTTAGAAAATAAATTGAAAGATATAACAAGAATTATGAAATAGGAAAAAACCCATAGCGATGTAATACTGACAGAAACAAAAAAATAGCCTAAGTATGTTGGGAGGAAATTATCGTTCACAGGCTCTATGGAAATAATACCTGAAATACCATCGCCTTCAAGATTACTTGCTATTTTTAAAAAAATACAATTTAACACTAAAACTATTATAAGAGTAACTCCTATATATCCAGCAAAGAAAATCAATTTATTATCCTTTATAAATAAATTAATTTCATCACTACAATATTTAGTGTAGTTAGTTATAAAAAAAACAAAAAATGCTGGGGTCATCGCAGATATGGTTGACAATAATTTAAATAAAAAATTCAACACATTGCTTACCTTTACATCATATAGCACTATGCTTGTTTAATTTAGTATATTCATACTATTTTATATTTTTCAATGCGTAAACTCACATCAAAAATCTTCATTTCAGCTAGGCTGGATAAAACTAATCTGAAGTGATTATAACACTGTTACCTTATGATCAACGTCTAGTGTAGAAATTTGTATGCATATATGTGATAAGCATCATGTAATGAAACTTACAATTACACTGATGCTGTAGCATCTTAAGCACAGAATATGGGTACAAAAAACGACATATACACACAAGGCATTGCGGCTAAAAAACAACCTAATACTTATTCTCGTCATTTCTAATGAAAACCAAACTTTTCTATCAAAATATTTTGTTTTGAAAATTATCAAAGACATTAAGTCGCCAAAACCCTAATGGTGACTTAATGCATAACGTTATTAAGTCACCAAGACCCTAGTGACGACTTAATGTATTGGCTGTATTAAGTCACTACTAGGGTAGTTACGGTATAATTAGTTTATGACCAGACAGGGTTTTAGGCTGGGTTAATAACCTTGTCATTTTCCGGTTTGCAGGGGTACTGTGAGCCGAAGGCGACGTAGGTTGTACTGGTGATTATCCAGATGAAATCCCTGATATATTCATCTTGATCTCCTGAGAGAAGGGAGACAAAATCAAATGGCGAAGTTTGTAGACCGCCCCGGATGGAGATGAATATCCCTGTTCGGGGTTTTTGCCATTTTGATTAACGCAATCTCAGTATTACGGGTCAGACATCGCTCTTGAATTCAGAACGTTTAAACCGACAAATATTAGCACCTGTTCTTATCTGAAAATGAAAAATTGGTTTTTAAACTCAGTAATGAACCTGTTGCCTTGCAGACGTAGACCTTTCAGCAATATGTCTCATAACCGTCAACATTTGGTTTATCAATTTGATAAATAACATTATTCCTACTATTTAAATTCTTTTATCATCGACAATAACTATATTTATCGAGTATATGAAAATATTATAACCTTTTGATTTTTAACCGCTACCATTCCTGGTTCTGTATCTGTTCTTTTGAAAAACCGGATTTTGAAAATCACATGAACCGTTTTCTGAACGGCAGCATAAATTCTGGGAATATGCCTGAGAATGTAAAATACAGTCTTACTGCTATATCGTTTATAGCAATAAAAAGGCGCAGAACGAATCAGGTGCGGTTTTTATGCCTTAAGTGTGGAGTTTATCGTCACGGGTGAAGAAGGTTGCTTACAGGCTCATACAATACCATCCTGGCAGAGCCGTGAGCGTAGCGAACTTAATTGCTCTAAAAAATCAGCGGTACCGTGGTTTGATGGTCGGAGACAAAAGATTCTGTCAGCGATATGCTCCCGCAATGCGGGGAGCTACCTTGGTTTGGGAATATGTTTTGAAAAGGAGCAAACTCTGTTTGCGACATCCTTTTAGATACGGGAAAACGTGATGTATCTGACAACTTGGGCTGGTTTATCCACAGGGCTTTTCTGTTTTAAATTGTTTTTTGTTTTTAAACCTTGTTTTATCGTTATGTATCTTTTTGTATTATAACGATAAAAATGGTAATAGGCATAGAAATTTACGGTAATAGGCATAGAAATTTACGGTAATAGGCATAGAAATTTACGGTAATAGGCATAGAAATTTACGGTAATACTCACAAATTAGGCATAGATAAAATAAAAGACTTGCCTTTAATGTAGGGATAGACTAATTTTTTGTCTATCCCATTAAGTAGGAAGCGACATGTCTGAACTAATAGCATATAAATCCAATGCGTTGATTGAAGCTAGTTACAAACTAACTTTACAGGAACAGCGCTTGCTATTGATGTGTATTGGAAAGCTAAACCCTCGGGATAAAACTCCTCAAAAAACATTCAAAATTACATCTGGCGATTTTTATCTAGCATTTCCTGATATGGGAAAAAGTAATGCAGAACGACATTTAAAAGAAGCTATAGATAAGCTCGCTGAACGTTGGATATATATACAAAACAATAATGAAAGACGACGTATTCGCTGGATCCAAGAAGAAGCAGAATATTTTGAGGGTGAGGGAAAAATAGAAATTGTTTTTGCTGACTCCATAATGCCCTACTTAACTCAGCTTCAAGGTCAATTTACTAAAATCGTGATCAAAAATGTATCAACACTAAAAAGTGTCTATAGCATTCGTTTATATGAGTTATTAATGCAATTTAAAGTGATTGGAGATCGATTGATCAGCATTGATGATTTTCGCTCGATGCTAGGTTTGGACGAAAAAAAATACGCCACCTTCAAGTCACTGAATCAATGGGTAATAAAACCAGCAATAAAAGAGTTAAACCAAAAAAGCAATCTATCAGTAACAGTTGATACAGTAAAAAAAGGCAGGAGTGTTTTTGCGCTACACTTTCACTTCAAAGAAGATCAACAAATAAAAATGATGTTAGAGGATTGATTATGGCTTTGGTATCAATCAGTGAAGCGGCAAGGCTGACAGGAAAAGCAAGAAGCACACTACACAAGTACATAAAACAAGGAAAACTGTCTACGACTACAGATCAAAATACAGGAAATAAAAGCATTGAAACATCTGAGTTAATTAGAGTATTTGGTAAAATAAGCAATCTCTCAACTACAGACAGTGACAGCGTCACACATGTATCAAAACTACAGCAAGAAACACCCAGTACTACACAATCACTACAGATTAAACTTCAACTTCTTGAACAAGAAAATGCACACTTAAAAGCTGAAAAAGAGTTACTTTCAAAAAATTTAGATGATATACGTCAAGCTATGTTATTAATCGAATCCAAGCTACCGGCAACTCCCGAACCCGTTGCACCAGAGCCGACAAAAAAATCATGGCAATTCTGGAAAAAATAGCCGGTTGGCGTCATTTTTACCGCGAAACCGAAACCGCCGTTTTGATAACAAATGAGTAACAAAAAAATGGGCTTTTTACGTGGAGAAAATAGGGAATTTTGAGTGATTGAGAGGGCTTTTTGATTGAGTGCCTAAGCGGTGGGTCGCTTAAGATCCATTATGTTAAATGGCATGCAATATACGGAATTTAACTATCTATCGAACTCTGTAAATTACAGGACTGCATCTTACATTATTAGCTCATTCATTTATGGTCAGGGTATAGATGAATCATCTATACCCTGATTGCTTCACTTACCTGTGGATTTACTCGGCTTTAACTCAGGAGTATTTCCCGGAGTATCTTTATTGTCGCGCCGACGTTGATCTGGTTTTCCCGTCGATTTTGCGATGGGTTTCGGACCAGGTTTAAGACCCATAATAATCTCCTTTCTTTGTAAGAGGAAAGCCCTCAATGTGAACATATGAGGGCGCATTAAAAATAATCAAGTCGAGCAATAT
>NZ_CP085484.1:0-2683 GCF_020640995.1 Proteus sp. NMG38-2
GTGGCTCCGATCTTTCTTGTGGGGAGTTTTCATCGTTTGATTGGTCTTTGGCTGATTTTACTGGTTGTGATTTAACGGGTGGGGCGCTTGGCGAGCTTGATGCAAGGCGAATTAATTTAGATGGAGTGAAGTTGGATGGAGAGCAGGCGCTTCAGCTTGTTGAGAGTTTAGGTGTTATTGTTCACCGATAAAATCTAGGTAAAAAACGCCTAATGCCCCAATGTGGTACTAATCAAAACGGAGCGAAGCGACATCTTCATCTTGTCTTTGCTTTTCTCCATGATCAGTTATTGGGTCATGGTCTCTTAGCTCGTTAATCTGGCTAAGTTTGGTTAGGTTGGGCTTCTTTCGACACTTCGCAATCCAAGAAATCCCTAGTCCGTTGATTGGTGCTCTTATCAGGTACGCACTGTAATCTTTCGATACCGCAGCGTGATTCGGAGGTAGAGCCGGAATTTCGTTTTCCGGTACGTTTTACTACCACAATTTGCCTGTTTATCCTTTCGGAGACCGGGCTAAGTCCGAGTCAATCAAGTGGTGCATTTGGGTTAATGTCGTTGGCTGGTATTTAATGAGAACGTGACAAGCGCCTCTCACGTTGCTAAGATTGGATTGCGACGTCTAATCTGAGCAACGAATGCACAAGATTTAGAGTACCAGAGCCCTGTGATGCTGTCACGGGGCTTTGTTACATCTGGAGCTTGGTAAACCTCATAAATTCAATTCGCAACGCTCGCCGCAAGGCGTGAACTTGTTTCACGTCGAGGAAGCGGAATTTCTCGAAAGCCTTATACTGTCTCCGTTCACACATGATCGGAGGGTGTCTCTATGTCTCAATTATTTCGTTTGGCATCGCCAGAAGATTACGAATACATCGAAGAATTAAATTTATGGGAATTGTCATTTGATAAGCGACCGGTTCAAGGGGTTCGTTGTGAAGATCCGGTGATCGGGGCAGAAAAATATAATCAAGGGCGTGAAAAATTTAAGGCGTTAGCGTCACGGCATAAAAAACACTGGAAACCGAACGGATTGACCTTTTCGGAGTTGATCCGCTGGGCAATAGAATGCGGAACTCCAGAACAATGTCAGCTTGTTTTAGCGTTATACCATTGCACAAACGATGATGATTATCAGGCGATGGGAATTCAGTTAAGCCGAAGTATTGATAATGCAAATGTCAGTCCGATCATCTTTTTCACAGGTAAAAATCAACGGTTATTAGGTGATATTTCGATGCTAAAACAGCTCGAAGAAAAGGTGCGCTGACGTTAGGTTTACCTATTATTTTATGTATTATCCTATCTATTATTCTATCTCTTATTTTATCTATTTCGTCTGTAATAGGTAGAATAATACATAGAATAAGATACAGAATAATAGATAGACACAAGATGACGTTGTGTTATTTCTTACCCATTAATCCACCTGTTATTCTACCTATTACTTTACCCGTTATTGCACCCAATTTAGGTATAACGGGCAGAATAACGGGTGAAATAATGGGTAGAATCATAGTTTTACTAACTTGCACCCCATGATACTTTCAGTATCAATGCCACTCATTTTCTGGACGAAAATGAATGACATAAGGCTCCGCCCTCTGGCTATTTTCTTCGGCTGGACGCCTGCGAAAAAAACCATTCACCCAAGCCCGTCAAACTCACTGCGTTCGTCTGACCACCCCCTTTTTTCGCCCCTGTATTTGGTCGCTCAAAAATGTGGTGGTCAGACGCTTCGCTTGACGGGGGGCTTTGCCCCCAAAACGAAACACGTTCACTGGGGTTCACTTGCCATCGCTGGGGCGTGTCATTTCGTTTCGGCTCCCCCTGTTTTTCCCTTTCTTCGCTGGACGCTCATCAGGATAAAAACAAAAAGCCTACCGCCCTCGTTTTACTCGGTTGGTCAAATCGCTTCTTGCCACAAAACAAGTTTGTGACTTTCAGCGATTTCGCATCGTTTTACTTGTCAGTTTGCACGATGTTAAAAACGCACTCAGAAGCCCGCAAAACCGTTCTAAACTTTCAGCGTAGATTTGGGTGTTTTATAGGGTGATCGTGTCTTAAAATCGTTTCGAGGGGCTTTAATGGGGATGAACGGGAGGTTTTTGCTAACTAACTCGCCCGTTTAACATAAAAGGGATTGTATGAATCAATTTTAGCTAGAGTTTAAGGTTGTTCAAATTAATGTACAATGATTGCACTGTATAAATAACCAGGTGTAGCATGTATGGAAAAGCACTTTATCAATGAAAAGTTTTCACGAGATCAATTTACGGGGAATAGAGTTAAAAATATTGCCTTTTCAAATTGTGATTTTTCAGGGGTTGATTTAACTGATACTGAATTTGTTGATTGTAGTTTTTACGACAGGAATAGCTTGGAAGGGTGTGATTTTAATAGAGCCAAACTAAAAAACGCTAGCTTTAAAAGCTGCGATTTATCAATGAGTAATTTTAAAAACATTAGCGCCTTAGGTCTTGAAATTAGTGAGTGTTTAGCTCAAGGAGCTGATTTTCGAGGGGCTAATTTTATGAATATGATAACTACAAGGTCATGGTTTTGTAGTGCTTATATAACCAAGACAAATCTTAGTTACGCTAATTTTTCTAGAGTCATATTAGAAAAGTGCGAACTGTGGGAAAATCGCTGGAATGGCACTGTGATAACTGGCGCCGTGTTTC
>NZ_CP085482.1:0-262556 GCF_020640995.1 Proteus sp. NMG38-2
ATGTACTGCACAGTCAAAGAGTTAATCGCGCACCTGTCCACAAAAAATCAATACGATGTTGTGCTTTCCAAGCTGTGGGATACTGAAGACATCCACCAAGTTTTGTCTGACAATGAGATGGAACCCATTTCTGAATATGAGGCACACAAGGCGCTTCAGCTGGTGGATCGAACTCATGATGCAAACATCGGCATTACATGGGATACGCTGCTCTGTGCAGTGGAGTCGCCACGAAACCTAACAGCTGAGCAATATGCGCTGGCTAATACCTGCTTTACCGTACCTCGCGAACTGTACTCCGTCTGTAACGAAGTGACGCTCCCAGCTGGGTCAATTACCGTGGAGTTTGATGCGTTTGAGCTCCGCTCAGCTATCGCCACGTCCAAACTTACCATTGCAAAAAAGCATGAGCTCGGTGGCTTTGTTAAATCAGTTTCCGGCAGCTGTGATACACCCGCATTCCACTGGAGTGTTTACGCAGAGTGCCGCAACGGAAAATGCTCGATCTGCTTGCAGGATAATTTCCAATCCAAAGAATATCGTTGGGTCGAAAAGAGCCTGCAATGAAATAGCGCTGTAACGCTTTCTACGATGCGATGTGGTACTCATCGCATCATTTCGCACAAAACATCGTAAAACTGCTGAGGATCGCCATGAGAGAGCCTCAGGGCATGAAAGGGTAACCAATGCTGACTGAACTTAAACTCCAAGATAATATTCGCTGTTTGAACGTAACGCTGAAATTTGACAAATCCGCGCTGATCGACGCTTTTGCTGTATTGGAAAGAAACCCGCAATTCCTCCATGTTGTCATCTATAGCGAAGCGACGTTCGACGACTTTGATGACTCGGATGAGAGTGTTGAAAACTGCATGAGCGACCCCGTTCTGGCGGTATGGCGATCTGGAGCGTGTATAACTTGGATAGACCGTGCCGATGACACTGAATTTCAGTGCGATTTGCCAAGCATCAGTGTACTGAACTCTACGAGGGATTACGCGTGACCAGTGAAGAAGCCATTAAGCATTTGAGACGCAGTATCTGGGACTTGTCAGGGCAAAAAGAAGCGCAGGCTGAGCGTGTGCTGGCTTACCTGAAAGTGCGTGTCAATCGCGCCAAGGGGCTGGTGGTGAATCCTATTAGCCCAAAGCCGATGACATTCATGCAAGCGATAAGACTGGGCTATATTCGGCAGCAAGGCAACTGGAAAGATGCGCCCTGGGTTTTCGATAACCGCATCATGCCCTCAGCTTCAGCTGCGTTAGATGAAGCTAACAGACAACTCAAAGCCCATTGGGCAGAATAGCCACCCAAACAAAAACCAGTACCTGTGTTGGGCGCTGGTTTTCACTTATCAACTTTTCAACAAGCTAGATCCTAATAATTAACCTAATTAGTTCCTAACAGATCCTAAAAGATCCCTGTCGCTCGCAGGCCGCTGGTGGCGTGGCCTACAGAGGATTGAGGTGAGTTTGAAAGGGAGGAAAGTGAGTTTGAAAGGGAAGAAAGTGAGTTTGGATGGGATTTGGGTGTGGTACAGTGGGAAACTCGGTGAGTCTGAAAGGGGAAAGCCGAGTTTTTATTCACAACCATGAGGGGTTATGGTTTGATGCAACAAAATTGTAGTAATAACATCCTGTTATTCAAGGATGCGATACCTGCTGACGAAAATTCGTCACACAGGAAACTCACAATAACAAACAGTTCGAGTGTTCAACCCGTCTCGTTATTGCGGCTTGGCGTGTTTACACCGAATATCCGATCGAAAGGAAAGGTTGGTAAGCCGTTGGACGCGAGCGAATCGCTCAGCTACCTGGAGTATGCCCGTAGTGAAGGCTACACCAACGTGGTGATCACCGGTCCACAGCTTAACTATTTCATTGATTTTCGTTGCTGGTTGGGGATTATCCATGCGTTTAGCGCATGTCCTGATGCTCTGCATGGAAATAAGATCAAGGTTAAATTCAGCGAGTTCTCGCAGTTCTGCGGGTATCCATCGAAGCGGCTAGATTCGAAATTGCGTAAGGAGATAGCCGACTCGTTAACTCGAATCAGGGCAAAGACCATCACATTCACAACGCCAGGTACCAAGAAGTTTTTGGTAACAGGCTTGCTGTTGAAGGCAGAATTTGATGTTGTCGATGATCTGGTTGTACTGGAAGCAGATGAGCGCCTTTGGGAGCTCTACAGCAATGACCACTTAAGTTTGTTACGACGCAAGCCGCTAATGGCACTGCCGAGAAATGAGACAGCCCAGGCGCTGTATACTTATTTCGAAGCGTTGCCACGACAGCCTGCGCCAATCCAAATGTCGAGGCTTCGTGAACGCTTGATGATGAATGGTAGGGTCGCAGACCAAAACCGTAAAATCACCGACGCTCTCAACGAACTGAATAGTATTGGCTATTTGCAATACGAGGTCATCAAGGCTGGACGGGACTCGGTCGTGCATGTTCACAACCGAAACCCGACGTTGGATTAAGCGAGTCATATCGGAAACCCGTCGAAAGGCGGGTTTTTTATTTGGTAAACAAAACGAATGAAAGAGTGAGTTTGAACGGGTAATTCTGATAGGAGTAAGCTTGAGAAAGGTGAGTTGTGGTGGGTATGCGTCCTGTCCAAAGTGAGTCGTAGCGGGTAACCTAGCGATAAAGTGTGTTATAGCGGGAACTGATCGGTTAAAAAGAGAACAAACTCAGGAGTTTTAGACAAGAAGCGGGCTGTAGGGACATAAAACAGGGTAAAAAATCAACATTATTCCCTTGCCATCCCATCCAATCACACCTTTTTCGTCAGGCCTTGATCAACAAGACTATATTTCCCGTTCAAACTCACCGAAACTAAGTATATATTTCCCGCTCAAACTCACTTTGGTGAGATTCGGGGCATGGTCTGAATGCAATAAAACAATAAAACTACCCGTTCAATCTCACCTTTTGACCTGGTGGCGAAAATTTCGTCACGGGCTTGGCTGGGGATACTATGGTATCAGGAGGAATTATGAATCAATTTGGTGAACAGCTGAAGCTGTACTCTGATCGCCAGCGCGATGAAAAAAAGCGGACGGCATTGGATGTTCAATACGTGCAGTCCGAAGGAAAAGAAGGTTTTCTGACGCTGAATATCTCGATGGCACCCATGACATTGGAAGGGCGCGATGTGCTCTGGGATCAGAAAATCACGATACAACTGTCCCGGTATGAATTGACCGCATTTTGCGGCGCTTTATTCGGGCTTGAAAAAGAAATGCGTGCTAAGTTCCACGGCGCGAACAAAAACAAAGGCTTTGTGGTAAATAACAATGGGTCAGTGGGTTGCGGCATGACGATCTCTGAAGCCGGGAATACAATGACATTCATGTTAGATCATGCTCGGCGAATAGAGTTGGGCGCTTTTGTACTGCGACGTCAAGCTGAAGCTTGGAAAATGTCAGCCAGTGATGTGTTGGCAATCATGCGTCAGTCGGTCAGTATCAAAAAACAGTGAGTTTGCTGAGGGGCAAACTTTCTGTTTGTGCTCCGTGGGGGAGCGATAAAAGGGGGTAAGTGTTGAAAAAGCCATTCCTGCTTCTGGCTGGTATGCTCATGTTGACAGCAGAGCTCCATGCCTCAGTCGATACATCCGATCAGCAACAGGACTCTCGCATTAATCAGATCGGTGCAAGCCCTGTGGAAACTCGGCCGTATTCTGAAATCAAACATCACGTCCATGATGGCCCGGTCGAATTATTCCTGGTTGAGGAAGTGACTTCCGTTGACCAGTCGCTGCACACCGTCGTTATTTACGACGGAAGCCGATACGAACTGAAAGGGCAGGTGGATTGGCTCAGTCCTGGAAAAGGCAACATGCCTCCTGGTGGCTGGGCATTCACTGTCTTCGCCTCTACAAAGGAAACATACGCTTGCTCGCCGGAGGTGGTGCAATCAGGCAACGGTTCATGTGTGCTGTTTGTGCCGAAAAATGAAGAAACACCGCTGTAAAGTCACAGCCCTGATTATCACAAATTTACAGACGATAATCAGGATGACGTTTCCACGGGCTGACAGGGAGGAAACCTAAAAGCCCATAAATTGAAGGTAGTCGGTATACCAGGATAATTATCCATTGTTGGGGTAACCGGCACGGCGACCGCCACCCGTAAGGGTTTTACAAACGAGTTGAGCATATGAAAATCATGATCAGGGTAATCGTATCTGTAGTGGCAATGGCCGTTTCCGCTCAGGTTGTTTCGGCAGAAATGCAATCGGTGAATTTTGTGGTGCCATCTTCAGTGGCAAATCAGGATCCGACCGGCGTAAAAAAATTACGCATGAATTTGGACCGGTTTTTTGTTAATTCTCTGGTCGAAGGGGAGCAGCAGCAACTGGTACAGCCGGTTTATTTTGAAGGGCCATATCGCTATTCACTGATCCGTGCCTTTGATGGCAATAACACCGTTATTCATCTGGCAGGCAGTAAACATGTTTTATCGGGTGTGTCGGGCAGGTTTACGCCTATGCAGGCGGGTAAAAAACTGGTGGCGTTACGTGACAGCGAAGACACCGTCTTGGTTTGTCAAGAGAGAGTGCTGCGGTTGAAGTTCGCTAAATGCTGGCAGGTTGTTCACAGTGATCTGCCGCTCGCAGTGATCCCAGAAGAAACCGAGTGAATGCATCGTAAAGTGGTCACTTTCGATCGCGCTACGTGAAATCCGAAGGAGTTTGCGGATGATTATGGCTGAATCGGTAGAATTACCGAGCTTGATTTCGTTGGGTATTACAGTTGCCAGTGCTGTGTTTTTTGTTTACTTCTGGAATAGGGATAGGCTGGGTTTTTTGTTGGTCCCGACGTTTTTTGTTTTTCTTTTGGCTTTGTCGGTCTTTTTGACTTGCTGTATGCTGCCAACTGTCAACACTGAAGACACGAAGCAAGCTAAGCATTATGCGACAGAATGCGTGTTGTTAGAAATGGGCATACCGACCCAGTTCGGCAGAATGAATAAACTGAAATGCCACGAGATCATCGAGCATGTTGGAACGGACTCTTACCAGTGGCATATGGCTCTGTACGAAAAGCTGAAGCAGAAAGAAAAGGTATAAAAAATCTGCGATCGGCGATCGGTGTGATATGCTGATGGCAACTGAAGTAGCGAGCGTGTCTGAGGGGACGCGCCGCGCGAGGGGTTCCCCCAGAGCGGGGTAGATTAAGCCACCAGCAAAATGCCGCACTAATCATGCGGCATTTTTGTTTCTAGCCATACATCACTTTAATGTAACTTCAGATCTGGAGTCATTCAGATATTTCAGGCATAAAGCTTTAAAGTCAGACTTCCATTCCTCAATTCGAAAATCATAGCGTTCTTGAAATGCACTTGTCTCTGTGTACATGGAGAACGCATAATTCTGATATAACTTTAGGGCAGTGACTGGCTGGTTAAGAGAGAAATATGCGTCGATGCATTCTTTCATCATCGGGTAGTTATGATTGGTTTTTGTGCCGCCGAAATTTAAGTCAAGCCCACCACTAGTGACTTTTTGAATAACAGGATCTGAGCTGAGCTCTGAAAAATCCATGCCTTGCTTCAAAAAATAAAGCACTTTGTCATGCGGTACTCCGAATCCCCAGTTCGACACATAAGAATTTAAGGCGGCTTTGATACTCAGAAGTCTATTTTTCGATTGTTGATATAAACCGGCTAAAGCGAGCCAGTATTCGCTGGATTCTGTGAATGAATTACAGGCCATTAGGCCGTAATGAATTGCATCCTCGATCTTTTGTTTTTCGCGAAAATGCTGTGATTGCTTAAACAAATTAACGGCAAGCAGGGGTTGTGTGCCCATTTCATCGAAAAGTCCAAAGTTTGCTCCTAGCCCTGTAATATCAAGGGCTACAGATAGTGTGTTATACGACAGTATTAACACTTGATACTATTACATTGAAAAATTAAAGGTTCTAATTTCCTCAGTAAGGAATTATCAATAAATAAAGATAGCGTTCGTTTAGATAATTCATAGGCCAATATATATGTTTTGACGAATGTATTTCCTTGGTATATCTTACACACATTAAATATAGGAGAAAGTATGGAACCACTACTGCTGTTTAAAATTTTAGCCGACCAAACCAGACTGGATATCGTGCTACTGCTAAAAGCATCTGGTGAACTGTGTGTTTGCGACATCTATACGGCCTTGAATTTATCGCAACCAAAGACTTCTCGACATCTAGCAATGCTTAGAGAGTCGGGTCTTTTGCTCGATTCAAAACATGGTAAATGGGTTCATTATCGATTATCTCCAGCATTACTACCGTGGGTGAAAAGTATCATTGATGTCACCTATGCCACAGAGAAAAATAGAGTTGCAGATTTACTCAAAAGCTTAGAGACAAAAGAACCTGCGAGTAGCTGTTCTATATAAAAATTTTTAAGTTAACATATTCGAAAAAACATATATAAGGTTGAGATATGAAAAAATTAGAAGTATTTGATCCCGCATTATGCTGTAGCACTGGTGTTTGCGGAACCGAAGTCGATCAAGCATTGGTAGACTTCGCAACAGATGTGGATTGGTTAAAAAAACAAGGGGCAAGTATAAGGCGTTTTAATTTAGCGCAAGAGCCTATGGAGTTCGTTAACAACACAAAAGCAAAAACATTTTTGGAAACCGCAGGCGCCGAGTCACTTCCACTATTGATTCTTGATGGTGAGATTGTGCTGACTGGTCGATACCCAAAACGACATGAGCTAGCAAGATGGTTTGGTATTCGGCCGAATATTGAAAAAGCCGAAATTGTTAAATCGTGTTGTGGTAATGGTAAAACGTGTTGTTAACAGGAGCAATAAAATGAAATTTTTAGATAACACACCTAATTATTTATTTTTTACTGGAAAAGGTGGTGTGGGTAAAACTTCTATTTCTTGTGCGACCGCAATTAAGTTGGCTGAAAAAGGGAAAAAAGTCTTACTGGTGAGCACTGATCCAGCTTCTAACGTTGGGCAAGTATTCTCTCAATCGATAGGCAACAATATTAAGCCAATAACATGGGTTCCAAATTTATTTGCTATTGAAATAGACCCTCAAGCTGCCGCTGAAGAATATCGAAACAAAATTATTAATCCAATCAAAGAAAGTTTACCTGAAGCGGTAATTCAAAGTATTACGGAACAGCTATCAGGTGCCTGTACCACAGAGATTGCAGCTTTCGATGAATTTACTGGGTTGTTAACCAATACCGAAATTACAAAGCAATTTGACTATATCATTTTTGATACCGCACCAACGGGGCATACCATCCGTTTATTACAACTCCCGAGTGCATGGAGTGATTTTATTACTGATAATCCTGATGGTGCGTCATGTTTAGGGCCAATGTCTGGTCTTGATAAACAACGTGAACAGTACAGCATGGCGGTGGAAGCGTTGAGTGATAAATCACTAACAAGGTTAGTATTAGTTGCACGACCTCAATCAGCGGCATTGAGAGAGGTTGCGAGAACCTATAGCGAGTTGTCATCTCTGGGTATCAGAAATCAGCAATTAATTGTCAATGGTGTTTTCCCTGAAACGGCGGTGACTGAAAATGATAAGTTATCCCATGCGCTCTACTCTCGTGAACAAGCGGCATTAGAGTCTATGCCTGAAGCACTACGCTCGTTACCTGTCGATATTCTTTATTTACAAAATATCAATATGGTGGGTGTCGATGCACTGAAGCAGTTGTTATCTAATGAGATGCCACAAATTCCAACTATTACTCCGACAAAACAACCTATTTCTTTACCTACCTTGTCAGAACTGGTTGGCGAAATATCTCAGCAACAGCATGGGCTGATTATGTTAATGGGCAAAGGTGGTGTAGGGAAAACAACGATTGCGGCATCAATTGCAGTTAAATTGGCAGAAAAAGGGCTTGATGTACATCTGACCACATCTGATCCAGCTGCGCATATTGAATCAACCCTCAATGGTGTTTTACCCAATCTTCAAGTTAGCCGAATTGACCCTATCGCTGAAACTGAGCGTTATCGTAATTATGTCTTAGAAACCAAAGGGAAAGATTTAGATGAAGAGGGGCGTGCATTACTAGAGGAAGATTTACGCTCTCCATGCACAGAAGAAATAGCGGTATTTCAGGCATTTTCTCGCATCATTAGAGACGCGGGTAAACGTTTTGTCGTCATGGATACTGCGCCGACTGGACATACATTATTACTTCTAGATGCAACAGGGGCATACCATAAAGAAATTGCTAAAAAAATGGGCGAAAAAGGCCACTATTTAACACCGATGATGCAATTACAAGATCCTGAACGCACCAAAGTTATTATTACGACACTCGCTGAAACTACGCCTGTGCTTGAGGCGGAGAACTTACAAAATGATTTAATACGGGCAGATATACATCCGTGGGCGTGGGTGATCAATAACAGTCTATCTATCACGGAAACAACATCACCATTGTTACTTTCAAGAGCAGAACAGGAAGTCGCTCAGATTGAAAAGGTGACATCAACATTGGCAAAACGTGTTGCTATTGTTCCTTTGCTTGAAACAGAGCCTGTGGGGATATCTGCATTAAGTCAGCTCGCAGAATAAGTTTTATTTTCTAAAAATAAAAGGTGCGGAAAAGCACCTTTTCATGAGGTTTTTATGTTTATTGCCGCATTCATTTTTATTTTAACGATCACCTTTGTTATTTGGCAGCCCAAAGGACTGGGTATTGGCTGGAGTGCTACGGCAGGGGCCGTTTTAGCCCTTATTTTTGGCGTCATTAGCTTTCAAGATATTCCGATAGTTTGGAATATTGTGTGGAATGCCACAGCGACATTTGTTGCAGTCATTATTATCAGCCTACTTTTAGATGAAAGTGGTTTCTTTGAATGGGCGGCATTACATGTTGCCAAGTGGGGCGGGGGTAAAGGAAGACTGTTATTCAGCTATATTGTGTTACTTGGTGCAACGGTGGCTGCTTTATTTGCCAACGATGGTGCGGCATTGATATTAACGCCCATTGTGATTGCAATGTTACTTGCGCTTGGTTTCAATAAAGGCACGACGTTAGCCTTTGTCATGGCGGCAGGGTTTATCGCAGATACAGCAAGCTTGCCGCTGATTGTCTCGAACCTCGTTAATATTGTTTCTGCGGATTTCTTTAATATTGGATTTACTGAATATGCATCGATTATGGTGCCAGTAGATATTGCAGCAATTGTTGCAACACTCGTGATGTTGCATTGGTTTTTCCGTAAAGATATTCCTAAACAATATGATGTAACCAAACTGAGTGAACCGACTTTAGCCATTAAGGATATGACTACCTTTAAAGCGGGTTGGTTAGTACTGGTGTTATTACTGGTTGGTTTTTTTGTTTTAGAGCCTTTGGGGATTCCGGTTAGTGCGATTGCCGCTATTGGCGCCTTAATTCTTTGGGTGATTGCAGCCAGAGGCCAAACGATTAATACCAAAAAAGTCTTACGTGGTGCACCGTGGCAAATCGTCATTTTCTCTTTAGGTATGTATTTGGTTGTTTATGGTTTAAGAAATGCAGGGTTAACCGATTATCTTTCTGAAACGCTCAATTACCTTGCGGATAAAGGGTTATGGGTAGCAACAATTGGTACGGGATTTATCACTGCATTTTTATCCTCAATAATGAATAACATGCCAACGGTATTAATTGGTGCGCTATCTATTGAAGGGAGTGACGCGACGGGGTTAATCCAACAAGCAATGGTTTATGCCAATGTGATTGGTGCCGATTTGGGGCCTAAAATCACACCAATAGGGAGTTTGGCGACATTGTTGTGGCTTCATGTTTTATCACAAAAGAACATGACCATTACATGGGGATATTATTTCAAAACAGGGATTATCATGACGATCCCGGTGCTCATAGTCACACTTGTTGCGCTAGTGCTCCGACTTTCACTATTAAATTAAAGGTAACCCAATGAATGATATCACCATCTACCATAACCCCAATTGCGGTACTTCGCGCAATACCCTTGCAATGATCCGCAATAGTGGTGTTGAGCCAACGATTATTTACTATCTTGACACGCCGCCGACTAAGGATGTGTTAGTAAAACTTATTGCCGATATGAAAATCACGGTAAGGGCATTACTGCGAAAAAATGTTGAACCATATGAGCAATTAAATTTAGAACAAGATAACTATACAAATGACCAACTCATTGATTTTATGTTGCAGTACCCGATTCTGATTAATCGGCCGATTGTCGTCACTCCACTAGGCGTAAAGTTGTGCCGGCCTTCTGAAGTGGTATTAGATATTTTACCAAATAGGCAACAAAGTGATTTTATCAAAGAAGATGGTGAGGTTGTGATTGATAAGCAAGGTAAATAAGCGGGGAACTGTTTATAGGCTAATCGATTTATATTGAATGCTTGTTTCTATACGGAAAAATTAAGCTGAGCTGAGTTAATCACATTTATATAAATGTGATTCTGAGTCATTGATGAAATTCCGCCAAGAGTGGCGATTGCATCGATATTAAGTTGAATGATTAGCTATCACTGAGCGCCAAATATTGACCGGAGAGTCACTATTAAAATAGCTATCTCCGGTTTGCTTATCGTAACAAAATCGCAGTTTTTATCATGTTGAAGGCCACTTAAGCTGTATGCCTTCAACGCTTTTGTGCTGTTATCCTTTAACCCCACCTGCGGTTAAGCCATTAACTAGCCAACGTTGTGCGAGTAAAAAGACGACAGTGATTGGAATGGCGGAAAGTACCGCGGCAGCCGCGAAGTCGCCCCATAAGTAGTTCTGTGGGTTGAGATATTGTTGCATTCCGACAGCGAGCGTATAGCTTTCAACATCACGCAATAATAATGAAGCAACGGGAACCTCTGTGATCGCAGCAATAAACGATAAAATAAACACGACGGCTAAAATGGGAACGGATAACGGGAGCAAGACTAATCTAAAGGCTTGCCACGGTGTTGCGCCATCTAAAGCGGCGGCTTCTTCCAGTGAGCCATCGATAGTTTCAAAATAGCCTTTAATCGTCCAAACGTGTAAAGCAATACCGCCCAAATAAGCAAAGATAACGCCACCGTGGGTATTCAAACCAATGATGGGGATGTATTGCCCTAGGCGATCAAATAGGGCATATAAAGCCACAAGAGAGAGTACGGCAGGGAACATTTGGAAAATTAACATTCCCTTTAATATTGTAGACTTACCTTTAAATTTCATGCGTGCGAAAGCATAAGCGCAGGAGGTTGATAGGGTGACGATACCAATCGCGGTAACACCTGCCACCTTTACGGAGTTCCACAGCCATAATAAAACGGGAAAAGGCGGTGGAGTGACTCTACCATCAGCATGTTCAATGCTAAAGCCAAGAGCCAGACGCCAGTGATCCCAAGAGATATGTTCAGGAATTAAACTCCCTGTTGCAAAGTTGCCGGGGCGTAATGAAATCGCGACCACCATTAGAAGTGGAAACATAATGGCAGCGATAAAAACCAGTAAAAATAAATGTGTAAATGCAATGCGCCATTTCTGTGATTTAGCTTGTACCATCGACATAGTTTGGCTTCTCCGTTAATCAAATTTCATGCGGGTTGCTTTAAGGTTAATAATGGCTAAGACACCAACAATTAAGAATATCAACGTGGCAATAGCTGCGGCTAAACCAAATTCTTGCCCACCACCGCCTTCAAAAGCAATCCGATAAGTGTAGCTTACCAGTAAGTCTGTATAACCCGCAGGGGTTGTTGTTCCGATGCGATCTGGACCACCATTCGTCAGTAGTTGAATGAGGACAAAGTTATTAAAGTTAAAGGCAAAACTGGCAATCATTAATGGGGTTAGTGGTTTAAGTAATAAGGGCAGCGTAATGTAAAAGAAATTTTGCAAAGGCCCCGCACCATCCATTGCTGATGCTTCGTATAAATCCTCTGGTATGGCTTTAAGTAACCCCATGCATAAAATCATCATATAAGGGTAGCCCAACCATGTATTGACGATAATAATCATTAATCTTGCAGTATTTGGGTCACTAAACCAGTCTGGTTTTATACCAAACAAGGTGCTCAATACCATGTTGATTTCACCAAAACTTTGATTAAATAACCCTTTGAATATCAAGATGGAAATGAACGCAGGAACGGCATAAGGTAAAATGAGTAGCAGCCTGTAGATTGCTTTCCCTTTAAGTTGCTCCCATTGAATTAGGCAGGCTAACACCATGCCAACCGCGACAGTTAAAACGACGGTCAGTACGGAAAAAACAATGGTCCATAGGAAAATCGCAATAAAGGGTTTTTGAATACCTTCATCCGTAAATACGCGAGCGAAGTTGTCCCAATTAACGGTGACCGTATAGCCAGGAGTAAGGCGTTCGCCTGTCCATTCACCTAAATTATTAATTGCTTCATAATAACCAACTTCATTATTTGGTCGATAAACAACCCCAGTTTTATTATTTGTTAGCAAGCCATCTGCCGCTAAGGTGTATAACGGGTTTGTACTGGAAAATTGGCGTAGAGAGCTAATCACTAATTTAGCACCATTAGGCATCACCGCAGTGATATCAGCCAGTTTTTGCCTGTTTTGCGTGACCGTTCGCAGTGTTGCGCGTTCACCTTCTGGCACTTTTGGCGTTTCTTCTAGCGAAATTTGTTGTTTACCATCTAACGAAAAAGGGGCGGAGCTGAATAATTGCTCACCATCTTTAAGCACGAGCTGCCATTGGTTATCTCGTTGATATAAATTGAAATTTAATGCTTTTCCTGTTTGAAATGACCTATCTAATAGGACTTCTTGTGCTCGCTCAAAGGTGAGTTGGTTGGTGCTGCTATAGTTGGTAAACGCGATGGCGATTGTGGCAACTAATGGGAAAAGCACAAATAAGGCCATTCCAGCCAAGCCTGGGTATACATAGCGCCATGCATAGGTTTTACGATTAGCATAAATATATAACCCCACGGAGCACAATGTTAGGGTTAAAATGGCAAACAGGTATTCCCCTTGTGCATACATTAAAACCACAAGGTAGCAGGATAATAAGCCAAGTAGGCTAACAAGAGACCATTTGACCAAATGGTTCTGCCACCAATGAGGTCGTTTTACGACATCCATGAAGTTGTTCCTCGACAATGGAATGCTTGATGACCCCGCTAAACCTTAACGGGGTCGTTAGGCAAATTATTTCACGATACGTTTTTGCGCATCATTTAATGCATCAGTGACCGTTTGGCGCTCAGAAAGCGCATTCAGGGTTGCAGTACGAACGGCATACCAAAAAGCAGACATTTGAGGGATGTTAGGCATGATTTCACCATTGCGCGCATTTTGCATGGTAGCGGCAATACGTGAGTCTTGTTCCAGTTTCTCTTGGTAAGATTTTAAGGCGACAGCACCGAGTGGCTTATCTTTATTAACGCTTTCTAACCCTTCATCTGTTATTAGGTAATTTTCGAGGAACTCTTTGGCGAGCTCTTTATTTGGGCTGGCTGCGTTGATCCCAGCACTGAGAACACCGACGAAAGGTTTTGACGGCTGTCCGTGGAAGGTCGGTAAAACAGCGACGCCATAATTGATATTGCTTTTATCGATATTTCCCCAAGACCAAGGACCATTGATGGTCATCGCGGTATTGCCTTTATTGAAGGCCGCTTCTGAAATGGAGTAGTCAGTGTCTGGGCTGATATGTTTATTTTTTACCATATCAACGATAAATGAGAGCCCTGCAACCGACCCTGCATTATTAACCCCGATATCTTTAACATCGTATTTGCCATTGACGGACTTAAATGCGTATCCGCCATCAGCGGCAATGAGTGGCCATGTGAAGTAAGGTTCTTGTAAGTTGAACATGATGGCACTTTTGCCTTGTTCACGCAGTTGTTTATCCAGCGCTGGGATTTCTTCCCATGTTTTAGGCGGGTTAGGGACTAAGTCTTTATTGTAGATGAGCGATAAAGACTCAACGGCAATAGGATAGGCAATGAGTTTTCCGTCAAATACCGTTGCATCCCATGCAAAATCAAACACTTTGTCTTTAAATGTTTGGTCAGGGGTGATTTCAGCTAATAAACCCGATTGTGCATAACCGCCAAATCGGTCATGGGCCCAGAAGATAATATCCGGACCATCTCCTGTTGCTGCCACCATAGGGAATTTTTCTTCTAACTTGTCAGGGTGCTCGACACTGACTTTAATACCGGTACTTTCTTCAAATTGCTTACCAACTTCAGCTAAACCATTATAGCCTTTGTCACCATTGATCCAGATAACGAGTTTTCCCTCTTCCATTTTTGCTAATGCAGAGGTAGAGAATATTGCTGTAATTAATGTTGAAAGCACGAGTAGGCGAGTGCTAGTTTTTGTTTTCATGTTCCCGTCCTGTAGTTGTGATAGAGAGCAGTACTGTTTTAAGTTTGCGTTGTCAAAACGATATTCTCATCATCCCCCACTCTACGCCTCCACCTGTTGCATTGTGATCTAATTAACATAATTGCTATTTCTGCAATCAAGGTCACAACAATCAGGTGGAATATCATGGCCTAGCGCCCAAAAATCATCAATAGCTTACGTAATTTTCTCATGACGGTTCAATTTTATCCTTCTTTCTCCTCCCTCCATAAAAAAGTACGGACGGATGATTATTCATTTTCAACAATCCGTTATAGTCCCTGCCATTGAAATATACTTGTTTGCAAACAGTAAGATGTCATGAGGATTAGAAGTATGGCGAGTGTGCAGTTACAGAATGTGACTAAGGCGTGGGGGGATGTCGTGGTATTGAAAAATATCAATCTCGATATCCAAGAGGGTGAGTTTGTTGTTTTTGTTGGGCCATCAGGCTGCGGTAAATCGACGTTATTGCGGATGATCGCAGGCCTTGAAGATATCACTAGTGGTGATTTATTCATCGGCGAAACAAAAATGAATGAAATACCACCTGCAGAACGCGGTGTTGGAATGGTTTTTCAGTCTTATGCACTCTATCCGCACCTGAGCGTTGCCGAAAACATGTCGTTTGGTTTGAAATTATCCGGTGTTAGTAAAGCGATAAGAAACCAACGAGTCACACAAGTCGCCGAGGTTTTGCAACTGGCTCATTTACTTGAGCGACGGCCTAAAGCGCTATCCGGCGGGCAACGTCAGCGTGTCGCCATTGGGCGTACCTTGGTTGCGGAGCCAAACGTATTTTTATTGGATGAACCGTTATCTAACCTTGATGCGGCTTTGCGAGTGCAAATGCGTATTGAAATATCCAAGCTGCATAAACGGTTGAAACGCACAATGATATATGTGACTCATGACCAAGTAGAAGCGATGACTCTTGCCAATAAAATTGTGGTACTGGATGCCGGAAGAGTGGCGCAAGTGGGTAAGCCTCTGGAGCTTTACCATTATCCTGCTGACCGTTTTGTTGCAGGGTTTATTGGATCGCCAAAAATGAATTTTTTACCTGTAAAGGTAACTGCCACCGCAGTAGAACAAGTTCAAGTTGAATTACCCAATAACCAAAAGATTTGGCTACCTGTTGATAGCTCAAATGTTCAAGTCGGTAGCCGGATGTCTTTAGGGGTTCGCCCTGAACATCTTTTACCGAGCAACATTGCCAGCATTGTTTTAGAGGGGACTGTGCAAGTTGTTGAGCAGTTAGGTAATGAAACACAAATCTATATTCAGATCCCTGCTATCTCCCAAAACCTTGTATATCGGCAAAACGATATTGTGTTAGTTGAGGAGGGGGCCTCATTCGCCATTGGTCTGCCACCTGAACGCTGCCACCTATTTCGAGAGGATGGTACTGCGTGTCGTCGGTTGCATAAAGAACAGGGCGTTTAACACTATCCCTACATAATAAAAGCAACTCTAGGAGTATTAAAATGATAACTTTGCGTAAGCATTCGTTAACTATGGCTATTCTTGCAGCAACAGTTCCACTACAGGCATTCGCAGTTGATTTCCACGGTTATGCGCGTTCTGGTATTGGTTGGACGGGAAGCGGTGGAGAGCAAAAATGTTTTCAAGTCACAGGTGCACAAAGTAAATACCGTTTAGGTAATGAATGTGAAACTTACGCAGAGTTAAAATTAGGGCAAGAGGTATGGAAAGAAGGCGATAAGAGCTTTTATTTTGATACGAATGTCGCTTATTCCGTTTCGCAGCAGAATGACTGGGAAAGCACTAGCCCCGCTTTTCGTGAGGTTTTTGTGCAAGGGAATAACCTGATCGACAGTTTACCAGAAGCTGATATTTGGGCGGGTAAGCGTTTCTATAAACGTCACGATATTCATATGATTGACTTTTACTATTGGGATATTTCAGGTCCAGGCACAGGGATTGATAATATTGATTTAGGTTTCGGAAAACTGGCGTTAGCGGCGACTCGCGCTTCTGAAACGGGTGGTTCCTACAACTTCATTAGTAATCAGCAACGTAAGTATGCAGATCGTACTGCAAATGATACCTATGATGTCCGTCTATCAAACCTTGAAGTCAACCCAGGTGGTGTTCTAGAACTGGGAATCGACTATGGGCGTGCAAACCCTTCTGATGGTTACCATTTAGAAAATGATGCCTCAAAAAATGGTTGGATGTTCACTGCGGAACACACTCAAAGTGTTCTCAATGGCTTCAATAAATTTGTTGTTCAGTACGCAACGGATGCGATGACATCTCAAGGGAAAGGTGTGGCGCAAGGCTCAAGTATTAACAATGACGGTAAGCTATGGCGGTTTATTGATCACGGAGGTATTTCCCTCGGTGATAAATGGGACTTAATGTATGTCGGAATGTACCAAAAACTCGACTTGGATAATGGCAAAGGAACGGATTGGTGGACGGTCGGTGTCAGACCTATGTACAAGTGGACACCAATAATGAGCACATTATTTGAAGTTGGGTACGATAACGTGAAATCCCAAGAGGTTGGCTCACATAATAGCCAATATAAAATGACGTTAGCCCAGCAATGGCAAGCCGGAGATAGTATTTGGTCTCGTCCCGCCATTCGTTTCTATGTAAGTTATGCAAAATGGGATGAAAACTGGGGCTATGCGAAAAATAGCAGCGGCGATATTACCAATAATGCATTCCGAGATAATAGCGGTAAAGGCACGTTAACCAATAGTCGTGGTGATAATGACGAATTCACTTATGGCGCTCAAATGGAAATTTGGTGGTAATTACAAAGGGAAGGTAGCGATATCTTCCCATTTATTATCAATGCGATGATAGGTGAAAAATATAATGAAAAAGAAACTTTTAGCGCTGTGTTTAAGTATGGGGTTGCTGGCGGGGGTACCTGCTATCAGTTTCGCAGAAGTGAATATCGTGCCGCAAGATTTATCAGCAGCACCCAATATAGCGACAACTGCATTACAGCAACTATCATGGATACCAGTTAATCCAGCTGAAAAATCAATTATTGATTTAGCTCAACAAGGGCAATCCCTTAATTTCGCCAATATTAGTGGCCCTGTTGCTGCTTATAGTGTTCCTGCCAATATGGGTGAGTTAACCATAAACTTGAATAGCGAAATAAACCGCCATCAAGTGTATTCGCCTAATGTGTTGGTTTTTGACCAAAATATGACGCCTTTTGCTTATTTCCCTAGCCAATATTTTACTTATCAAGAGGCCAGTGTCATGGAAGGTGATAGCCTGAGTGGCACAATTAAACTGACTCCTGCATTAGGCCAAAAACAGCTTTATTTACTGGTGTTTACCACACCGGATGATTTAAAGAACACGACAACTCAAATTGACCCAGCAAAAGCTTACGCGAAGGGTGTCGGAAATGCGGTGCCTGATATTCCAGACCCCATCGCTAAGCACGTAACTCAAGGTAAGTTAAAGCTAAATGTCGCTTCAAATTCGAATTCAAGCGTGTTGATTGGTGCACTATTTGGTTCACCTAAAGTTGCCCCTGTCACTGTGGGGGATACTGCAAGTACATCGGTTGCAGTGGCTACTCCGCCAGTAAAACAAGCCGAAATTTTATCCGGTACAGAAGATTACTTTAATCAGGCTATTAAAAAATCGATTGATAACGGTGATATAGATAGTGCATTGAAATTGCTTGATGAAGCTGAACGTTTAGGATCCAAATCGGCACGTAAGACATTTATTGAAAATGTGAAAAAGCCATAAATTTAAATACCTCGTTGTTGTTCTATGTCCTCTAAGTGCGCGTAATGCGCACTTTTTTAATGATGCGTCGAGCGTGGTGCTGTCTGTTTGCTGTGCTGGCCGTTCCTGCATTAACATGAACCAACTTCGTATGTACGGGGGTGTTCCAGTCTCCTATTCGATTCTAGATTGATCAGAGTGAATACGTTGTAATCGAACTGAAGCTCGCTATAAGCTTATTTTTTATTGTACATTGCAAGTAAAATTTAACTTATGTGATGAAAGAATTATGGATAATTCAATAAATGCTAACCTTAAATATATAACGTTTACGAAAGGTACGAACACCGTTATAGTCAAAAACGGATTCTCATGGACGGCATTTTTCTTTGGTTTTTGGGTGTATCTGTATAGAAAAATGTGGGGGTCTTTTGCTCTGTGGTTAGTTGTTGGTCTTATATTTATAACGTTGTCGCTTGGTGCGAACGGTATTGCAGAAAGTACTGGTGACACTAGGCTAGCATCGGTGATCTTTTTAATTAGAATTTTATATTCTGTGTATCAAGGTGCCACAATCAACAAAAACTATATGTTTAGATTAAAAATGCAAGGGTACGTTTGATTGTGGTGTAATGTGCGGTTATCACGAACTGAGTATCTGATGATAGTGTACTTAGCCTGAACTATATCAGTCACAACACCATTCCTCTCAGTCTTAATAAATCCAATAAAAATGCTGACATGGCAAGCTAAATTGTTTAGTTAAAGTGCTTATCGAGTTATTCATTCTAATTTTTTCAAGGTTGCCTAGTGCGGCCTCTTTTATTAGTGGTGTGAGAGGATGACAGGAGTGTTCCTGTCTTCTACTCGATTTAAACCGCATTATAGCCCATGGTTTGCAGTAATTGGCGAGCGAGTGCCACTGCTTCTTGGCGATGAAGCACGCCCAGTTTTTGATACAGATTGCGAATATGTGTTTTTATTGTGGTCGAAGCCACGTTAAATTCATTGGCTATTTGCACATTGCTATAACCTGAGTAAATCAACCCAAGGACTTGCCATTCGCGTTGAGTTAGCGGGCTAATTCTTATTAACTCAGGAACTTGAGGATGGGTTAATAAGCGATTTACAAAGTTTTCATCAAAGTGAGCAAACTTGTGGCGATGATGTTGATTGATTTCACGTAAAATATGCTGTGCTCTGTGTCTTTCTAGTTCAGAAAGGACATTAAGCTGTAGCAACAAGCGCAATTGCTGCGCCATCGATTCACCTTCAATGACAAAATAGCTCAGAAAACCAGTACGACCCGCAAGATTAAGGGCTTCAATCAGTGTCGATTGGGCGGCATTTTTGTCATTTTTCTGCCAATAAAGTTGATTAAGCAGCAGTAAATTGCGATTTAAATCACTCACTAGCTCCAAATTGCGCGCATTAAGATTCAACTCTTCAAGGATTTCAAACGCGGAGTCATATTCACCAAGTAGAATTTGGGCACGGGCAATATTACGCCATTGACGTTGTAAAAAATGATTACTTGCCAAAGCGGGTTTTAATGTTTGTTGTAACCAGCTTTCAGCGGCAGTTTTATCATTGATTAACTGCCAATAAATGACTCTCGCTTCATCAGCATTTGAGACCCAGTCATCATGATAGATCCCATTGCTGAGTAAATTTTCGATTAAATGCAAATGACTGCGAGCGTTATCAATATCACCACGAACGAGCGCATTGAGTACAACTAAAACAACACATTGCAGCTGTTGTTGAGGTTGGTAATTTGACAGTACTTTCATGCCTAAACGTGCTGCACTTTCCGATTCTTCGAGTCTTCCCCAAGCCCACATTAATTGTGAGCGAATACGTAAGAGAAATTCATGCATAGGCAATTGTTCTAGATGTTGTTCATGAATTAACTCAGACGCTTTTTCTTGAATATCATAGGCTGATTGCAGAAACCCACGCGCGAATAAAATCTCACTTTGTTGCAGCATGCTCCATAGAACATAGTGCCAAGTTGAATGGCGATGGGCCATGGCTTCGATTTCTTGCATCATGCTAAGGGAACGCTGTAAATTCCCCGTGCAATGATGAACTTCACCGAGTACAGATGTTGCAATGATATGCCCATAATAGTTGGTTTCAGGAAGCAAATTGAGCGCGGAGTGTGCCAGTTTCTCTGCTTCATTTGGGTTACCCTTATTGATAGCAACTTGGGCGCGTAGCGCGTCAAATTCACCCCGTAGCGCATGGTCGAGTTCTTTGGTCATTTCTCGCTCGGCGCTATCCAATAAAGTATTCACTTCACCATAGCGATGCTGGCTTTGCATTAACCAAGCTTGTAATAAAATAAGCTTAGGATTATCCAATAGCATTTCCCACGGTATAGCCTGTAATGAGCTTTCGAGTAATGATAATTCACTTTGATGGAATAGCTCCCATGCATGCTGTAGTAGGATGTCCCGTAACATTAATGGATTTTCAGCGGCGAGAGCGTGGTGGATAGCTTCGCTCGGGAAACCCAGTGCCATCCAGCCTTCTGCGGCAGCGTGATGCAGTTGAGGAAGTTCGCTGGCGAGTTCCCATTGGCAACGCTGCCTCAAGAAACTACTAAATAAGGGATGGTAATTAAACCAATCACCGTAGCTATCCATTCGTTGTAAAAATAGCCCTTGGCGTTCGATATCTTCCAATTGCATTTGGCCATTTTCCGTACCAGAAATACGCGCAATTAATGCATCATTCATTGAGCGCAATAATGAACTGGTCAGAAGTAAACGGCGCATTTCCCCATTTACATTGTCGAGAACCTCATCCACTAAATATTCATTTAGGTGACTGGAATTAATCCCTGATAATCGACGTGCGGAGTGTTTTGCTGCATGGGAGTCTTGCTTAGCTGATAGGGCGATTAACTGCAATGCCGTAACCCAACCCGCAACATCATCACATAACCGTTGGCATTCGCTTGTTTCCAGTGGGATTTCAAGGCGATTATCAAAAAATTGTTTGGCTTCTGGATGGGTGAAGGCTAAATGCTGACTGTCGATTTCAAGAAGCTGCTCTTGCACTCGTAAATTAGCAACACCTAACTGAGGGACATTGCGGGAGGAGATAACAAGTGTCAGGTTATCAGGTTGGTGTTTCAAAAAAAAACGCATAGCATCATGAATGGCTGGGTTATTGATCAGATGATAGTCATCAATGATTAGCCAAATGGGGTGCTGCCATTGTGTTAATTCGATAAAAAGCAATGAAAACAATGAGTTTAAATTAGCGTATTGGCGTTTTTGTGCCATTGATTCGCTATTTGGGCAACAACCTTGGGTGGCTTGTTGGATTGCCGCAATTAAATAATGGGCAAAACGTTCCGATTGGTTGTCTCCATCATCGAGTGTGTACCAACCGATATGTTGTTTCTCGGTTGCCCAATGGGAAAGTAACGTCGTTTTTCCGTACCCCGCAGGGCTAGTGACTAAAATAAGGCGGTAATGTGTTGTTGACCCTAATAAAGTTAAAAGTCGCTCGCGCACCACCGTATTTTGATGGCGGACAGGACGGCTTAACTTAGACGGAATTAACATACTCAGTGGGGTAACCATACGGAAGAAGTACTCGCTCGTGATATATCAAAGTTCTTTATATAACTTCTATCAGATTCTAGATTTATGCAAGCATGTTAGATCATTGATCATGACAAAGGTGCGCAGTATCACAATTTACTCTGATTTCGTTAGAACGCATTTTTAGCGTGAGGCAATAGAACAATATCGAAAAGCTTTTATGGGGGGATGAGGCGATCAAGAATATTGAGATAACGGTTAGATGGGATAGGAGGAATGATAAAGATTTAAATTAACTTTTTGATTTTAATTTATTTTTTGTTTTATTTTTCTCCTCCTCCTACCTACTCCCGATAGAATTTTGTCTGGGATGAGGAAGGGGGTTAAAGCGCTCTGCATACTAGGCCAATACATTCTTACTAATAATGAGGTCTGGTTATTTATGTCGCATCTTACCTTCAACAAAACACAATTTCAGGCAGCACTAAAACGTCAATGGCAATTTTTAGGGCTGGAGTCAGAACAGGAAATGACTTCCCACCAATGGTGGCAGGCAATTAGTCATGCTGTTGCTGAGTTATTGGCAGCGAATCCTAAAAAATCCACATCCTCCACACTTCGTCATGTGAATTATATTTCAATGGAGTTTCTGATTGGGCGCTTAACAGGAAATAACTTGTTAAACCTAGGTTGGTACCAGGAAATTGCAGATATATTAAAAGAATACCATATTGAGTTAAGTGATTTACTTGAAGAAGAAGTTGATCCGGCATTAGGGAATGGCGGATTAGGGCGGCTTGCAGCTTGCTTCTTAGACTCAATGGTCACTGTTGGTCAACCTGCGATTGGTTACGGCTTGAATTATCAATATGGCTTGTTTAAACAGTCATTTGTGGATGGTAAGCAAGTGGAAGCCCCTGATAATTGGCAGCGTGATAGCTATCCATGGTTTAGACATAATGCTGAGTTAAATGTACAAGTAGGTATTGGTGGCAACGTCACACAAGATGGTCATGTTTCACGTTGGGAACCTGCTTTTATCATACAGGGTGAAGCGTGGGATTTACCGGTTGTCGGTTATTTGAATAATGAAACGCAGCCTTTACGTTTATGGCAAGCGTCACATGCTCAACCATTTAATTTCGAATTATTCAATGAAGGACACTTTTTAGAGGCAGAAAAAACAGGGGTAGACGCGCAGAAACTGACCCAAGTTTTATACCCAAATGACAATCACTTAGCAGGAAAACAATTACGTTTAATGCAGCAATATTTTCAATGTGCTTGCTCTGTTGCGGATATTTTACGCCGTCACCATCGTGAAGGCAGAGCGATAGCGTCATTACCTGAATACGAAGTGATTCAATTGAATGATACGCACCCAACGATTGCTATTCCTGAAATGATGCGTGTATTGCTGGATGAACACCTGCTCGATTGGGATACCGCATGGAAAATCACGAGCCAAACATTTGCTTATACTAATCACACTCTGTTGCAAGAAGGGCTTGAGTGCTGGGATGAAAGCATTATGCAGCCGTTGTTACCTCGTCATATGCAGATCATTCATGAAATTAATCAGCGGTTTAAAAAATTGGTCGAACAAAAATGGCCAACTGACCAGACGGTTTGGCCTAAAGTTGCTGTGGTTTATGAAGGGCAGGTACGCATGGCAAACTTGTGCGTCGTATCTTGCTTCGCGATTAATGGTGTTGCCGCGTTGCACTCTAAGTTAATCACGACAGATTTATTCCCTGAATATAATCAGTTATGGCCTGAGAAATTTCTGAACATCACCAATGGCGTCACACCACGTCGTTGGATTAAACAGTGTAACCCTGAGTTAGCAGCGTTAATTGATGAGACGGTTAAGCATGAATGGGCTAATGACCTTGAAGCGATCAACGTCTTGGAAGAACATGTTGACGACCGCCAATTCCAGCAAAAATACCGTGCAATTAAGCAACGTAATAAGCAACGATTAGCAGAGTTTGTCAAAGCGCGTACAGGTATCGTGATCAATCCGCAAGCCATGTTTGATATTCAAATCAAGCGGTTGCATGAGTATAAGCGTCAGCACCTTAATTTATTACATATACTTGCTCTGTATAAAGATATTCGTGAGAACCCAACAACACCACGCGTACCTCGCGTATTCTTGTTTGGCGCTAAAGCGGCACCTGGCTATTATTTGGCTAAGAATATTATTTATGCCATCAATAAAGTTGCTGAAGCGATAAACAATGACCCAATTGTGGGGGATCAACTTAAAGTCGTCTTTTTACCTGATTACTGTGTTTCTGTTGCCGAAAAACTTATCCCAGCAGCGGATATTTCTGAACAAATCTCAACGGCGGGCAAAGAAGCTTCAGGAACGGGTAATATGAAGTTAGCGTTAAATGGGGCATTGACGATGGGAACACTGGATGGTGCAACGGTGGAAATTGCAGAACAAGTGGGCGCAGAAAATATATTTATTTTTGGACTGACTGTTGATGAAGTTAAGCAACTGAAAGCGAACGGGTATGACCCACTCACATGGCGTAAAAATAATCCTGTACTGGATGCGGTTCTCACTGAATTAGAAGATGGCACCTACAGTGACGGTGATACGCAAGCCTTTGCACAGTTGGTACAGAGTCTGGGCAAAGAAGGCGGAGACCCTTATTTATTGATGGCTGATTTTGCGAGCTACGTTGATGCACAACAAAAAGCGGCAACGTTATATCAAGATCAAGATGCATGGACACGAACAGCCATCTTAAATACAGCACGCTGCGGCATGTTCAGTTCAGACCGTACCATTGCTGATTATCAAGCGCGTATTTGGCAAGCAAAGCGTGAGGCATAGGAGAGAATATGCAGTGTGAAAGAAAGAATGTTGAAAGGCTCTCGCCAGACATCGCTGCAAACTATATTAATGCCTATGGTCAGTTGCAGGATATTGAATTAGATATCCAGCAAAAGTTGTTTGATGCTATGGGGGGGGAGGCCCCCCATTTAAAACAACAAAGTCTGCCTTTGCCAACCGTAAAAGTCATTCGTGAGAATGATGAAATCAGTATCGCCATTCAAGGGAGTGGCGAGTTTCAATGGGTGTTTGAAACGGAAAATCAGCAATGCCAACACCAAGGAAATGTGTTGGCTGGGCATCCGCTAGTGTTGCCTGCAAATCTTACTGTGGGTTACCACAGTTTGCTCCTTAAGCAGCAAGAAAAGCAATGGCATTGTACGGTGATTGTGGCACCAAAGCGTTGTTATATACCGGCTGAAATTGAGAAGGGCAAAAAGCTGTGGGGCGCGAATATTCAGCTCTATACATTACGATCAAACCGTAATTGGGGGATTGGTGACTTTGGTGATCTTCAGCATTTAGTCGGGGAAATAGCGACTCGAGGCGGTAGCTTTGTGGGCTTAAACCCCATTCACTCATTATTTCCAGCAAACCCAGAAAGTGCCAGCCCATACAGCCCATCTTCACGTAGTTGGCTCAATATTATCTATATTGATGTGGATTCGGTTGCTGACTTTCAATTAAGTGAGCAAGGAAAGCGCTGGTGGGATTTAGCGGAAACGCAGGCTCGTTTACACTCCGCTAGAACGAGTGATCTTGTTGACTATTCGACGGTTACTGAATTAAAACTAACGGCATTAACCTTTGCTTGGCAACAATTTTCATTACGAGAGAAAGCAGACTCATTACGTTTAGCTTTTGAACAGTTTGTCGATGAACGTGGTGAGAGTTTATATTGGCAAGCCGCCTTTGATGCACTACATGCGACCTTGATGGCGCAAAACGAAGCTTATTGGGGATGGCCTGTTTGGCCTGAGGAGTATCGCCATGCAGACTCTCCATCAGTAAAACAATTTTGCACAGAACATCAAGATGAAATCGCATTTTGGTCGTGGTTGCAATGGTTGGCATGGCAGCAATTTTCTGACTGTTGGCAACGTTGCCGTGATGCCAATATGCCAATAGGTTTATACCGAGATTTAGCCGTTGGTGTTACCCAAGGAGGGGCTGAGACGTGGTTCGACAGCAAGTTATATTGTACTCAAGCCTCTACTGGTGCTCCGCCTGATATCTTAGGGCCGCTAGGGCAAAATTGGGGAGTGGCGCCTTTTAACCCATACACCTTAGTAGAACGTGCTTATGCGCCTTTTATCGACTTAATACGTGCAAATATGGAAAATTGCGGGGCATTGCGTATTGATCATGTGATGTCATTATTACGTCTTTGGTGGGTGCCCGAAGGAGAAAGCGCAGCGCGTGGCGCCTATGTGCGTTATCCCGTGGATGATCTTCTGGCTATCTTGGCATTAGAAAGTCAGCGTATGAAGTGCATGGTTATTGGCGAAGATCTTGGTATCGTCCCTGAGGAAATCGTCAGTAAACTGCATGACTATGGTGTGTTTTCATACAAAGTGTTGTGGTTTGAGCATGACGACCAACGTCAAGCCCGACCTCCTGAAATGTGGGCGGAGCAAGCGATGGCTGTCATATCGACACATGATATGGCAACACTAAAAGGATATTGGGAAGGGCATGACTTTGTATTGGGTGAGCAATTAGGTCTTTATCCCGATGCCAACATGTTAGCTCACCTAAGACAGGATCGCGAGGCGGTAAAACAGGGCTTGTTAACCGCGTTAAGGTCGAGAAACACGGATAATCCACTTGCGAACGGGCATTTATCGGCAGATGAAGTATCACAAGATCTTGTCGAGCAATTACATCGTTTTGTCGCGGGCTCAAGCAGTGCATTATTGGGGTTACAACCGGAAGATTGGTTAGGAATAAAGGAGCCCGTAAATATCCCCGGAACCAGTTATGAATACCCTAACTGGCGCCGTAAGCTCACGAATACTTTAGAAGAGATGTTTGCCAGTCAGCACGTTAATCGCTTAATCGAAGAGGTGGATAAACAACGTAACCCTTTGAGTTAACTTTTATTTTTTTTTGGTGGATATGTCCTGTTGTTGGGGCATATCCATTCAAAACGCGACATTTCTTATTTTTTGCCCGCGACGAGTATAACGCAATCACCGAGATAGCAAAGGTGCAACATTTTACCCATTGTTAAGAATGTGCTAGCGGTGTGCGCTAATAATTAAAAAAGGTGAATAGCGATTAAAAATTTCAGCTTCTGGTTTTGCCAATAGGGCTTCATTAATGACTTTGGGCTCTTTAAGTGCATCGATAACAAATCCTGCGTTGAGTAACCCCATAATATAACTTTCGACAGTTCGGTGATATTTAATGACGTTATCAACAAACCATGAGGTATGACGTATAGATTCATCCTGATAATTATCGACAGGCATACAGATAAACTCACCAGACTCATTTTTCATAAATGAAGATGCATGAGCCGTACACATTGGATGTTCAACCGAAAATATAAATTTCCCGCCCTCTTTGAGGTGAGAATAGACCTCGCTTGCAAGCTGATTAAAGTTTTCGATATAGTGGATTGCAAGAGAGGAAATAATAAAGTCAAAATGTTCAACGAATGTCATAGGATCAGTCATTGACGCATGAATATACTCAATATCATCAGTATGGGTCAGCTTTTTGGCTTGTTCTATCATGTTACTTGAAAGCTCAATACCGTAAACTTTTTTCGCCCCTTTACTGTGCGCATACCGTGCAAAATCACCAAAGCCAGATCCCAAGTCGAGAACGATTTTACCTTTTAAATCAGGTAATAGCGCCCTTAGTGCCGGCTCTTCCATGATGCCATTAAGACCTGTATCATTGACTCTTAATGCTTGATAATTTTTAAAGAAAATGGGGTCATCATAAATATTTTGTTCTTTCATGGGGAGTCTCTGCATCGTTATCAATTATCTTCAATCTATTACCACTGATCACCACTGCGAAAGTCACAATAGAGTGGTTGGGAAAAATCAATTGTTTTATCTTTTGTCCATCCAAAAACACCGCCTTCTTCATCAATGGAATGAATGTAAGAGCCTTGTTTGAGCTCATAGAGCTTCCCTTCCCAAACATGCCATCCAACCGATTGATATAAATGGCGGCCTTCTTCAGAAGCAGATAACAGCCCGAGTTGATAACAATTAGCGATTATCTCATTAGTTTCTAACATGAGTTGTCGACCAATACCTTGGCGGCGGTAGTTATCTAAGACCGCCATAGCTTCGACATAGCCTACTGTGACGGGCTGATGACCTAATGCCATATTGCGCTGAACAATGGAAACGTGGCCAACAATATGTTGTTGGTCATAAGCTAAAATATGCATGCCACCTAAAGCGTGCTGAAAGTCATCTCGAGAAAAATCACTGTCAAAGCTTTGGTATAACAAAGTGTAGATAGTCTCTTTTTGGTCATTCGATAACTGCGATGTATGGCGACCGAAATATTGGATAGTCATAGCGTCTCTTAAAACGTTAGAAATAAAAGTAAATAGAATCAACGGTTTTTCTGGGCGACCCAAATATGCCAATAATCTTGTTCAATAATTGGGGATAAATGGGATAGATGATGACGTAATGTATTCACTAAAAAGGTAATTTGATTATCATCTAACTCATGCAAAATGGAACGCCCTGTACGCGCGCTAATATCTTGTTCTAGTGAAGAAAAATTATCATAAATACGTCGAGTCTCACAAAAAACCTGAGAGGAAACAAGTTTGAAGCCATTTTGCTGTAATTCAGTTTCGACTTGTTTCTGAGTGGGTCTGCGTTTAGCTTCAACGTCAATCAGTTTGGGAAAGCATTCAAAGAAGAAACCACGTAAGTGTTGTTCTCCACCCGGGAGGGTAACATTCTCCATGGTTCTATCTTGAATAATAAAGTAGCCTTTATCGGAGAGAACTCGATGAATTTCTTGAAAATTATTATTGTAATCTACTAAATGATGGATCAACGCCCGTTCAAAAACTAAATCAATACTTGAAGAGGCTAAACCTGTTTTTTCAGCATTACCTTGTTGGAACGTGGTTTGTGGATAATCTATCGATTTTTCTCTAGCGGTTTTAACCATATGTTCAGAAAAATCAATACCAATGACATTTTTTGCGCCTAATTCAGCCCACGCTCGGCTGTATATTCCACCACCACAGCCAATATCTGCAACGATTTTATTCTTTATATCCACTTGTTTCTCAATGAAATCCATCCATTCTTTAGCTACTGAACGAGTAGCGTAAGTCGATTTGTTTTTTTCATCATGAAAATCTATAGGCATAGAAAAAATCTCACTTTTAATGATAAGTCCAAACGCAGGGGGCTTCGTTACGTTAAATTCATTTTCCAAGTTTATGAGTGCGAATTGTATTACATATAACGGGTATCTATGATGTCTAGAGTGCTTATTGATAACTTAAATTTGAAAAATATGGGGCTGTAAAATTGAATGTTTTTTGTTTTTTTATCGGTAACTCATCACCTTTAAAAATCATTTAATCTTTAAAGTCGATGATTTTCAGCAATAAATTCTGAAATGACGTAGTGGAGATTTTATCTTATTGTGACTGGCATCTGTTCACAGGAGCTGGTGGGATGATGGAAAAAAATATCGCTGCTGCACATGATGCGGCCTTTAAAGGATTTATGGCGCAAATAGAAAATGCTCGGGATTTTTTTGAGATCCACCTGCCTGAGCATCTCCGCTCTTTATGCGATTTTGACACGTTGTCGCTGACTAATTCATCATTCATAGATAAACAATTACGTTCTCGTTTATCTGATGTGCTGTATTCCGTGCAAACAACACAAGGTCAAGGGTATATTTACTTATTAGTCGAGCACCAATCAACTCCTGATAAACTCATGGCTTGGCGCTTAATGCACTATGCTTTTTTAGCCATGAATCAACATATGCAGCAAGGGAATACTTCATTACCGACGGTGATCCCTGTCCTTTTTTATCATGGAGGGCGTTCACCGTATCCCTATACACAGCTGTGGACTGACTGTTTCCCGTTTCCTGATATTGCTAATGATTTATATACCCAGCCATTTCCATTAGTTGATGTCACGGTGATTGATGATGATGAACTGGTTAATCACCGAAAGGTTGCTGTGATGGAATTGGCAATGAAACATAAACATATCCGTGATGAGATCCAACGGGTACTCCCACTCTTGGCGCAGGCGATTAATAAGCACTATAATAGCAGCAATGATGTGATTACTATCCTCAATTATCTGTTTGCTACTTGGGATACGACTGACTTTGAACACGTTATTCAAGTGTTAGAGGAACAAACAGAACAACACAAGGAAACAGTCATGAATATAGCGCAACGCTTACATAATAAAGGTCGCCAAGAAGGGCTTCTTGAAGGCCGAGAAGAAGGCCGAGAAGAAGGTAGAGAAGAGGGGCTAAAAGAAGGTCGAGAAGAAGGTCGAGAAGAAGGTCGAAAAGAAGGCATACAAGACGCCAGAATTACCTTGGCACGTAACTTTCTTAGAAATGGCGTTAGCCTGGAAATTATTATGGAAAGTACAGGGTTAAGTCGTGAAGAATTAATTTCATTACAATAAATTTATCAGGATAGTTGATAGTTATCTTTCAACTATCCTGAATTTATTATGCATTTAACGTGGCTTACAAAAGTTAGAGGAACAAACAGAAAAACACAAGGAAACAGTCATGAATATAGCGCAACGCTTACATAATAAAGGTCGCCAAGAAGGGCTTCTTGAAGGCCGAGAAGAAGGTAGAGAAGAGGGGCTAAAAGAAGGTCGAAAAGAAGGTCGAGAAGAAGGTCGAAAAGAAGGCATACAAGACGCTAGAATTACCTTGGCACGTAACTTTCTTAGAAATGGCGTTAGCCTGGAAATTATTATGGAAAGTACAGGGTTAAGTCGTGAAGAATTAATTTCATTACAATAAATTTATCAGGATAGTTGATATTTACCTTTCAACTATCCTGAATTTATTATGTATTCAACGAGGTTTAACAAAATTAAGTGGGCACTGATCTAATTGAACTAACGCGTATAACAATTGGCTTAATGCACTATAGAAACCAAATTCATCATAGCGCATACACTGAGCGTTAAATTCAGGCAGCCACTGGAGTAGCATATCTAAGGTCTTTTGGCGTAATATTTCAATCTTTTCAAGGGATAAATGCAATTCGCCCGATGAAAAATGCAGATGACTCAATAGTTCAAGAATGATAGATAAATGGTCTATCGGTTCGTTAAATGCGTCATGACTTTGTAACCCAGCCTCCAGTAATAAGCATTTAACGTGTTCGTTTGCTTGCTTCATGTGGGGATAAACAGAAGCATAAGGTAAAGCGGACTGTTTATCTGACATTAAAAACAAACTACAAAAATCAGCAGCCAATTCAAGTTGTGCATCGTGTCTGACATGTAAAGTAGCTATCTTCGATTCTAATAATTGAACCTCAGTGCATAATGCGGCTTCACTTTTGAGGGTTGAAAACCAATCCGCCATTTCAGCGGATTGGATTTGAGCGAGTTTCTGCGTATCTAATTCATGAGAGAATAGTTGTGCTAGCCATGCATAAACACAGGCTATCTGTTCCGGCGTTAAGGCGGTTGACTTGGTCATCTATTTTACCTGCTGTGCGGGGACATATTCACATTGAGCTACCATTTCAATTGGCCCATTAAATGCATTGACGTTATCTATTTGCCCTGTATATTTTTCAATTTCAACTAAAGCAGTGTGAGCGCTGGTGGCTTGTGCCAACTGAGATGTACCAATATCTAGTGTTAATACATTTGGGTTACCGTATTTACATAGCGCATTGATTTCGCCACCTTTAGTGGGATCATACCAAGCCCCTTCATGAATACGTACTACACCGGGGGTATATAGGTCAGAAACCACCGCGCCAGCTAATACTTGTCCACGTTCATTGAATACTCTGACAATATCTCCGTTGTGAATACCTCTTGCTCTAGCATCTTGAGGGCTGATAAATACTGGTTCTTTTCCACTGACGGCATAATATTGACGTAATACGGGCGACTCACATAGCTGGGAATGCAAACGAAAATCGGGGTGGGCTGATTGCAAGTGCAATGGCCAGTGTTTCGAGCCCGGCCCTCCGTGGGAACGTTCGGCTTTTTCGAACCACATAGGAATACTCGCAGATAGCCTGATGCATATGCTCATAGAGCTCAATTTTTTTTCCAAATGAACGTGAACAAATGATTTGCTCTTTAGTTTTTGCTACTTCTTCAAGCTCGATGCAAGATTCACCGTTCAGCTCTCTCACAGTGCGTTCTACAACCACACCGAATGTTTTACGGATCATGGTTGTTTCAGCCCTAGCCAAATCAAGCGCTGTAACTATTCCCATAGCATTTAGCCGGTTACTTATTTCTCTACCCACACCCCATACTTCATTAACAGGCACAAGGGACATGAGCCTTTTCTGACGTGAAGTAGCACTCAAATCGACTACACCGCCTGTTTTGGTCCATGTTTTAGCAGCATGGTTTGCCAGTTTAGCCAGTGTTTTAGTTTGAGCAAAACCAACACCGACAGGTACATGAGCAATCTGCAAAATTCGTTGTTGTATCTTGCGACCGTAATCTTCTAACGGGAAATTTCTAAGCATACCGGTCATATCAAGGAATTGTTCGTCAATACTATATGTTTCTACTCGTGGGGCAAAACCTGATAGTGTGTCCATTACGCGGTTGCTGATGTCAGCATAAAGCGCGTACAGTTGGCTAAGAATTCCTGTCAAAGATAGATAAGTAAGCGATTAACCATTACCTTTCATAGGTTGATAGTATCTAATATTAAAAAAATCACCGAGCTTAATCAGCTGTCTATTTTTAATAGTAAGTATTCATCAACATGTCTAATTTTTACCAATTGGATTACTAAGATGTACTAAGTTTAGTACCGAGGGATCGAATGTACAATCTTCACTCAGCACCAACACAATTCACTTTGTCGGGTGGACGACATTTGTTATTAAAAGCCGTCTTCTTGAGAACCCTGCGTGCAACTTTCACTGTACTAGACTCAAACATTTGATACCCAGTAACTTATAGAGCAGCCATTACAGGATCATTCCAAGAGTTGCGAGTTAGCCTTTTCGTTTTAACCAAGTACTCTTGATATTGAGGGGCAAATAGTGTCACTGCACTTCGGATTTTTACATGTTGTTCATTGATACTTGAGTCATCAATAAACGCACAGAAACTTCTGTGGAAAGATTTTCTGAACCAGAATTAAGGAGGGATAAGGTATATCACACTTAATTTGACAAAAAAGACCAGCACTCAATTGTGCTGGACTAATAGTACAACCAATAAAATTTCTTAGCGAAGAATTACCATTGGTAGTTGAGTACTTTCCATCATTTTAAGTGTATTACTGCCAAGGAAAACCTGTGCCAGCTTAGAGCGTGAAAATGCGCCCATCACAAGCATTTCAACATCATGACTCGATTTATATTCCATCAATGAATTAAATACATTGCCTTCCAATAAACTCGAACATACTTCAAATCCATTCTCTTTCAGCATAGCTTCGGTTTGCTGAAACTTTTCTTGTTGTTTAGGTTGATTGTTTTTCACACTGACAAGATGACATGTCAAACCATGAAGTAAGCCTCCTTCAATAATAGTTTTCACCGCTTTATCTGCGGTTTCACGCCCATCATAAGCCAACATAAAACTTTTAGGGGCTGCAAACTCTTTATTGGCAATAACAACAGGAGTATGAACTTGACGAATAATTTGCTCAATGTGAGAGCCCACCACATTGAAATTATCACCATGGCTTTCACCAGAGCGTCCAATCACAATTAAACGAGCCTCTTCTTCCAGATCATAAATGGCTTCAACGATACCGCTATGTCGTTGCATTTTTTCAATTGTGTGACAACCTTGTGCTTGCGCTAATTGAGAAGCATGTTCCAGCATCTCTTTACCTAACTCCAAGGCTAATTTGCTTTTTTGTTCATCTAAACTGGCCATTTCAGTTAATAAAGATGAACGAGCGCCTAAGCCAATAGCACCACTAAGATCTTCGGCTTGGGTTGATGGTGTTTTCTCAATTGCGTGTAACAACAACAATTTTTTATTCAATTTATTCGATGCCCAAATGCCAGCACGGCAAGTGGAATCAGCATAGATTGAGCCATCAATACAGGTAATTACGTTATTCATTACTTTCTCCTTAGTGGCCTGCCATGAGCTTTTCGACTTCTTTAGGATCATTATGCACACCAAACTTATCAACGATGGTTTCTGTTGCTTCACTCATCCCAATAATTTCAACATCTGTTCCTTCGCGTCGGAATTTAATCACCACCTTATCAAGTGATGATACTGAAGTAATATCCCAAAAGTGAGCATGAGTGAGATCAATCACAACTTTATTCACCACCTCTTTAAAATCAAATGATTCAATAAATTGCTCTGATGATGCAAAAAAGACTTGTCCCATAACTTGATAAGTTCGGCTTGCATCTACTGGTGACTCTGTTTTTACCACCATAAAACGACCAATTTTATTGGCAAAGAATAACGTCGCTAATAACACCCCGACAAAAACACCAATTGCTAAGTTATGCGTTGCCACAACCACAACAACGGTCGTTATCATCACAATATTTGTTGATAATGGGTGCTTTTTAAGATCTCTAATTGAACTCCAAGAAAAGGTACCAATTGCTACCATAATCATTACTGCAACTAACGCTGCCATCGGGATTTGCTTAAGCCATTCATCTAGAAAAACTACCATGATGATAAGATAAATACCGGAGCTTAAGGTGGATAATCGTCCACGTCCGCCAGATTTAATATTAATAATTGACTGGCCAATCATGGCACAACCAGCCATACCGCCCATTAAGCCTGCACCAATGTTAGCAATACCTTGTCCCTTACACTCTTGATTACGATTACTTTTGGTATCCGTAAGGTCATCCACAATCGTGGCGGTCATCATTGATTCCAACAGACCAACCATAGCGAGGCCCAATGAATAAGGTAAAATAATGAATAAAGTTTCAAGATTAAGTGGAACTTCTGGCCATAAGAAAATAGGCAGCGTATCGGGAAGTTGCCCCATATCACCAACAGTTCGTATATCCATTCCAGAGACGCTTGCTACAATTGTCAAAACGATGATGCAAATCAAAGGAGATGGGATCGCTTTACCGATAGCAGGAACATATGGGAATAAATAAACAATTCCTAACCCTGCTGCTGTCATCGCGTAAACATGCCAAGTTACATTGGTTAACTCGGGCAATTGAGCCATAAAGATAAGAATTGCTAATGCATTAACAAACCCCGTCACGACAGAGCGTGATACAAAACGCATTAAGCTGCCGAGTTTTAAATATCCGGCTATGATTTGGAATACCCCTGTTAACATAGTTGCCGCTAACAAATACTCTAAACCGTGGTCTTTAACCAAAGTGACCATAAGTAACGCCATCGCACCCGTTGCAGCCGAAATCATTCCGGGGCGGCCACCCACAATAGAGATAATGAAAGTGATACAAAAAGAAGCGTAAAGACCAACTTTAGGGTCAACACCTGCAATAATAGAAAAAGCAATAGCTTCTGGGATCAGAGCTAAAGCCACAACAATACCCGCGAGCAAATCGCCACGAACATTCGAAAACCATTCAAGTTTTATTTTTTCTAACATGAAAATCCTATCATAAAAGAAAGCGACATCGATGCACACAAGATCCTATAGGCAGATTTAGCCTAAGATAATTTAGTGAACGCACTATGCTGCTTTGAAATTGTATTTAATGAAATTAATAGAATAAATGGTACTAAGGTACCTGCCGGCAAACGGCATAATAGTCACGCAAAATGGTGACAATTTTGAAGAAAGAGGTGGGTAGCCTAAGGCGGCGTAATATGCAACTTACAATCCTTTTAAAATTAATAATGTGTGAATTGTTACACGAATATCACAAAAGGTCTATATGGTAAGAACAAAAAAGAAACGGTTTTTCACTTCATCATTAGATGAATTAATCTTTAACACTCTTTTAGTCACTATGACACTGTTTATCTTTAAAGGACTGATAAGCAGGTATAAGAAGTAATAATCCGATCATAGTTAGGCCGCTAAACAAACCAAATAGAGTGGAAGCTGTCCAGCCTTTTTCAATAAATATCCCAAATATCCATGGGGCAGCTGCTGTAGAAAAGATCATCATTGAGGTCACCATAGAGCGGATTGCTCCAATATGCTGAGTCCCATAAATCTCTACCCATAATGCACTAATAACAGGACTGGAACTACCAATGCCTAGACCAAATAAGGACATAAATAGAGGTGCAGCCCAGTAATTATCCAATAACGTTAAGACTAATAAACCGGCAATTAAAGGTAATGGAAGAAATGGTAATAAAGATTTAGCTTGAAAACGATCAATCAAAGAGCCAGAGACCATAGAACTTGCCCAATGTAAAAAACCATATGCAACGAAACTACTCGCTAATAAACTTGCAGGCCATCCCTTTTGTTCCAGTAAGTAATTTTGTTGAATAAATACGGCCGTCACAATAAATGGAGCGGATAAAACGGCAGGAATAATCGACCAAAATCGCCAATCTTTCACGACATCTCTACGCCCTTGCTCTTGTGTTTTTGTGCTTTTGGGTTCCAAAGGTTTTTTCTTATCAGATGTATTCGACTTTTTTAATAAAGTTAAAGCCATTGGTAAATAAATAATCATGACTATCAATGCCAACATCAACCAACTCCACCTCCAACCAAGCAAAGCGATAGTCGTCATTAAAATTATGGGAAGCACCATTTCACCGAAGGCAACTCCGCTAGCAGAAAGGCTAAGCGCTTTCCCCCTTTGGTGAGTGTAAACTCGAAGCATGGTTGTTTGCGCGGTATGTGGAAAGAGTCCTTGTCCAGCGAGCCTCAGTCCCCAAAATGCAAAAAATAACATCCACACAGTTTGAATGTTCGCCATTAATAAACAGGAAACACAAAGTAAAAATGACACGACAATAACCACTTTATGCAAAGCCCAACGGTCAACAAGGCCGCCAACCATAAAAATGACGGCACTACTGCACAACGTGGCAATGGCATAAATGAAACCATAGTCCTCAGCAGAAATGTTAAGTGATTGTTGAATATCTGCGCCATACCAACTCAAAAAAAATGATTGGCCAATATTACCGATAAAAACAGTAATAAAGCCAAAGCTTAAAAGCGGCCATTCTTGGCTCATAAAACGAAAATAACTACTCAAAAATCACTCCAATAATCAATTGATTGGAAAACAACAATCATACGTTTTCTAGAAATAAGATACCTTTTTCCAATCCCTGTCGATACCCTAATTCTAGTTTTCCTTTAGATCGAGTAAAACGAGAAACAGGGAATGAAGGTGGGGGGGCAATCACATTAATTTTGCAATCTTTAGGAGGAGCTTGAATAAAGTCTAACGCTTGATTATACATTTCATGACGCTTAAGCATCGCAGTATATAATTGAGGATACTCTTTTTCTAATGATTTCATCCACTTTAAAATATATGGCTTCTTTTTTCTATAGCCTAAGGGCTGAGATAATATCACCGTAATATCTCTTGCGCCTTGCTGATAAGCAAACTTGACAGGAATAGCATCAGCGATCCCTCCATCAGTCATTGGTATACCATCAACCATGGGATAATAACGATAAACTAACGGAATAGCACAAGAAGCCATGATCGCAGAATGGTTAATATTATCACTCGAAGTTTGATAATAGCAGGGCTCCCCCGTAGTAATATTTGTTGTCACTACCCAAAGCGGCATGAAAAATGGTCTATGTAACGGCTCATTGTCATATGAGCTTCTCCACAGCCACCCGACATCGCACAAGTGCCCCCCCTTAATATAACGTTTCAGATTAATGAATTCAGAGCTAGTAGCATATTTTTTGATGATTTTTTCACTACGGCCAACTTGCTTTGATAAATAACCAACAAGATTTGTAGAACCAGCAGAAACACCTACAAAAAAATTAAAATCATAATAATTATGAGCCATTAGTGGGGTTCGAGGTTCAATCGTGTAAAAAACCACGTTAAGGCAATAATTCATTGTTTGAATTGAAATTTAATGGCCTCAACTCTCCCTTCAGAATATTTTCCGGCAGCGTGAACGTATAATGTCCCAGCATGTTGATATGACCGTACATCAGTGGCGACAGGCGTGAGATATGCTCGTCTTCCGGGATCTCACCAGCGCTGCGCAAATGTGATAGCGCTTCCTGCATATAAAGCGTGTTCCACAATACAACTGCGTTAGTGACAAGCCCCAGCGCACCCAGTTGATCCTCCTGCCCCTCACGGTAACGTTTTCTAATCTCACCACGTTGGCCGTAACAGATCGCCCTTGCCACGGCGTGACGGCCTTCTCCCCGGTTAAGCTGAGTCAGTATCCTGCGACGATATTCTTCATCATCAATGTAGTTGAGGAGGTACAGCGTCTTGTTGACCCGTCCCACCTCCATAATCGCCTGCGCCAGCCCTGACGGACGGGAACTTTTTAAAAGCGAGCCCACAAGTTCTGAGGCGTGGACTGTACCCAGCTTCAGAGAACCGGAAACCCTCATCATTTCATCCCATTGGGTTTCTATCTTTGACAGTTCAACGCATCCCCGCGCCAGCTCATCCAGTACCCCGTAGTTCGCATTTTTATCTGCACGCCAAAATACCGCCTCACCGGCATCTGCCAGGCGGGGCGAAAACTGGTAGCCCAGCAGCCAGAACAGGCCAAAGATAATGTCGCTGGACCCTCCAGTGTCCGTCATAATCTCCACCGGATTCAGCCCCGTCTGCTGCTCCAGAAGCCCTTCCAGCACAAAGATAGAGTCACGCAACGTACCGGGGATAACGATGCCGTGAAAGCCGGAATACTGGGGGTCGCCTCAGAAAACGGAATCTATGGTCACTCCCGTTTTTGCAACACCGATTTTGACGACAAGTTGGCTTGCTTGAATCTATCCGGCGTCTGAATGGGATTTTATTCCCGCGCCTTGATGAGTTCCGCGCCTGATGAACCTCCAGAAAATATACGGCTTCAATGAGCCTTTCCGTTTTACAGGTTCCTCAACAGGCCGGTGGGCCGTTAGTATCATCAATATCAGTATTCGCAAAACCAGATCAGTAATTCTTTAAACCGGTGTATTTCTGCCGTTATGCTACATAAGTTTGCTGTCGTGCCGTTAGGGCCCAGGCTATTCTGGCCAGCTTGTTTGCCAGAGCACAAGTGACGACAAAGTTGCTTTTCCGGCACAGTAAATCCCTGACCCAATCGGCCAATTTGCCAGACTGGTGTTCCAGTTTTTGTATGAATACCCTGGCACATTGAACCAACAAAGTTCGGATCTTTTTATTACCTCGCTTACTAATTCCCAGCAATGTCGTCCTACCTCCCGTGCTGTACTGCCGAGGTACAAGCCCTGTTGCCGCCGCAAAGTCACGGCTGCTGGCGTACTGCTTCCCGTCGCCAATCTCAGTTGAAATAGTACTCGCTGTCAGTGTTCCGACGCAGGGAATGCTCAGCAAGCGCTGTCCAACCTCATCTTCGTCCAACTTTCGTTTCAACTGGGATTCCAAATCTTTAATCTGCTCAACAAGATAGTGATAATGCTGTTGTAATTTCAGCAATAACTGGCTGAGGTAAAGAGGCAAACTATTATCCTCAAGAATGGTACTCAGTCGGCTAATAACGGCAGCTCCTCGGGGAACGCTAATGCCAAATTCCAGCAGAAAAGCATGCATTTGATTGGTTGTTTTTACCTTATCCTGAACCAGGGATTCACGGACACGATGCAGAGCCCGCATTGCCTGCTGAGATTCCGTTCTGGGCTGCACAAAACGCATAGACGGACGCGATGCAGCTTCACAAATAGCTTCGGCGTCGACAAAGTCGTTTTTATTGCTTTTAACGAACGGGCGGACAAATTGTGGTGATATCAGCTTTGGGGAATGCCCCAACTCTTCCAACTTGCGTGCCATAAAGTGAGAACCGCCACAGGCTTCCATTGCGATGGTTGTAGCGGGGCATGTCGCCAAAAATTCGATCAACTTTGGCCGGGTAAATTTTTTACGGTAAACAGCCTTCCCGCGACGATCCTGGCAATGAATATGGAAAGAGTTTTTACCCAGATCGATACCAATGAGCGCAATGTTTTCCATGATAGTTCTCCGAATGAAAGCCTGTCCTCAGCATAGTACCGGGAAGGAGGGAGTGACCATCTCATTAAATAAAGGGCACTGTTGCAAATAGTCGGTGGTGATAAACTTATCATCCCCTTTTGCTGATGGAGCTGCACATGAACCCATTCAAAGGCCGGCATTTTCAGCGTGACATCATTCTGTGGGCCGTACGCTGGTACTGCAAATACGGCATCAGTTACCGTGAGCTGCAGGAGATGCTGGCTGAACGCGGAGTGAATGTCGATCACTCCACGATTTACCGCTGGGTTCAGCGTTATGCGCCTGAAATGGAAAAACGGCTGCGCTGGTACTGGCGTAACCCTTCCGATCTTTGCCCGTGGCACATGGATGAAACCTACGTGAAGGTCAATGGCCGCTGGGCGTATCTGTACCGGGCCGTCGACAGCCGGGGCCGCACTGTCGATTTTTATCTCTCCTCCCGTCGTAACAGCAAAGCTGCATACCGGTTTCTGGGTAAAATCCTCAACAACGTGAAGAAGTGGCAGATCCCGCGATTCATCAACACGGATAAAGCGCCCGCCTATGGTCGCGCGCTTGCTCTGCTCAAACGCGAAGGCCGGTGCCCGTCTGACGTTGAACACCGACAGATTAAGTACCGGAACAACGTGATTGAATGCGATCATGGCAAACTGAAACGGATAATCGGCGCCACGCTGGGATTTAAATCCATGAAGACGGCTTACGCCACCATCAAAGGTATTGAGGTGATGCGTGCACTACGCAAAGGCCAGGCCTCAGCATTTTATTATGGTGATCCCCTGGGCGAAATGCGCCTGGTAAGCAGAGTTTTTGAAATGTAAGGCCTTTGAATAAGACAAAAGGCTGCCTCATCGCTAACTTTGCAACAGTGCCGAAACTGGTCGCCGACCAGCTCAAGGTCAGCGTCGAAAGCTGGGACGAATACGGGCAGCGGGAGCAGACCCGGCGCGAGCACCTGGTCGAACTGCAAACGGTGTTCGGCTTCCAGCCCTTTACCATGGGCCACTACCGGCAGGCCGTCCAGTTGCTGACCGAGATGGCCTTGCAGACCGACAAGGGCATCGTGCTGGCCAGCACCTTGATCGAGCACCTGCGGCAGCAGTCGGTCATTCTGCCTGCCCTCAACGCCGTCGAGCGGGCGAGCGCCGAAGCAATCACCCGCGCCAACCGGCGCATCTACGATGCCTTGGCCGAACCGCTGTCGGACGCGCATCGCCGCCGCCTCGACGATCTGCTCAAGCGTCGGGACAACGGCAAAACGACCTGGCTGGCCTGGCTGCGCCAATCGCCCGTCAAACCGAATTCGCGGCACATGCTGGAACACATCGAACGCCTCAAAGCGTGGCAGGCGCTCGACCTGCCTTCTGGCATCGAGCGGTCGGTGCACCAGAACCGCCTGCTCAAGATCGCCCGTGAGGGTGGCCAGATGACGCCCGCCGACCTGGCCAAGTTCGAGGCGCAGCGACGCTATGCCACCCTGGTGGCGCTTGCCATCGAGGGCATGGCCACCGTCACCGACGAAATCATCGACCTGCACGACCGCATCCTGGGCAAGCTGTTCAACGCCGCCAAGAACAAGCATCAGCAGCAATTCCAGGCGTCCGGCAAGGCGATCAACGCCAAGGTGCGGCTGTTCGGCCGCATCGGCCAGGCGCTGATCGAGGCCAAGCAGGCGGGCCGCGATCCGTTCGCCGCCATCGAGGCCGTCATGTCCTGGGATGCCTTCGCCGAGAGCGTCACCGAAGCGCAGAAGCTTGCGCAGCCCGAGGACTTCGATTTCCTGCACCGCATCGGCGAAAGCTACGCCACGCTGCGCCGCTACGCGCCGGAATTCCTTGCCGTGCTCAAGCTGCGGGCCGCTCCCGCCGCGAAGGACGTGCTCGACGCCATCGAGGTGCTGCGCGGCATGAACAGCGACAACGCCCGCAAGGTGCCCGCCGACGCGCCGACCGAGTTCATCAAGCCGCGCTGGCAGAAGCTGGTCATGACCGACACCGGCATCGACCGGCGCTACTACGAACTGTGCGCGCTGTCGGAGATGAAGAACGCGTTGCGTTCCGGCGACATCTGGGTGCAGGGGTCGCGCCAGTTCAAGGACTTCGAGGACTACCTGGTGCCGCCCGCGAAATTCGCCAGCCTCAAGCAGGCCAGCGAATTGCCGCTGGCCGTGGCCACCGACTGCAACCGGTACCTGAACGACCGGCTGACGCTGCTGGAAACACAGCTTGCCACCGTCAACCGTATGGCGACGGCCAACGAGCTGCCGGACGCCATCATCACCGAGTCAGGCTTGAAGATCACGCCGCTCGACGCGGCGGTACCCGACACCGCCCAAGCGCTGATCGACCAGACGGCAATGATCCTGCCGCACGTCAAGATCACCGAACTGCTGCTGGAGGTGGACGAATGGACGGGCTTCACTCGGCATTTCGCGCATCTGAAATCGGGCGACCCGGCCAAAGACAAGAACCTGTTGCTGACCACGATCCTCGCCGACGCGATCAACCTGGGCCTGACCAAGATGGCGGAGTCTTGCCCCGGCACGACCTACGCCAAGCTGGCTTGGCTGCAAGCCTGGCACATCCGCGACGAAACCTACGGGGCGGCGCTGGCCGATCTGGTCAACGCACAGTTCCGCCATCCCTTCGCCGAGCACTGGGGCGACGGCACCACCTCATCGTCGGACGGCCAGAACTTCCGCACCGGCAGCAAGGCCGAGAGCACCGGCCACATCAACCCGAAATACGGGAGCAGCCCAGGGCGGACGTTCTACACCCACATTTCTGACCAGTACGCGCCATTTCACACCAAGGTCGTGAACGTCGGCGTGCGCGATTCGACCTACGTGCTCGACGGCCTGCTGTACCACGAGTCCGACTTGCGGATCGAGGAGCATTACACCGACACGGCGGGCTTCACCGATCACGTCTTCGCCCTGATGCACCTCCTGGGCTTCCGCTTCGCGCCGCGCATCCGCGACCTGGGCGACACCAAGCTCTACATCCCGAAGGGCGACGCCGCCTATGACGCGCTGAAACCCATGATCGGCGGCACGCTCAACATCAAGCACGTCCGCGCCCATTGGGACGAAATCCTGCGGCTGGCCACCTCGATCAAGCAGGGCACGGTGACGGCCTCCCTGATGCTCCGAAAGCTCGGCAGCTACCCACGCCAGAACGGCCTGGCCGTGGCGCTCCGCGAGCTGGGCCGCATCGAGCGCACGCTGTTCATCCTGGACTGGCTGCAAAGCGTGGAACTGCGCCGCCGCGTGCATGCCGGCCTGAACAAGGGCGAGGCGCGCAATGCGCTGGCCAGGGCAGTGTTTTTCAACCGCCTGGGTGAAATCCGCGACCGCAGTTTCGAGCAGCAGCGCTACCGGGCTAGCGGCCTCAATCTGGTAACGGCTGCCGTCGTGTTGTGGAACACGGTCTATCTGGAACGGGCTGCGCACGCGCTGCGTGGCAACGGCCATGCCGTTGATGACGCGCTGTTGCAGTACCTGTCGCCGCTCGGTTGGGAGCACATCAACCTCACCGGCGATTACCTCTGGCGCAGCAGCGCCAAGATCGGCGCGGGCAAGTTCAGGCCGCTACGACCGCTGCAACCGGCTTAGCGTGCTTTATTTAATGAGATGGTCACTCCCTCCTTCCCAGTACTATGCTGAGGACAGGCTTTCATTCGGAGAACCATCATGGAAAACATTGCGCTTATTGGTATCGATCTGGGTAAGAACTCTTTCCATATTCATTGTCAGGATCATCGTGGGAAGGCCGTTTACCGTAAAAAATTCACCCGACCAAAGCTAATCGAATTTCTGGCGACATGCCCGGCAACAACCATCGCGATGGAAGCCTGTGGCGGTTCTCACTTTATGGCACGCAAGCTGGAAGAGTTAGGGCATTTTCCAAAGCTGATATCACCGCAATTTGTCCGCCCATTCGTTAAAAGCAACAAAAATGACTTCGTTGATGCTGAAGCTATCTGTGAAGCAGCATCACGTCCATCTATGCGTTTCGTGCAGCCCAGAACCGAATCTCAGCAGGCAATGCGAGCTCTGCATCGTGTCCGTGAATCCCTGGTTCAGGATAAGGTGAAAACAACTAATCAGATGCATGCTTTTCTGCTGGAATTTGGTATCAGCGTTCCGCGAGGTGCTGCCGTTATTAGTCGACTGAGTACCCTTCTTGAGGACAGTAGTTTGCCTCTTTATCTCAGCCAGTTACTGCTGAAATTACAACAGCATTATCACTATCTTGTTGAGCAGATTAAAGATCTGGAATCTCAGTTGAAACGAAAGTTGGACGAAGATGAGGTTGGACAGCGCTTGCTGAGTATTCCCTGCGTTGGAACGCTGACTGCCAGTACTATTTCAACTGAGATTGGCGACGGGAAGCAGTACGCCAGCAGCCGTGACTTTGCGGCGGCAACAGGGCTGGTACCCCGACAGTACAGCACGGGAGGTCGGACGACATTGTTAGGGATTAGCAAGCGGGGCAACAAAAAGATCCGAACTTTGTTGGTTCAGTGTGCCAGGGTATTCATACAAAAACTGGAACACCAGTCTGGCAAGTTGGCCGACTGGGTCAGGGAGTTGTTGTGTCGGAAAAGCAACTTTGTCGTCACCTGTGCTCTGGCAAACAAGCTGGCCAGAATAGCCTGGGCACTGACGGCGCGACAGCAAACTTACGAAGCATAAAGGCAGAAATACACCAGTTTAAACAATCATTCATCTGGTTTTGCGAATACTGATATTGATGATACTAACGGCCCACCGGCCTGTTGAGGAACCTGTAAAACGGAAAGGCTCATTGAAGCCGTATATTTTCTGGAGGTTCATCAGGCGCGGAACTCATCGAGGCGCGGGAATAAAATCCCATTCAGACGCCGGATAGATTCAAGCAAGCCAACTTGTCGTCAAAATCGGTGTTGCAAAAACGGGAGTGACCATAGATTCCGTTTTCTGAGGCGACCCCCACATAGAGACCTTCCCGGTCATTCACTTTGTAGAGTTTGTCCCTGGGCTTGAGATTGCGCAGCTTGGTATCGGTCAGCATGTACCTTGTCCTTCTTCGTCTCCGATACCCACTCTATTGTAAACAAGACATTTTTATCTTTTATATTCAATGGCTTATTTTCCTGCTAATTGGTAATACCATGAAAAATACCATGCTCAGAAAAGGCTTAACAATATTTTGAAAAATTGCCTACTGAGCGCTGCCGCACAGCTCCATAGGCCGCTTTCCTGGCTTTGCTTCCAGATGTATGCTATTCTGCTCCTGCAGCTAATGGATCACCGCAAACAGGTTACTCGCCTGGGGATTCCCTTTCGACCCGAGCATCCGTATGAGACTCATGCTCGATTATTATTATTATAGAAGCCCCCATGAATAAATCGCTCATCATTTTCGGCATCGTCAACATAACCTCGGACAGTTTCTCCGATGGAGGCCGGTATCTGGCGCCAGACGCAGCCATTGCGCAGGCGCGTAAGCTGATGGCCGAGGGGGCAGATGTGATCGACCTCGGTCCGGCATCCAGCAATCCCGACGCCGCGCCTGTTTCGTCCGACACAGAAATCGCGCGTATCGCGCCGGTGCTGGACGCGCTCAAGGCAGATGGCATTCCCGTCTCGCTCGACAGTTATCAACCCGCGACGCAAGCCTATGCCTTGTCGCGTGGTGTGGCCTATCTCAATGATATTCGCGGTTTTCCAGACGCTGCGTTCTATCCGCAATTGGCGAAATCATCTGCCAAACTCGTCGTTATGCATTCGGTGCAAGACGGGCAGGCAGATCGGCGCGAGGCACCCGCTGGCGACATCATGGATCACATTGCGGCGTTCTTTGACGCGCGCATCGCGGCGCTGACGGGTGCCGGTATCAAACGCAACCGCCTTGTCCTTGATCCCGGCATGGGGTTTTTTCTGGGGGCTGCTCCCGAAACCTCGCTCTCGGTGCTGGCGCGGTTCGATGAATTGCGGCTGCGCTTCGATTTGCCGGTGCTTCTGTCTGTTTCGCGCAAATCCTTTCTGCGCGCGCTCACAGGCCGTGGTCCGGGGGATGTCGGGGCCGCGACACTCGCTGCAGAGCTTGCCGCCGCCGCAGGTGGAGCTGACTTCATCCGCACACACGAGCCGCGCCCCTTGCGCGACGGGCTGGCGGTATTGGCGGCGCTGAAAGAAACCGCAAGAATTCGTTAACTGCACATTCGGGATATTTCTCTATATTCGCGCTTCATCAGAAAACTGAAGGAACCTCCATTGAATCGAACTAATATTTTTTTTGGTGAATCGCATTCTGACTGGTTGCCTGTCAGAGGCGGAGAATCTGGTGATTTTGTTTTTCGACGTGGTGACGGGCATGCCTTCGCGAAAATCGCACCTGCTTCCCGCCGCGGTGAGCTCGCTGGAGAGCGTGACCGCCTCATTTGGCTCAAAGGTCGAGGTGTGGCTTGCCCCGAGGTCATCAACTGGCAGGAGGAACAGGAGGGTGCATGCTTGGTGATAACGGCAATTCCGGGAGTACCGGCGGCTGATCTGTCTGGAGCGGATTTGCTCAAAGCGTGGCCGTCAATGGGGCAGCAACTTGGCGCTGTTCACAGCCTATCGGTTGATCAATGTCCGTTTGAGCGCAGGCTGTCGCGAATGTTCGGACGCGCCGTTGATGTGGTGTCCCGCAATGCCGTCAATCCCGACTTCTTACCGGACGAGGACAAGAGTACGCCGCAGCTCGATCTTTTGGCTCGTGTCGAACGAGAGCTACCGGTGCGGCTCGACCAAGAGCGCACCGATATGGTTGTTTGCCATGGTGATCCCTGCATGCCGAACTTCATGGTGGACCCTAAAACTCTTCAATGCACGGGTCTGATCGACCTTGGGCGGCTCGGAACAGCAGATCGCTATGCCGATTTGGCACTCATGATTGCTAACGCCGAAGAGAACTGGGCAGCGCCAGATGAAGCAGAGCGCGCCTTCGCTGTCCTATTCAATGTATTGGGGATCGAAGCCCCCGACCGCGAACGCCTTGCCTTCTATCTGCGATTGGACCCTCTGACTTGGGGTTGATGTTCATGCCGCCTGTTTTTCCTGCTCATTGGCACGTTTCGCAACCTGTTCTCATTGCGGACACCTTTTCCAGCCTCGTTTGGAAAGTTTCATTGCCAGACGGGACTCCTGCAATCGTCAAGGGATTGAAACCTATAGAAGACATTGCTGATGAACTGCGCGGGGCCGACTATCTGGTATGGCGCAATGGGAGGGGAGCAGTCCGGTTGCTCGGTCGTGAGAACAATCTGATGTTGCTCGAATATGCCGGGGAGCGAATGCTCTCTCACATCGTTGCCGAGCACGGCGACTACCAGGCGACCGAAATTGCAGCGGAACTAATGGCGAAGCTGTATGCCGCATCTGAGGAACCCCTGCCTTCTGCCCTTCTCCCGATCCGGGATCGCTTTGCAGCTTTGTTTCAGCGGGCGCGCGATGATCAAAACGCAGGTTGTCAAACTGACTACGTCCACGCGGCGATTATAGCCGATCAAATGATGAGCAATGCCTCGGAACTGCGTGGGCTACATGGCGATCTGCATCATGAAAACATCATGTTCTCCAGTCGCGGCTGGCTGGTGATAGATCCCGTCGGTCTGGTCGGTGAAGTGGGCTTTGGCGCCGCCAATATGTTCTACGATCCGGCTGACAGAGACGACCTTTGTCTCGATCCTAGACGCATTGCACAGATGGCGGACGCATTCTCTCGTGCGCTGGACGTCGATCCGCGTCGCCTGCTCGACCAGGCGTACGCTTATGGGTGCCTTTCCGCAGCTTGGAACGCGGATGGAGAAGAGGAGCAACGCGATCTAGCTATCGCGGCCGCGATCAAGCAGGTGCGACAGACGTCATACTAGATATCAAGCGACTTCTCCTATCCCCTGGGAACACATCAATCTCACCGGAGAATATCGCTGGCCAAAGCCTTAGCGTAGGATTCCGCCCCTTCCCGCAAACGACCCCAAACAGGAAACGCAGCTGAAACGGGAAGCTCAACACCCACTGACGCATGGGTTGTTCAGGCAGTACTTCATCAACCAGCAAGGCGGCACTTTCGGCCATCCGCCGCGCCCCACAGCTCGGGCAGAAACCGCGACGCTTACAGCTGAAAGCGACCAGGTGCTCGGCGTGGCAAGACTCGCAGCGAACCCGTAGAAAGCCATGCTCCAGCCGCCCGCATTGGAGAAATTCTTCAAATTCCCGTTGCACATAGCCCGGCAATTCCTTTCCCTGCTCTGCCATAAGCGCAGCGAATGCCGGGTAATACTCGTCAACGATCTGATAGAGAAGGGTTTGCTCGGGTCGGTGGCTCTGGTAACGACCAGTATCCCGATCCCGGCTGGCCGTCCTGGCCGCCACATGAGGCATGTTCCGCGTCCTTGCAATACTGTGTTTACATACAGTCTATCGCTTAGCGGAAAGTTCTTTTACCCTCAGCCGAAATGCCTGCCGTTGCTAGACATTGCCAGCCAGTGCCCGTCACTCCGCGGTCTTCACTGCGTGATCGAGTTGATCGACACCCGCCGTGACACGCTCCATGAAGTGCCTGCCTGCGTCTGTTAGCCGAACGCCCCGCGCATGGCGCTCAAATAGCAGGACACCAAGGTTATCCTCCAGCGCTTTCACACGCGCGCTGACGCTCGACTGGCTGATACCAAGTGCCTTGGCCGCATGCCGAAAATTCAGATGCTCGGCGACGGCGATGAACTGAACAAGGGAAATGAGCGGTATCCTGCCAGACAGGATACCGACATTCACGAGGTTTCGATGGTTAGTGCGCCGCATCGGAGCGGGCCTGCTACCAGTCGTCGGTTAGACGACTGGCGACTTCTCGGTGGCAGCCCCACGGAGCCGAAGGAGCACCAGCCCCAACGAAACCAGTACCGCCATCGCCGTGGCGTAACAGATCACGGGCCACGCTGTGTCACCGTTTAAAAGTGCCACCGCCAATGTCCCGACAATGCTGACTATCAGGCTTTGAACGCAGAAGTAGAACGCGACCGCTGATCCCGCGATGTCGTCGAACTCTGCCAAAGCGCCGTTCGCGGTAACGGACACCGTGAAGACAATACCGACCGCGACAACCCACATCGGTAGGATGAAGGTGAGGAATGACGGCGAGCCGTAAAGTTCGCCGATCCCCAACAGGACCGCTCCGCAAACAAGCAACGCCATCCCACGCGCCACGCATCCTGCGATGCCCCATCTGGCGACAAAGGACTTCGCGAAACGGGTTGTCACGATCATTACAAGCGCGACAGTGGCGAAGGCAAAGCTGAATCCGATCTCGGAATATTCCGCTTGGCCTATGAGCACACGGGGAGCCGTCGAGAAGAAGACGAAGTAGGTGCCCATACCGGCGCTAAAGCCGACAGTGTAAACCCAAAAAGCCGGACTCGCGAAGATCGGCAAGACAGATCGGCGCGTCTTGACTTGATCCAGAGGGCGGGTTTCGTGCCACCTGAAACCCGCATTTAGGAGTGCGAGCATCGCCAGTATAGCCAAAGTAATGAATATCGCCTGCCATCCCAAGAACTCGCCGATCAATACTCCGGCGATAGGGCCGAGCGCAGGCACGAACGCCAGCATCGAACTGAAAAGGCCGTAGATGACGACACCCTCAGGACGGTTGGCATAAACGTCGCGAACCGTCGCGAACGTCGCCACCAGCATGGCCGACGCGCCCACTGCTTGAAGTAGACGGAAAGCGACAAAGGCCGGTGCAGTTGAAGACCAAGCTGCTCCCAGAGACGCAATGACGAAAGCCGTTGCGCCCGCAAGTAGAATTGGCCGTCGCCCGATTCTGTCTGAGAGCGGACCAAAAATCACCTGGCCCACGCCGAGCATCACCATATAGAGGCTCAACGTGAGTTGGATCATAGCGGGCGTCGTGTTCAGGATGCCGGGCATCGCTGGAACGACAGGGAGATAAATATCCATCGCCAGTGAAGCGAGGATGTCGAAAGGAGCCATCAGCAGCAGTGCTGCCGGCAGCGTATAGGCCCACGCGGGGCGTGTGGTGGTCATGACGAATCAACCCTCGATTAAGGAATACCGGGCGACGTCTGCTCGTCAGCAATCAGATGAGACTAGCCTTACAGAGCGCCGCAACAACAATACTGGTTGTTGCGGCTTACTTGTCTGCTGACTTGGAATTTCCCATCTGATTACTCCACGCTTACGAATATGAATTGCTACATTTTATCCGATTATCTTTTGCTTCGCAATGGGGTTTTGCGCCCATTTCACCCAAACTTCCCACCAATCATAATTATCTAATTGAATTTAAAATAAAAAAGCATTCATTTAGACAGAATAAAACGAATACTTTTTTTTATCTTCACTTACGCGATTGATAACGTTTTAGTATCAAATCTCGTCATCATCACTTAGTAAGTCGACATCGTCTAAAAGGTTATTTAAATTTGTGATAGCTGCCTTATCTTCAAACGAATAATTACCGCCTAGCAGGATGTGCCCCCATGCTACTGGTGACAGATTAGTCAGAATATCAATGGCTTTTTGATTATTTTCTTTTTCGAATTTATCAACTAAGCCTGATAATAGTGCTGAATTATAGTAAATAACGCAATTTGCTATTAATCTTGCACAGTCATTCCATTGATCTATTTGATAATCATCCCCACCTCGGAATTGATTTCCATTAACAGATGCAATGGCTCTTCTCAACTGATGATAAGCTTCCCCTCTGTTCAGGGCCTGCTGAACAAATTGTCTTAGCGTTTTATTATCAACATAATCGAGAATGTAAATGCATTTGATGATTCGATCATATTCTCTAAGTGCAGCTAATGTCTTATTATTACGTTTTGAATTAGATAATTTTTTTATTACTGTACTTTGCACTGTTGTTTTTCGACTTAAAGAACAAATAATGTGCTGTATGCATTCCCATTCTTGCATAATGAGATTAAAGTTAAACTGTTTTTTAAGCCTAATCATTAATTGCTCATCTTCCAGTTCCACTTCAAACAAACCATCAAATATTTTTTTGAATTTTGCATAACGTGGGGAAAATTGATACCCAAATATATCCAATATTGCAAAATTGACGTTATTGATACCATGATTATCTGTTGCGAGTGATTTTGGTTGTATTTCACTGGCATTATTGTACAACAGGTCAAATGCAAAATGACCTTCATACTCGTTAGGTGAAATGATCGTCGTTGCTAATGGAACATGATTAGATACAAGAGTCATTGCGGAAACCCCTTTTCCCTTTCTAAAGTATTTAGCTGAAAAACGTGCTTTGAATGTATTGATTCGGCAAGTATGCTTTTGCCCATCTACACTTCCAAATGGTGATTTTTCGTTTATCGTCCAATAGTTAAAAATAGAAAGGTCAGCAATAGCATCCGAGATGACTGTATTGGCTTTTTCAGTCGTATCTGGTCGAATAAACATATCATTGACGTCACGTAGTATGCCAATACTTCGGTCTGACGCAGACGCTATTCGGTGAACTCCATAGTTTGCACCGTTACCAAAGATACAAGCAAGAAGATCATTATTATCGGCTTCTAGAGTGTTTTTTCTGGATGAGACAGCATTAAAAACAGACAAAAAACCCGTTTCATTGTTCACAAACTTCATGATATCAATTATTCCAGTGTTTTTTATTTGCCGGTAAATCGGATTATCAATGCTGGTCTTCCACTTTTTACTGGCTAAACTCCATTGTAACCGATTTGACTGTGGCTGCTTTTTGACAAAGTCATTCGCATCTGAATTTATGTTGAGGCTAACATGACTCAGCTTTGTATTAAAATCTATATCTAAATTAGCTAAAGTCTGCTCTATTGGGCTAATCAGTCGTTCAAGCCCTGTTTTTTCTATCAAACTTGATTTATTCTCATTCCATTCCCTAAGCTCTATTAAATCATCTTCTAGTCGTTTATTTTGCTCACTTTCTGACGAGTAAAAAAGGCCATTTTCTAGATTATTGGATACCCGATTGTACATATGGAACTCGAAGCGTTGCGAATTAACAATGCCTTCCTTCACAATGTAGTTTTTCTCAGATGGGTATATTACTCTTAGATCTTTAGTATCGAGCTTACCCTTACCCTTAAGATCATTCCTACTTGTAGTCATCTGCTGTCCAATAACCGACGTTTCTTTGTCATAGACAATATCAATAGCCATAAAAAGCTTTCTGATTGAATTTGCGACCTTAAGGTGATGACTATCAATATATGGCACTGTTGCAAATAACCACGAATGGTAAGCTGAAGACTGTTTTAGCTAAAGGTGCAGCATATGAATCCTTTCCATGGTCGGCATTTTCAGGGCGAAATCATTCTTTGGGCTGTGCGCTGGTATTGTAAATATGGCATTAGCTATCGTGAACTGCAGGAAATGCTGGCCGAACGGGGTGTGAATGTTGATCACACGACTATTTACCGTTGGGTTCAACGTTATGCTCCTGAAATAGAAAAACGTTTACGCTGGTATTGGCGTAATCCTACAGATCTGAGCTCGTGGCATATTGATGAAACCTATGTAAAAGTGAATGGACGATGGTCTTATCTGTATCGTGCAGTCGATCAACGTGGCGATACCATTGATTTTTATCTTTCTTCTAGACGTAATACCAAATCAGCATATTGTTTTCTTGGAAAAATTTTAAATAATGTGAAGAAGTGGCAAATTCCACAAGTGATCAACACGGATAAAGCACCCACATATGGACGTGCTTTATCACGGTTAAAACGGGAAGGTAAATGTCCACCAGACCTTGAGCACAGGCAGATTAAGTATAAAAATAACGTGATTGAATGTGATCATGGCAAGCTAAAGCGGATCATCAGGGCCACATTAGGATTCAAATCTATGAAGACGGCTTATGCCACAATTAAAGGTATTGAAGTCATGCGTGCACTACGTAAAGGACAAGCATCGTCATTTTATTATGGTCAGCCTCAGGGTGAAGTGTGTCTAATCAACAGGGTTTTCGGTCTCTAAGTACTTTTTAAAGGGAACATCATCGACTCAAATCTCTATTTGCAACAGTGCCAAAAAAACCAACTTCAAGTTGGTTTTTCTTTTTTAATCATCAGTGGCGACCTTAACACCATATCCAATTAAACCTGCAAGGCTAGCATAGGCTATTTTGGCATAAATCGAACCCCACCAGACCGTAATTTTACTGGCACCAAATTCCCGAACCGTTTGCCCCATAAAATTAGTGGTTTCATAGAAATTTTTAGCAGAATAACCTAACGCAATATGATCAAGGACAGGGAATAAACTAAAAGCTAAACCTACTGCTGCTGCGGGGAAAGTAAACTCTCTTGATAGACCGAATTTTCCAGTAATAAATACAAGCGATACCACGATAATTAATCTAATGATAGTCCATAGCATCACTGTGAAAGGCAAGTTAAAGATGCCTGCTCCCTGCCACGCAAGACCGCAAACAACTAACACGATAAAGCCTACAACTATCAGGAATAATACAAATTTATCATGATCATCTTTACTCATTAAAAAGTCTTTTATGGTTTGTTATTTTCACTTGCTTATGCCAGGTGAAGTTAGATTCTAGGTGTATTTCTAGGGGTAGTATTAAGATTGCTTTGCAGCTTCATCTTGTGATTAGGAGCATTCAAATTTTCTTCCGGTGCAGTAATCTTTTGCTTCAATAACTGCTCACGGTACTCGCTATAAACTTCAGTTTTATTGCGGGCAGTAAAACGGTGTGCGCTCTGATCTTTAAACTCTGTGAAGTACCGATCTGAATACTTAACAGAAAGTTTTTCAAATGGAATCTCATATTCCATATCATTGATTCGAGCTTTAATCATTGGTTTATCTTTCATCTTGTAGGCATCAAGAACCTTTAATTCTGTTCCCTTCTCAAAGGTTTCTTTCTTAAAGAATCCAGTCTTGATCTGTAACCCTTCCTCAAGTTTGAGAAGCTCACCTTTTGCAATTTTCATACCTCTAATGCTACCGATCTCATCACCTAAAATAGATTTAGATTTAAGATTCGCACGAACCTCGGTAACAATTTCTTCCTTCGTGAATGTACGATTCTCTGAAGTTAAAGCATGTATCTTCGAGTTAATTCCGTATATCTCCCGCTTATCTTCAATATGGTGGCGGTGATCTTGCAGATATGCTTTGATCAATTTTTCTTGCTTGTCTACTAAAGTGAAGTCTGTAGAAAATTCTTTCTTTTCTGATCGTCCTAGAACTTTTTTGAAGTTTTCAAAAGGTGTAACTTCTTTTTCAACAGGATTGTAATTCTGATCATATGAGATTTTCGGCACTGTTGCAAAGTTAGCGATGAGGCAGCCTTTTGTCTTATTCAAAGGCCTTACATTTCAAAAACTCTGCTTACCAGGCGCATTTCGCCCAGGGGATCACCATAATAAAATGCTGAGGCCTGGCCTTTGCGTAGTGCACGCATCACCTCAATACCTTTGATGGTGGCGTAAGCCGTCTTCATGGATTTAAATCCCAGCGTGGCGCCGATTATCCGTTTCAGTTTGCCATGATCGCATTCAATCACGTTGTTCCGGTACTTAATCTGTCGGTGTTCAACGTCAGACGGGCACCGGCCTTCGCGTTTGAGCAGAGCAAGCGCGCGACCATAGGCGGGCGCTTTATCCGTGTTGATGAATCGCGGGATCTGCCACTTCTTCACGTTGTTGAGGATTTTACCCAGAAACCGGTATGCAGCTTTGCTGTTACGACGGGAGGAGAGATAAAAATCGACAGTGCGGCCCCGGCTGTCGACGGCCCGGTACAGATACGCCCAGCGGCCATTGACCTTCACGTAGGTTTCATCCATGTGCCACGGGCAAAGATCGGAAGGGTTACGCCAGTACCAGCGCAGCCGTTTTTCCATTTCAGGCGCATAACGCTGAACCCAGCGGTAAATCGTGGAGTGATCGACATTCACTCCGCGTTCAGCCAGCATCTCCTGCAGCTCACGGTAACTGATGCCGTATTTGCAGTACCAGCGTACGGCCCACAGAATGATGTCACGCTGAAAATGCCGGCCTTTGAATGGGTTCATGTGCAGCTCCATCAGCAAAAGGGGATGATAAGTTTATCACCACCGACTATTTGCAACAGTGCCATATTTTACACCTCTTTGTTGATGAAAACGTCAGTGACAATACGCAATTTGGTGATATTCGCCAAAATGCATTTGCAATGATGTCTAAAGATGAAATTCAGTTAATAAGTCAACATCTTAATAAGAATAGTTTTGATAAAACCCATTATGAGTGGCTATACATTGATACACAATACAGAAAAATTGCGAATACAATGAGGTCACTCTTTCTCGCGATTGATATCGAGTGCGAACCAGGATTACAACTACTATCTTCCCAATTATTAACAGCAAAATCAGAACTTCAAAAAGATAAGCACATTTCTACCGTCGATCAGCGGTTACTGTTAAAAAACGATAAACCTTTTATCCTGATAGATGAACAGGTTAATACTCAACGATTTGAATACTATTTATACCAAAAAGTGGCTCGGATGATTGAGAGTAACAATATTTACATCAATGAAAGCGCCAGCAACAAGCGTTTAGACGATGATCTGATTTCAGCCACCGAGTGGAAAAAAAGCCATGTCATCATTCAAAAAACAGGATTAACTCGGCTCAATACACCGATACAACAAACGCTTTCGGAATTAACGCAAAAACTGAGAGACCAAATGGAGCGAATTGGTCGCAATATCCATGATGGAGCCAATGATTTCGTGACACTTCAACCGCGTTCAAATCAGTTAACATGGAAACTGGCGAATAAACGCTGGAAAGATGACATTGATAATCCCATATATAACCAGCTCCAACATATGGGGATCATTGAAATTATGGACTATGTTCATCAAAAAACGGGTTACTTAGATGCATTTAAAAATATCGCATCAAAAAAGAAAAACACTAAGGCCAAAGAGGGCGATTTACTCGCTTGCATATTTGGAAATGGCTCAAACTATGGTGTTCATCATATGTCATCAATATCAGCTAGAGCCATCGGTGTGCTTAGAGCCGTCAATGATGGTTATATTAGGCCTGAAACAACGAGTGAAGCTAATGATATGATAGCTGATGCTTTAGCAAAACTCCCCATTTTCAAATATTATACGATTAACGAAAGTGCCCCATTTGGTAGTATTGATGGCCAAAAACATGGTTGCCGAATCAATACATTTAAAGCCCGTTTTTCTGCTAAATATTTCCGAAAAAGGAAAGGCGTATCAGCACTCACATTAGTTTCAAATCATGTACCAATAAATACGAAAGTGATTTCAGCCAATGAATATGAGGCTCACCACGCATTCGATTTACTCTATAATAATACCAGCCATATTCAGCCCAAAACATTAGCAACAGACACGCATGGCGTTAACAATGTAAACTTTGCTATCCTTGATCTCTTTGGGTATCAGTTTGCCCCGCGATATGCAAAATTTAAACACGTTTTTAATGAATTGTTTGAGATCGAGTATGATGAAATCCTTTCCCTGAAACTTAAAAAATCGCTCAACTTATCACTCATTCAAGAAGAGTGGGAAAATATTCAATGGATAATTTGTTCATTAAGCCGTAAAACGACGACACAAAGCACGGTGATTACTAAGCTTTCTAACAGTAAGAAAAACAATCGCACCTTAGCGGCTCTTCGTGAATATGACCGAATAATTAAGTGTTTATACGTTCTCGATTATGTTGATGACAAAATGCTCAGGCAGTTTGTCCAACAAGCACTTAATCGGGGTGAGGCTTACCATCAATTACGGCGTGCAATTGCGTCAATTAATGGTAATCAATTCAGAGGTGGCGATGATTACCAGATAGAACAATGGAATGATTGTGCTCGTATCATTGCTAACTGCATTATTTATTATAATTCTGCATTATTATCCAGTTTGATTGAAAAATTTGCGCGTGAAAATAATCAAGAAGCGGTGAATATGATAGCTGAGTTATCACCTGTCGCATGGCAGCATATACAGCTGGCCGGTAATTACACCTTTGGCCTTAAAAAAGATAATATTGTACTGGAAAGATTACTGGAGAATTTAGATCCTCTTATTTCAGAAGAGTCGTTAAGCTTAGCGGCATAGTCTATTAATATTATTAAACTATATATCGGCTGTAGTCCTTGATATCAAAGGGCTACAAGCAAACTTTGGACTTTTCGATGAAATGGGCACACAACCCCAAGCAGGGGATCGTCAATCACTGAATCATCATCCTGACAGTCATTATCCATTTCCAGGCACTCCGCCAATATTAACGCATTTGAAAAAACGGGGGCGAGACGCCATTCATCGTGAAATAGTTCGCAAACTATAAGGCGTTCATTTTCAAGACCGATAGGCCAGTACAAACCATAGTAATCGCCGTTGCCAAAATCAGTTTCAAATAATGGTAGGAAACCATTTGCTGGAAATGGCCCCTGACTAATTTCACTATCATGAATTGTGAATGGTATTTCTGATTTTAATAGTTCCATTTGCTATTCCTGATGAGGTTGTCATTTTTAAGTAATGATAATGCAGTTTTAATTAAAGTCATATTAAGAAGGTTTAATAACCTAATATCTAGACCAACATACAATAAAGGGTATAACCCCATGCCCCGGCGCTCCGCTTGGGGCAAAACCCAGCCCGAGCTCTATCCTCATTGTTCCGCGATAATATGAAAGCCCGCTTGGGTTCGGTGTCATTATTTGGAATCGGCAAGTTCTTCCTGAATGACAGACGCGAGAAAAGAAGAGATAAAAGAGAGAAAAAAAGAGAAAAAATAAGAGGCGGGGGATTCGGTAAATTCAGCGATAAAGTAGGTAAAGAAGGTCTTCAGTGTGGCAGCGGTGGGTTAATTAAATCATATTGTATGTTGGTCTAGATTTGTAATGTTGGAACTGATATCGGTTATGGCATGGCGTATTTCAACAGGGTAAATTTCTCATGCATAGGAAAAAGCAGATCGGTTTGCTGTCATTTCCTGATGCAGCTGATCGTGGTTTAGGTATTATTAATATCTATTATTAAGCGGGCTAATTATCTGATGAAGTTAAATATTGACGCATGCATTTCCTTTCTGGGCAAGAGTGCTTGGTTTTTTGTTATTGGTACAGCGGTGCTGCAAGTGGTAAGTGTCGCCCTGTTTATTTACTCGCTCTTTACCGGCATGGATATAGACAGACTGATTCTGGCTTCCGCAATCTTGTTTGTTGCGGTAGTGCTGTTTGGTATCTCTAAGTATGCAATTAAAATTCGCGCTCTGGATGACGCGGGTGGACCACAAGCCTATTATGACCAACAGATAGAATGGCCGCTAACACAGTTCTATATCGATCTGATAGAAGAGAGTGATGTGAAACCAGAGTTCGACGCCTGGGTTAAAGACAAAGACAAACCTCTGACGCTCGGCCAATTAGATGACGGGTTAGCTAAAGCGATACAAACAGCATATTCATTACCGATGGGGAAGGATTTACCAGATACCCAGATTATTAAACTCATTGTATATCGACATGGAACGCCTGTCTTAAAGTGGATGAGTATTGGTTTCTTCCTCCTGAGTGGAGTGCTCGGCCTTATCCTGCTTAATCCGCAAAACACACTGGCGGAAGGCATTCCATTCATTATGTTCACGCTACTTCTGGCATTGGTTTTTAGGTTTCTGCGGAGCAAGCTTCAAGCAAAAGCACAGGCTATAGTTCTCAACAGACCCCTCACAGTGGAACAGGTAGCAAGTTTAATGACATTAGCGGCCAGATTGAAAGTCCATTCCGAATTTTGCCAGCTCTTACGCAGCCCAGAATGCCCCTGGCACAGTTAAAGAAGCACATACATGGATAGTTGATCACGCCAAAGTTCTAGTTTCCGAACACACTACGTTCCTCGGTTAATCTCAAACCCCGGCTTCATGTGAAATAACGAATTCTTGCATTCCCGCCTGATAATTGTATAAAGTATGGATATATATACAGCCCCCACCACGGTGGGGGGTTAGCACGTTACCCTTTCTCGGGGATTTATTATTATGAACATCGCACAAACCTTCCATCGCCTGGAAGATGACTTGGCGTTGCTCAATCGAGTGCTGGCGGAGAAGTCTCCGCTATATGCACGCGTTTGCGTTATACCGCCAGTGGCCGATGGTGAAGAAAACCTGCCGGTTGCCCGTATTGAACCGATTCTAATGTATGGCGCTCAAGCCATCGAGCAGGCCCAAAAAGCTTACACCGATCTGCATATTAAGGATGGGCTTTCTCAGAAATCGACGCGTCGAACTGCCGGTGTACTTTGGTACGCGGATGACAACCCAGAATTCTCAGCTGAAGTCATGGCGCTGATCACGGCCATTAACTTTAGTAAGCAGTCTATACAGGACCACATCATCAGTGAGTTCGGTAATCAGAATGCGCGCTTTTCTGCACTACATAATGCGTGTCCTGGTGTTATGACTCTACATCTGTACCGCCAAATCCGTGCCTGGCATAATGCCGACCTTCAATCTGTCCGCTTCTCATGGCAACGCAAATCGCTACTGCGGATCCCAGACAAAACTAAATTGCTGGCATCTATGCAAACGGATGTCATTGACAATAGTGCCGTGAGCTTACCTGTCGGTAATCTTGCCCAGAAAATTGCAAATACCCCTCAGGAAAAGTTGCGCCTGCGTCGGCCAGCCAAAATACAGCCTGTGGCAAACATCGTATTTCGTAATGAAGATGGTGCAGCGACTGCCGCATTGAAAACCGTAACCGCTTTGATGCCCTATATTGTCATTCAAGATCAGCGTCTGGATATTAAGCCACTTCAAAACTATGCACCGCGCGATATCCAGCGTAACAGTGACCGCCTGGCAACTGAGGTCATAGGTACTTATCATGGCGAAACCATCGAAGTGCTGCTTGTGTGAGGTATTTTGCTTGGAACAGCAGAAATCAAATAATCAATAATTCGAGATAATCATCATGTTTTTAAGTAAGCTGAAAAATCATATTATCAAGAACCATATTTTGGATGAACAGCGTAAAATCCAAGAAATGAATTATGAGAAATTCAACAGAATTATTGCTGTGGGGCAGTCAATCGGAGGGAGGTCAATACCGTTGCTAATCAATGCCATCGGAAGAAACATTCAAAGTGACTTACTGATAGCGGTAGCTGAAGAAGGTACGGATGCACGCTCTGATGACTTTGTTAACCCATATAAATTCTTTTTCTCAGATATTTTTGATGTACTTGATTATGATGCTCTACAGTCATGTTTAACCCACGAAACGAGCTATGTTGCTGATCTATCTACATCATTAATATTACCTTGTCCTTGGAACTACAATCGTTATGTATCCGCATTATCTTCCATAGGGTTCCATGCGGGAAACCCTTGGGAGCAGGATGAAATGAACTACCGAGTAATGATTTGGCTTCCCTGGAATATAGCTTTTGTATTCGGTGGAAACCATTCAATTACTGCTGGTGTCCTCGCCAATGAAGGCATGATAATTCCAGATACTGTCTACGACATGTCACCATTATTCTCTCAAGTAAAGACCGATGGAAAATTTTGGTACCGGAATGGCACGGTCTTTGACAAAGTAACATGTCATCGCCGTGCTGCATTGTTTGAGCTTGGTAGGATGCTCACATCAGCAACAGAATGAATATGGCAATACTTACTTCGTAACCTTCTGAATCTGCCTCTTTCTTTTTCAGTCCCAATTTCGTCACCTGACGCCTACCCATTACCATAAGCAAACCTTAGGTAATACAGCCTAAGGCCTTTGGTGAGAAAAAGCATGAATTATTTCGAAAGTACGCTTCGCTTAAGGATTTCGTCCTACGACTTATACCGGATACATCAGCATCTGGATTATTTCATTCAGGAACAGTGCAAGGCAAAACTCCCATACTCGTTTTCCATTCAACCGGGCACCGGCAATGATACCTACATCTTGTTGCGCACAGCACAAGCCGTTGGCGTGCCGGGTGAGGTTAAAAAAAGCGTGTATTTTTCAGAAGGGCAGGAAGTCACAATCACAGGGACTATTGCAGCGGTTCGGCGTGAAGTTTTAAACGGCCGCAAGCGTGAAACTTGCCCCCCATCCGAGGAATTGCCGGATTTTGTAAAATACCGCTTAGATCGTGCTGGCTTGACTCCCCACCATGTCGGGGTAAACAAAATGGATAATTTAATCGTAAAAAAGGCTGACCAACCTACGCAAAAAGGGCACAGGATCCATATCCCTGCCTGGGGTCGTCTCAGAAAACGGAAAATAAAGCACGCTAAGCCGGTGGCAGCGGTCGCAATGGCCTAAACTTCCCCGCACCGACCTTGGCGCTGCTGCGCCATAGGTAATCGCCGGTCAGGTTGATGTGCTCCCACCCCAGCGGCGACAGATATTGCAACAATGTGTCGTCCAGCGCCGTGCCGTTGCCACGCAAAGCACTGGTGGCACGCTCCAGATATACCGTGTTCCACAACACGATGGCCGCCGTCACCAGATTGAGGCCGCTGGCCCGGTAGCGCTGCTGCTCAAAACTGCGGTCGCGGATTTCACCCAATCGGTAGAAGAAGACCGCCCTGGCCAGCGCGTTGCGCGCCTCGCCCTTATTCAGCCCCGCATGGACGCGGCGGCGCAGCTCCACGCTTTGCAGCCAATCCAAAATGAACAGCGTGCGCTCGATGCGCCCCAGCTCGCGCAACGCCACGGCCAAGCCGTTCTGGCGCGGGTAGCTGCCGAGTTTGCGCAGCATCAGCGAAGCCGTTACCGTGCCTTGCTTGATGGAGGTGGCCAGCCGCAGAATTTCATCCCAATGGGCGCGTATTTGCTTGATGTTCAGCCTGTCGCTGCTAATCATCGGCTTGAGCGCGTCATAGGCGGCATCGCCCTTGGGGATGAATAGCTTGGTTTCGCCCAAGTCACGGATACGCGGCGCGAAGCGAAATCCCAGCAAATGCATCAAGCCAAACACGTGATCGGTGAAGCCTGCCGTGTCGGTGTAGTGTTCCTCGATGCGCAAGTCCGACTCGTGGTACAGCAGGCCATCAAGCACGTAAGTTGAATCACGAATGCCCACGTTGACCACCTTGGCACTGAAGGGCGCGTACTGGTCGGAGATATGGGTGTAGAAAGTCCGTCCTGGACTGCTTCCATACTTCGGGTTGATATGACCAGTGCTTTCTGCTTTGCTGCCGGTTCTGAAGTTCTGGCCGTCCGACGATGACGTGGTGCCGTCACCCCAGTTGCCGGCGAAGGGTTGCCGAAACTGCGCATTCACCAGCTCGGCCAGCGCCGTCGAATAGGTTTCATCGCGGATGTGCCAGGCTTGCAGCCAAGACAGCTTGGCGTAGGTGGTGCCAGGGCAGGACTCGGCCATTTTGGTCAGACCCAGGTTGATCGCGTCGGCCAGGATCGTCGTCAACAGCAAGGTTTTGTCCTTGGCCGTGTCGCTGGTCTTCAGGTGTGTGAAGTGGCGGGTGAAGCCCGTCCATTCATCGACCTCCATCAGCAACTCGGTGATTTTGAGGTGCGGCAGCAGCATAGCTGTCTGGTCGATCATGGCTTGCGCGGCGTCTGGTACTGCCGCGTCCAGCGGCGTGATCTTCAGGCCTGACGCGGTGGTGATGATGGCATCCGGTAAGTCGTTGGCCGCAGCCATGCGGTTGACTGTGGCGAGTTGCGCCTCCAACAATTCCAACCGGTCATGCAGGTATTGGTCGCAGTCGGTGGCCACTGCCAGCGGCAATTCGCTGGCCAGCTTCAAAGTGGCGAACTTCTCGACCGGCACCAGGTATTCGTCGAAGTCCTTGAACTGGCGAGAACCCTGCACCCAGACATCACCGGAGCGCAGCGCGTTCTTCAGCTCCGACAGGGCGCATAACTCGTAGTAACGCCGGTCGATGCCGTCGTCGGTCAGAACCAGCTTTGCCCAGCGCGGCTTGATGAATGCGGTTGGCGCATCGGCGGGCACCTTGCGCGCGCTGTCGCTGTTCATGCCGCGCAGCATGTCGATGGCATCGAGCACACCCTTGGCGGCGGGCGCTTATCCATAGTATAATGAATAATAGTAGTTAAAGTAGTTTAGGAGGGGGATATTAGGGAGGTTTTTACTTTAAATAAAAATTAACAAGGTCTATAATTTATAGTAGTTAAAGTGGTTAAAGAGAGGTGGGAGGATGTGAAGGTTCAAAGGATAAAAGTGGAGAATAAGCCATATCCATTGTATTTATTGCTAGATGAAGAATATCAGGTAATAGAACCAGTAATGAGGTTTATAAAATATCTAGATAATACTGGTAAGTCACCAAATACCATTAAAGCATACTGCTATCATTTAAAGTTGCTATATGAGTTTATGGAACAGAGGGGGATTACCCTTAATGATATTAACTTTGAGAAATTAGCAGATTTTGTAGGTTGGTTGAGATACCCAACAGCAGCAAATGTAATTGATCTCTAGTCAAAAGAAGCCATAAGAGAAGAAACGACAGTGAATACAATTTTAAATGCTGTTATGAGTTATCTGGAATATTTAAGTAGATTAGGAGAATTTAAGTCAATTGATGTATTTAAACAAGCAAAGGGGAGAAATTTTAAGGGGTTTTTACATCATATTAATAAGGGTAAATATCAAAAGAATATCTTAAAGTTAAGGGTTAAAAAGAAGCAGATAAGAACACTAACATCAGAGGAAGTTAAGCAAATTATTGATGCTTGTCATACGAAGAGGGATAAATTAATTTTAATGCTTATGTATGAGGGTGGTTTAAGAATCGGTGAAGTGTTATCGCTAAGGCTTGAGGATATTGCCACTTGGGACAATCAAATCCATTTAACACCCAGAGACGTTAATGTTAATGAGGCCTATATTAAATTAAGGAAGGAAAGAACAATACATGTGAGTAAAGAACTTATGGCACTTTATACAGATTATTTGGTATATGAGTATGGTGAGGACTTGGAGCATGATTATGTTTTTATTTCTTTAAAAGAAGGCTATTTTGGAAAACCACTAAAGTACCAAAGTGTTCTTGATCTAGTTAGAAGAATAGTTAAAAGAACTAGAATAGAGTTTACGCCGCATATGCTACGCCACACTCATGCAACGCAGCTAATTAGGGATGGATGGGATGTTGCACACGTTCAAAAGAGGTTGGGCCATGCACATGTTCAAACAACGTTAAATACCTATGTTCATCTTTCAGATCAAGATATGAAAAATGAGTTTAATAAATATCTTGAGAGAAAGGAACATAAGAAATGAATGATTCTAGTAAAAGGAAAATTATCAGTCAGAGTGAGATCAGTAAGAAAATAGCTGCAATGAATGAAGAATTGCAGGGATTTTGGGCTAATAATAGTTGGGATATAAGGAAATGTCCGCATCCTTCTGCCATAGAATTAAGTAAGAACCCTACTTTAAGAAATCGGTGGGTTCGTTTTGAACGTGTTAAAAATCTGTGGTTAAGAACAGAATTGAAATATTTTTATTTTTACCATTTAAATAATGGAATATGGAATGCAAAAACTGTATGGATTAGAAAAGGAACTGTAATTAATAGAATGTTAGATTTTTTAGATTTAAAGTATCCTAACATTACTTCAATTACTGAAGTTCCTATTAAAAAAGCAATGACGGAATATAGGACATATTTGACAGAACAGGGTGTTAGAATTACCACTACTAATTATAAGATTACTGCTAATCAAGAAAAAATAGCTGTAGAAGCTAATTCTTACTATGTTACTAATTTAAAACAATTTATGGAGTTTTATGAGGACTTTTATTTTGATGGGGAGGAGTGGGATAAAGACATTTGGGATAGACGTAAGTTACCTTTGCCAGATGATAAGGTTAATCCGACACAATATGAATATGTAATTAACTTTAAAGGGGTTCGCAATACGTATTTTAAACAACTCGTAAAAAGATATTGTAAATTGAGATTAAATACGGATAGCTTTTCCTATGTATGTGATATCGCCCAAAAACTTAAAGAGTTCTTTAATTTCTTGGACATGAATTTTAAACACGTTCAGAGAATAAACCAATTAACGAGAATGGAAATTGAAGCATATTTAAGCGAATTAAATATGATGGGGATAAAGCCTAGCACAATAACTGGGAGGATCTCTATATTGGAAGGACTATTTAGTACCCTTCTAAGGCTAGAATGGAATGATATTCCTTCCAAGGTGTTAATCTATCCAGAAGACTATCCCAAAATACCGAGAGCAAAACCTCGTTTTATAGATGAATACGTTCTGGAGCAATTGAACAGTCATCTTGATAAATTACCCGAATATATAGCTACGATGACTATGATAGTCCAAGAATGTGGGATGAGGATAAGCGAATTGTGCACCTTGAAAAAAGGTTGTCTATTAGAGGACAAAGATGGAGATTACTTTTTAAAGTATTATCAATGGAAAATGAAAAAGGAGCATATAGTTCCAATATCAAAAGAGGTAGCTTTATTGATTAAAGTTCGGGAAGATAAAGTTTCATGGGAGTTTCCAGATAGTGAATACCTCTTTCCAAGAAAAGATGGATCGCCATTAAAACAAGAAACATTTAGAGACGAGTTAAACAAATTAGCTTATGAGCAAAAAATAGTCGATAAATCAGGCGAGATTTATAGATTCCATGCCCATGCCTTTCGCCATACAGTAGGAACAAGAATGATTAATAACGGAGTACCGCAGCATATTGTACAAAAGTTTTTGGGTCATGAAAGTCCTGAAATGACAAGCAGATATGCTCATATTTTTGATGAAACCCTTAAAGCTGAATTTACAAAATTCAAAGAAAAACTGGTAACTAATAATGGAGATATAATTGAGTTAGATAATGACAATGAAGTCGATGATGTTGATCTTCAATGGTTCAAGAAAAATATTAATGCACAAGTTCTTCCAAATGGTTATTGCCGATTACCAGTAATAGCAGGTTCTTGTCCACACGCCAATGCTTGTTTAGATTGTACTCATTTTTGTACAAGTAAGCAGTTTTTATCGCAGCATGAGGAACAGTTAAATCGTACTGAGGAGTTATTGGCAGTCGCTAAGGAAAAGCAATGGCAAAGGCAAATAGAGACTAATAACCGTGTTAAAGAGCGACTAGAGCAAATAATTGGCAGCCTGAAGGGGATTAGTTAGATGGTTAAACAGGTACGAAATACAGAGGAAATTGTGCGTTTGGCAAAGCAAAAGTCCAGGCGGACTAGAGAAAATGTAGACAAGGTTATCTCTAAACTATCGCTTGAAGGTAAGACTATTAATTTTAACACAGTTGCAAAGGAAGCTAATGTTTCTAAATCATGGCTTTATAAGGAACATGATATTAGGCAAAGGATTGAATCTCTCCGAAAACAGCAAAAAACAGAAAATGTAATATCAAAACCCAAGAAAAGCTCCCGTTCTGAAGAAGTCCTTATTAAAACCTTAAAAACAAGAGTAAAGGAATTAGAAGAGGAAAATATAAGATTAAGGAACCAGATCCAAAAATTATACGGAGATTTGTACATTAGAGAATAGTTAATCTATGAGTTTCACCAACTTGTGCTTTGAACTTTGAAGTGTTAAAATTAATATACTATTAATCGAAAGGAGAGATGGGTGGACAATGAAGAACTAATCTAATTTTTAACAAATGAAATAGTATATTTCAGTTTAAAAACTTAGGATTAGTCTGCCCATTTTTCCATATACTAAATAAATGTAAGACTGAATAGCTAAAAAGGCTAAATAGTTTTATTTGAGTGTCTTAAAAAGTGACATGACTAATCCTTCCAACATTATTTGGGAGGATTTTTTATTTCTCCCTGAATCAAAATAAAGAAAGAAGGAATCGAATTGTTAAAACAAAAGGAACTAATGGCAAGGGTTAAGGAACTTGTCCAGTCAGATGAACGAATATCTGCTTGTATGATGTATGGCTCTTTTACAAAAGGAGAGGGAGATCAATACTCTGATATAGAATATTACGTTTTTCTAAAAGATGATACAATTTCCACCTTTGATTCAGCAAAATGGCTAAATGAAGTCGCTTCCTACACTTTACTCTATCAAAATGAGTACGGTACGGAAGTAGTAATTTTTGAAAATCTAATACGTGGTGAATTTCATTTCCTTTCCGAAAACGAAATGAATATTATTCCTTCATTCAAAGAATCAGGCTACATTCCTGACACAAAAGCAATGTTTATTTATGATGAAACAGGACAACTAGAATTGTATTTATCAGAGTTGGAAGGTCCGGGACCAAATAGACTTACAGAAGAAAACGTAAATTTTTTATTGAATAATTTTTCCAACCTATGGTTAATGGGGATTAATGTTCTTAAAAGAGGGGAAAATGCACGTTCACTGGAACTTTTATCTCAATTACAAAAAAATATACTACAACTCATTCGAATTGCGGAAGAAAATGCCGATAATTGGTTTAATATGACAAAGAATCTTGAAAAAGAAATTAGTCCTGAAAACTATGAAAAGTTTAAAAAGACTACTGCCCGATTAAATGAATTAGAACTATATGAAGCCTATAAGAACTCTTTGCTTCTCGTTATGGAACTTCGAAATCTCGTTGAAAAACAGTATCAATTAACCATTAGCGATGATTTTTTAGGCAAACTGTTTAATTATATGAACGAATAAATAAAAAGCCTGTATCTCAAGTGATAACTAAGATACAGGCTTTAATTGTTATTTACTTTAAATACATGTTCTCAAAGTGAAAGTATTGATTTTAATGGATTTTTAATAGTTTACTCTTGATAAATTTGCAGCCCGCAATTTGAGCACGCCCAGGAACTGCGGCGCGTAGCGGCGTAGCGTGGCATAGCTTTCACCGATGTGGTGCAGGAAATCAAAGTCGGCAGGCCGCGCCAATGTTTGCGCTTCGGTGACGCTGGCGGCGAAGGTGTCCCAGGGCATAACGGCCTCGATGGCGGCGAACGGATCGCTGCCGCTTTGCTTGGCCTCAATCAACGCTTGACCGATGCGCCCATACATCCGCACCTTGTCGTTGATCGCCTTGCCGGAAGCCTGGAACTGCTGCTGATGCTTGTTCTTGGCCGCGTTGAACAGCTTGCCGATGATGCGATCGTGAAGGTCGATGATTTCATCGGTGACGGTGGCCATGCCTTCGATGGCCAGCGCTACCAGCGTGGCATAGCGTCGTTGCACCTCGAACTTTGCCAGATCAGCAGGCGTCATCTGGCCACCTTCACGAGCGATTTTGAGCAGGCGGTTCTGGTGAACCTGCCGCTCGATGCCTGCGGGCAGATCAAGTGCTTGCCAGGATTTCAGGCGCTCAATATGTTCGAGCATGTGGCGAGAGTTCGGTTTGGCAGGCGACTGGCGCAGCCATGCCAGCCACGTCACTTTACTGCCGTCCTTGCGCTTGAGAAGTTCGTCCAGGCGCTGACGGTGGGGTGATAACAAAGAATCGGTCAGCGCCGCGTAAATGCGTCGGTTGGCACGGGTGATGGCCTCGGCGCTTGCGCGCTCGATGGCATTCATGGCGGGCAGGATAATGCTCTGCCGCCGCAGATTCTCGACAAGTGCGCTCGCCAGCACGATGCCTTTGTCGGTCTGCAAGGCCAGCTCGGTCAATGTATGCACGGCTTGCCGATAGTGGCTCATGGTGAAGGGCTTGAACCCAAAAACCGTTTGCAGCTCGACCAAGTGCTCCCGCCGTGTCTGTTCGCGCTGGCCGTACTCGCTCCAACTTTCCACTGGCATCTTGAGTTGCGCGGCCACCATGCGCAACAGGGGCGGAAACGGAGGCTCATCGACGCCCAAAAAGGTGCCAGGGAATCGCAAGTAGCAAAGCTGCACAGCGAAGCCCAATCGATTCGCGGCGCCGCGACGCTGACGGATCACCGACAGGTCGGTTTCGTTGAACGTGTAGTGCCGTATCAGTTCGTCTTTGGCATCTGGCAGTGCCAGCAGGCTTTCGCGCTCGGTGGCGGACAGGATTGAGCGGCGTGGCATGGTCAGTCTTCCCGCAGGTACTGGTACAAGGTTTCGCGGCTGATGCCGAAGTCACGGGCCACCAAGGTTTTTTGGTCGCCTGCCGCAACTCGCCGTTTCAACTCGGCAATTTGTTCGCTGTTCAGCGATTTCTTTCGTCCCCGGTAGGCACCGCGCTGCTTGGCCAGCACGATTCCCTCGCGCTGACGTTCGCGGATCAGGGCGCGCTCGAACTCAGCGAAGGCTCCCATGACCGACAGCATCAGATTGGCCATCGGTGAGTCCTCGCCGGTGAACTTCAGCCCTTCTTTGACGAACTCCATGCGCACGCCCCGTTGTGTCAGCCCTTGGACGATGCGGCGCAGGTCATCAAGGTTGCGTGCCAGCCTGTCCATGCTATGCACCACCACGGTGTCGCCCTCGCGGACGAAGGCCAGCAGCCTTTCCAGCTCGGGACGCTGGGTGTCCTTGCCAGAAGCCTTGTCGGTGAACACCCGCGCCACCTGAACACCCTCCAATTGCCGTTCCGGGTTCTGGTCGAAGCTGCTGACGCGGACATAGCCGATGCGTTGACCTTGCAAGATGCCTCCAAAGGCAAAAGTGTCAGGATGAAATCTATTACCTTTGACGGAATATGTCAATCAATAGGAAATTTAACTCTATTCTGACATCGTTTGCACATGGTGTCGTTTTCAGAAGACGGCTGCACTGAACGTCAGAAGCCGACTGCACTATAGCAGCGGAGGGGTTGGATCCATCAGGCAACGACGGGCTGCTGCCGGCCATCAGCGGACGCAGGGAGGACTTTCCGCAACCGGCCGTTCGATGCGGCACCGATGGCCTTCGCGCAGGGGTAGTGAATCCGCCAGGATTGACTTGCGCTGCCCTACCTCTCACTAGTGAGGGGCGGCAGCGCATCAAGCGGTGAGCGCACTCCGGCACCGCCAACTTTCAGCACATGCGTGTAAATCATCGTCGTAGAGACGTCGGAATGGCCGAGCAGATCCTGCACGGTTCGAATGTCGTAACCGCTGCGGAGCAAGGCCGTCGCGAACGAGTGGCGGAGGGTGTGCGGTGTGGCGGGCTTCGTGATGCCTGCTTGTTCTACGGCACGTTTGAAGGCGCGCTGAAAGGTCTGGTCATACATGTGATGGCGACGCACGACACCGCTCCGTGGATCGGTCGAATGCGTGTGCTGCGCAAAAACCCAGAACCACGGCCAGGAATGCCCGGCGCGCGGATACTTCCGCTCAAGGGCGTCGGGAAGCGCAACGCCGCTGCGGCCCTCGGCCTGGTCCTTCAGCCACCATGCCCGTGCACGCGACAGCTGCTCGCGCAGGCTGGGTGCCAAGCTCTCGGGTAACATCAAGGCCCGATCCTTGGAGCCCTTGCCCTCCCGCACGATGATCGTGCCGTGATCGAAATCCAGATCCTTGACCCGCAGTTGCAAACCCTCACTGATCCGCATGCCCGTTCCATACAGAAGCTGGGCGAACAAACGATGCTCGCCTTCCAGAAAACCGAGGATGCGAACCACTTCATCCGGGGTCAGCACCACCGGCAAGCGCCGCGACGGCCGAGGTCTTCCGATCTCCTGAAGCCAGGGCAGATCCGTGCACAGCACCTTGCCGTAGAAGAACAGCAAGGCCGCCAATGCCTGACGATGCGTGGAGACCGAAACCTTGCGCTCGTTCGCCAGCCAGGACAGAAATGCCTCGACTTCGCTGCTGCCCAAGGTTGCCGGGTGACGCACACCGTGGAAACGGATGAAGGCACGAACCCAGTTGACATAAGCCTGTTCGGTTCGTAAACTGTAATGCAAGTAGCGTATGCGCTCACGCAACTGGTCCAGAACCTTGACCGAACGCAGCGGTGGTAACGGCGCAGTGGCGGTTTTCATGGCTTGTTATGACTGTTTTTTTGTACAGTCTATGCCTCGGGCATCCAAGCAGCAAGCGCGTTACGCCGTGGGTCGATGTTTGATGTTATGGAGCAGCAACGATGTTACGCAGCAGGGCAGTCGCCCTAAAACAAAGTTAGGCCGCATGGACACAACGCAGGTCACATTGATACACAAAATTCTAGCTGCGGCAGATGAGCGAAATCTGCCGCTCTGGATCGGTGGGGGCTGGGCGATCGATGCACGGCTAGGGCGTGTAACACGCAAGCACGATGATATTGATCTGACGTTTCCCGGCGAGAGGCGCGGCGAGCTCGAGGCAATAGTTGAAATGCTCGGCGGGCGCGTCATGGAGGAGTTGGACTATGGATTCTTAGCGGAGATCGGGGATGAGTTACTTGACTGCGAACCTGCTTGGTGGGCAGACGAAGCGTATGAAATCGCGGAGGCTCCGCAGGGCTCGTGCCCAGAGGCGGCTGAGGGCGTCATCGCCGGGCGGCCAGTCCGTTGTAACAGCTGGGAGGCGATCATCTGGGATTACTTTTACTATGCCGATGAAGTACCACCAGTGGACTGGCCTACAAAGCACATAGAGTCCTACAGGCTCGCATGCACCTCACTCGGGGCGGAAAAGGTTGAGGTCTTGCGTGCCGCTTTCAGGTCGCGATATGCGGCCTAACAATTCGTCCAAGCCGACGCCGCTTCGCGGCGCGGCTTAACTCAGGTGTTAGACGGCAAGAAAAGGTTCCACGAACTCTGATGAAAAACTACTTTGACAGCCCTTTCAAAGGGGAGCTTCTTTCTGAGCAAGTGAAAAATCCAAACATCAAAGTAGGCCGTTATAGCTATTACTCTGGCTACTATCACGGCCACTCATTTGATGAATGCGCGCGATACTTGCATCCAGATCGTGATGACGTTGATAAATTGATCATTGGCAGCTTTTGTTCTATAGGAAGCGGGGCTTCCTTCATCATGGCTGGCAATCAGGGGCATCGGCATGACTGGGCATCATCCTTCCCCTTCTTCTATATGCAAGAGGAACCTGCTTTCTCAAGCGCACTCGATGCCTTCCAAAGAGCAGGTGATACCGCCATTGGCAATGATGTCTGGATAGGCTCGGAGGCAATGATTATGCCCGGAATCAAAATTGGAGACGGTGCCGTGATAGGTAGTCGCTCGTTGGTGACAAAAGATGTAGTGCCTTATGCCATCATCGGAGGAAGTCCCGCAAAGCAAATTAAGAAGCGCTTCTCCGATGAGGAAATCTCATTGCTCATGGAGATGGAGTGGTGGAACTGGCCACTGGATAAAATTAAGACAGCAATGCCTCTGCTGTGCTCGTCAAATATTTTTGGTCTGCATAAGTATTGGCGCGAGTTTGTCGTCTAACAATTCATTCAAGCCGACGCCGCTTCGCGGCACGGCTTAATTCTGGCGTTAGCCACCAAGAAGGTGCCATGAAAACATTTGCCGCATATGTAATTATCGCGTGTCTTTCGAGTACGGCATTAGCTGGTTCAATTACAGAAAATACGTCTTGGAACAAAGAGTTCTCTGCCGAAGCCGTCAATGGTGTCTTCGTGCTTTGTAAAAGTAGCAGTAAATCCTGCGCTACCAATGACTTAGCTCGTGCATCAAAGGAATATCTTCCAGCATCAACATTTAAGATCCCCAACGCAATTATCGGCCTAGAAACTGGTGTCATAAAGAATGAGCATCAGGTTTTCAAATGGGACGGAAAGCCAAGAGCCATGAAGCAATGGGAAAGAGACTTGACCTTAAGAGGGGCAATACAAGTTTCAGCTGTTCCCGTATTTCAACAAATCGCCAGAGAAGTTGGCGAAGTAAGAATGCAGAAATACCTTAAAAAATTTTCCTATGGCAACCAGAATATCAGTGGTGGCATTGACAAATTCTGGTTGGAAGGCCAGCTTAGAATTTCCGCAGTTAATCAAGTGGAGTTTCTAGAGTCTCTATATTTAAATAAATTGTCAGCATCTAAAGAAAACCAGCTAATAGTAAAAGAGGCTTTGGTAACGGAGGCGGCACCTGAATATCTAGTGCATTCAAAAACTGGTTTTTCTGGTGTGGGAACTGAGTCAAATCCTGGTGTCGCATGGTGGGTTGGGTGGGTTGAGAAGGAGACAGAGGTTTACTTTTTCGCCTTTAACATGGATATAGACAACGAAAGTAAGTTGCCGCTAAGAAAATCCATTCCCACCAAAATCATGGAAAGTGAGGGCATCATTGGTGGCTAAAACAAAGTTAAACATCATGAGGGAAGCGGTGATCGCCGAAGTATCGACTCAACTATCAGAGGTAGTTGGCGTCATCGAGCGCCATCTCGAACCGACGTTGCTGGCCGTACATTTGTACGGCTCCGCAGTGGATGGCGGCCTGAAGCCACACAGTGATATTGATTTGCTGGTTACGGTGACCGTAAGGCTTGATGAAACAACGCGGCGAGCTTTGATCAACGACCTTTTGGAAACTTCGGCTTCCCCTGGAGAGAGCGAGATTCTCCGCGCTGTAGAAGTCACCATTGTTGTGCACGACGACATCATTCCGTGGCGTTATCCAGCTAAGCGCGAACTGCAATTTGGAGAATGGCAGCGCAATGACATTCTTGCAGGTATCTTCGAGCCAGCCACGATCGACATTGATCTGGCTATCTTGCTGACAAAAGCAAGAGAACATAGCGTTGCCTTGGTAGGTCCAGCGGCGGAGGAACTCTTTGATCCGGTTCCTGAACAGGATCTATTTGAGGCGCTAAATGAAACCTTAACGCTATGGAACTCGCCGCCCGACTGGGCTGGCGATGAGCGAAATGTAGTGCTTACGTTGTCCCGCATTTGGTACAGCGCAGTAACCGGCAAAATCGCGCCGAAGGATGTCGCTGCCGACTGGGCAATGGAGCGCCTGCCGGCCCAGTATCAGCCCGTCATACTTGAAGCTAGACAGGCTTATCTTGGACAAGAAGAAGATCGCTTGGCCTCCCGCGCAGATCAGTTGGAAGAATTTGTTCACTACGTGAAAGGCGAGATCACCAAGGTAGTCGGCAAATAATGTCTAATAAAATGTTAACCTCTGAGGAAGAATTGTGAAACTATCACTAATGGTAGCTATATCGAAGAATGGAGTTATCGGGAATGGCCCTGATATTCCATGGAGTGCCAAAGGTGAACAGCTCCTGTTTAAAGCTATTACCTATAACCAATGGCTGTTGGTTGGACGCAAGACTTTTGAATCAATGGGAGCATTACCCAACCGAAAGTATGCGGTCGTAACACGTTCAAGTTTTACATCTGACAATGAGAACGTAGTGATCTTTCCATCAATTAAAGATGCTTTAACCAACCTAAAGAAAATAACGGATCATGTCATTGTTTCAGGTGGTGGGGAGATATACAAAAGCCTGATCGATCAAGTAGATACACTACATATATCTACAATAGACATCGAGCCGGAAGGTGATGTTTACTTTCCTGAAATCCCCAGCAATTTTAGGCCAGTTTTTACCCAAGACTTCGCCTCTAACATAAATTATAGTTACCAAATCTGGCAAAAGGGTTAATAAAATGTTAGGCATCACAAAGTACAGCATCGTGACCAACAGCAACGATTCCGTCACACTGCGCCTCATGACTGAGCATGACCTTGCGATGCTCTATGAGTGGCTAAATCGATCTCATATCGTCGAGTGGTGGGGCGGAGAAGAAGCACGCCCGACACTTGCTGACGTACAGGAACAGTACTTGCCAAGCGTTTTAGCGCAAGAGTCCGTCACTCCATACATTGCAATGCTGAATGGAGAGCCGATTGGGTATGCCCAGTCGTACGTTGCTCTTGGAGGCGGGGACGGATGGTGGGAAGAAGAAACCGATCCAGGAGTACGCGGAATAGACCAGTTACTGGCGAATGCATCACAACTGGGCAAAGGCTTGGGAACCAAGCTGGTTCGAGCTCTGGTTGAGTTGCTGTTCAATGATCCCGAGGTCACCAAGATCCAAACGGACCCGTCGCCGAGCAACTTGCGAGCGATCCGATGCTACGAGAAAGCGGGGTTTGAGAGGCAAGGTACCGTAACCACCCCAGATGGTCCAGCCGTGTACATGGTTCAAACACGCCAGGCATTCGAGCGAACACGCAGTGATGCCTAACCCTTCCATCGAGGGGGACGTCCAAGGGCTGGCGCCCTTGGCCGCCCCTCATGTCAAACGTTAGATGCACTAAGCACATAATTGCTCACAGCCAAACTATCAGGTCAAGTCTGCTTTTATTATTTTTAAGCGTGCATAATAAGCCCTACACAAATTGGGAGATATATCATGAAAGGCTGGCTTTTTCTTGTTATCGCAATAGTTGGCGAAGTAATCGCAACATCCGCATTAAAATCTAGCGAGGGCTTTACTAAGCTTGCCCCTTCCGCCGTTGTCATAATCGGTTATGGCATCGCATTTTATTTTCTTTCTCTGGTTCTGAAATCCATCCCTGTCGGTGTTGCTTATGCAGTCTGGTCGGGACTCGGCGTCGTCATAATTACAGCCATTGCCTGGTTGCTTCATGGGCAAAAGCTTGATGCGTGGGGCTTTGTAGGTATGGGGCTCATAATTGCTGCCTTTTTGCTCGCCCGATCCCCATCGTGGAAGTCGCTGCGGAGGCCGACGCCATGGTGACGGTGTTCGGCATTCTGAATCTCACCGAGGACTCCTTCTTCGATGAGAGCCGGCGGCTAGACCCCGCCGGCGCTGTCACCGCGGCGATCGAAATGCTGCGAGTCGGATCAGACGTCGTGGATGTCGGACCGGCCGCCAGCCATCCGGACGCGAGGCCTGTATCGCCGGCCGATGAGATCAGACGTATTGCGCCGCTCTTAGACGCCCTGTCCGATCAGATGCACCGTGTTTCAATCGACAGCTTCCAACCGGAAACCCAGCGCTATGCGCTCAAGCGCGGCGTGGGCTACCTGAACGATATCCAAGGATTTCCTGACCCTGCGCTCTATCCCGATATTGCTGAGGCGGACTGCAGGCTGGTGGTTATGCACTCAGCGCAGCGGGATGGCATCGCCACCCGCACCGGTCACCTTCGACCCGAAGACGCGCTCGACGAGATTGTGCGGTTCTTCGAGGCGCGGGTTTCCGCCTTGCGACGGAGCGGGGTCGCTGCCGACCGGCTCATCCTCGATCCGGGGATGGGATTTTTCTTGAGCCCCGCACCGGAAACATCGCTGCACGTGCTGTCGAACCTTCAAAAGCTGAAGTCGGCGTTGGGGCTTCCGCTATTGGTCTCGGTGTCGCGGAAATCCTTCTTGGGCGCCACCGTTGGCCTTCCTGTAAAGGATCTGGGTCCAGCGAGCCTTGCGGCGGAACTTCACGCGATCGGCAATGGCGCTGACTACGTCCGCACCCACGCGCCTGGAGATCTGCGAAGCGCAATCACCTTCTCGGAAACCCTCGCGAAATTTCGCAGTCGCGACGCCAGAGACCGAGGGTTAGATCATGCCTAGCATTCACCTTCCGGCCGCCCGCTAAATATCTCCTTTTGGGTTGTTAATAAAACATCCAATAAGTTGACTGTGCGTGAAAAAGAAAGTTTTGTGTGATGGCGTTGAAGATCGCACCGTTAAGCTCTTATGTGGGATGGTGCAGAGCTCGACGACTACCGATAAAACGCAACCGCCGCAAACAGACAAGAAAAAGCCCCAACTGATAACAGTTGGGGCTTCAGTATTGTGATTGGTGGAGCAATAGCACCCTGAACCCAAAACCTTCTCGCTCAACCGGTAGTGGCTGATAACAACTCGTGAGGGCTATTGCGGGTTAAGCATTTAGCGATGTCTAGGGCCAGACTGGACGTCTGAACGCAAGCCGCTGATACTGTACATAACCACAGTATCAGCGGAGGATACCCATGTCGCTGGCAAGGAACGCCACGGCGAGTCAATCGCCCACTCAAACAAACGGTTACGAACGCCACCAACCCGACCAGACGCTGCTCTACCAGCTGGTTGAGCAGCACTACCCAGCCTTCAAAGCCTCACTCGAAGCCCAAGGTCAACACCTGCCTCGCTACATCCAACAAGAATTCAACGACCTCCTCCAATGTGGCCGTCTGGAGTATGGTTTCATGCGGGTTCGCTGCGAGGATTGTCATCACGAGCGTCTGGTCGCCTTCAGCTGTAAACGACGCGGCTTTTGCCCTAGCTGCGGTGCCCGCCGGATGGCCGAGAGTGCGGCGCTGCTGATAGACGAAGTCTTCCCCAAGGAGCCCATTCGCCAGTGGGTGCTCAGCTTTCCTTTCCAGCTACGCTTTTTGCTGGCTCGCCATCCCCAGCTGATGGGCCAGGTCTTGAGTATCGTCTATCGTACACTCTCAACTCATCTGATCAAAAAAGCCGGTTACACCAAAGCCTCTGCACAAACTGGCTCAGTGACTCTTATCCAACGCTTTGGCTCCGCGCTAAATCTCAATGTCCACTACCACATGCTGTTTCTCGATGGTGTCTATGCCGAAGATGACTATGGCAAGCAACGCTTCCATCGTGTCAAGGCACCCACTTACGATGAGCTGAATACGCTCGCTCACACCCTCAGCCATCGCATCGCTCGCTGCATGGAAAAGCGTGGGATTTTGGAGCGTGATGCCGAGAATACGTGGTTGACACTGGAAGAGGGCGAAGACGATACGCTGACTCAATTACATGGTGCTTCGGTTACGTATCGCATTGCCGTCGGCCCCCAGCAAGGGCGCAAAGTCTTCACCCTGCAAACCTTGCCAGGGCGTGAGGATAAAGCCGACTCAAGCAGTCGAGTAGCCAACCATGCTGGTTTCTCGCTACACGCCGGTGTGATGGCCGAAGCGCATCAGCGGGATAAGCTTGAGCGCTTGTGTCGCTACATTAGTCGGCCAGCGGTTTCAGAAAAACGTCTGGCATTAACCGCCAATGGGCAGGTGCGTTACGAGCTCAAAACTCCGTACCGCAATGGCACCACCCATGTGATCTTCGAGCCGCTGGACTTCATCGCCAAACTCGCTGCGTTGGTACCTAAGCCGCGAGTCAACCTCACACGCTTCCACGGCGTCTTTGCACCGAACAGCAAACACCGAGTTCAAGTAACACCCGCCAAGCGGGGCAAGAAGCCCGACAAATCGGAAGGTCTCGATACTAACTGGCGTGACAAGAGTCCTGCAGAGCGCCACCGCGCCATGACCTGGATGCAACGCCTCAAGCGAGTCTTCAATATTGATATTGAAGTCTGCGAACACTGCGGCGGTCACGTCAAAGTGATTGCCAGCATCGAAGATCCGAAGGTCATTGAGCAGATTCTCAAGCATCTGAAACAGAAAACAGCCAAGGCGAATGCCGCCAAGCAGCGTGAGCTGCCACCAGAACGAGCGCCGCCACTGACTCCCAGCCTGTTCGATCCATCACAGAGTCGTCTCTTTGACTGACGACCCCAAATCCAACACTGCTCAACACTGCCAACTTTTAAACGGGGCGGTGGGGCAGTTTGTATCTCTCGAGCTATCAGGCTAGAGATTTTACCGCCAAATCGAACCTTATTAGAGCGGTTTAGGCTGGACCGGCAGTTAAAATTGGGGCTTGAGCGGTAAACGAGTGAGGGAATTTCAGGTAAGATACTTCGGATGAGGAGCAAAAAGGTGGTTTATACTTCCTATACCCAACGCCAACCCCATGCCGCCGGGCAGCGCGCCTTTGGGGGTCTTGGCGTCGAACAAGATCAAGTCCGCCGCCCCGGCATAGGCTGCGGCGCGTGCGACATCGCTGGCGCTGGCGACGGGCAGCGCCTTCCACACCGGCTTGCCAAACCGCGCGCGCAACTGGGCCACGCGTTCGGGCGATTCCGAACCGTGCAGCTGCAGCGCGTTCAGCTTGGCTGCCACCAGTGCGTCGGCGATGACAGCATCATCCGCATCGACGAACAAACCGACCATGGCGATCTGGCCAGCTGCGCGCGATGTCAAAGCGCCCGCGACATTCGACGTAACCGCACGGGGCGACGCTGGATAGAACACCAACCCGGCATAGTCCGCCCGCGCCGCGATGGTCGCATCGAGCGCCTCGGGTGTGCTGATCCCGCAAATCTTGATTTTCGCGGGCATGCGGTCAGTCGGGGTTCTGGATCAGCCGCACCAGCGTGCAGTCGGGATCGATCAGGTAGCCGATCCTCAGGCCGCTCGCCTCCAGTTGCGGAGCTTTGAAGCGCGGCCAGCCGGTGCTTTTTTCCTCGGCTCCCGCCGCGTTCACCAATGCCACCATGGCATCGAGATCATCCAACCGCAGGCAACAGCCGAACGAGCTCGTAGCTGGGTCGAGGTCAGGATAGGGGAAGAATTCGAGCTGCAAACCGCCGCGCTGCAGGATCATCCAGCCGCGATCCTTCCAACTCGTCGCAAAGCCCAGCTTCGCATAAAACGCCTCTGTCACATCGAAATCGCGCGATGGCAGATTGGGGGTGACGTGGTCAGCCATGGCTCAGCGCAGCTTGTCGGCCATGCGGGCCGTATGAGTGATTGCGGCGCGGCTATCGGGGGCGGAATGGCTCATCACGATCATGCTGGCCTTGGGGAACGCCGCACCAAACGCGCGCGCTGACGCGGCGTAGTGCTCAGTGTCGGCATCACCGAGATTGCCGAGCGACTTGGCCTTGCTGTCCTTGATCAGGCAGCCACCAAAAGCGATGTCGGTGCCGTCGATCCCAACGGTGATATTGTCACTGGTGTGGCCGGGGCCGGGGTAAAATACCTTGAGCGGGCCAAAGTTGGGCGCGGTTGCTGGTTCGACCCAGCCATTGGCGGCGAAAGTCAGGCTGTGTTGCGCCGCAACCATCCCCTCTTGCGGGGCAAGCTGGTTCGACAACGCATTGGCATAAGTCGCAATCCCCGCCGCATGCAGCGCGTCCATACCGCCCATCTTGTCCTGATGCGCGTGAGTCACCACCGCCAGCGCGACCGGCAGGTTGATCTCCTGCTTGATCCAGTTGAGGATCTGGGCGGTCTGGTCATCGGTCCAGGCGGTATCGACCACCAGCACGCGGCCGCCATCCCTGACGATCAAACCGTTGGAAGCGACTGCCCCGAAACCCGGCATGTCGAGATAGGAAGTGTGCTGCCAGACATTCGGTGCGAGCTGGCGGAAAACCAGATCGCCAAACCGTTGGTCGCCAGTTTCCATTTGCTGGCCAATCGTCGGGCGGATTTCACCGGGCATGCACCCGCTCAGCATCAATGCAGCGGCTAATGCGGTGCTCAGCTTCGCGACCGGGTGCATAATATTGGGCAATTCCATCAAGTTTTCCTTTTATTCAGCATTAAAAACCCCGCAAATGCGAGGCCTAGTAAATAGATGATCTTAATTTGGTTCACTGTAGCAAAAATATGGGGCGAATTCAAACATGAGGTGCGACAGTTTCAAAAGCCATATGATAATCAACAAGCTGAGCAAATTTCTCTAATGGTGTAAGCCAATCTAACGCCTTTCTAGGACGAGTATTCAGTGACATGGCAACTTGATTTAAATAATGCTGATCTGCTGGCAATCAGGGGCATCGGTACGACTGGGCATCATCTTTCCCGTTCTTTTATATGCAGGAAGAACCTGCATTCTCAAGCGCACTCGATGCCTTCCAAAAAGCAGGTAATACTGTCATTGGCAATGACGTTTGGATCGGCTCTGAGGCAATGGTCATGCCCGGAATCAAGATCGGGCACGGTGCGGTGATAGGCAGCCGCTCGTTGGTGACAAAAGATGTGGAGCCTTACGCTATCGTTGGCGGCAATCCCGCTAAGAAGATTAAGAAACGCTTCACCGATGAGGAAATTTCATTGCTTCTGGAGATGGAGTGGTGGAATTGGTCACTGGAGAAGATCAAAGCGGCAATGCCCATGCTGTGCTCGTCTAATATTGTTGGCCTGCACAAGTATTGGCTCGAGTTTGCCGTCTAACAATTCAATCAAGCCGATGCCGCTTCGCGGCACGGCTTATTTCAGGCGTTATGCAGCCAAATCCCAACAATTAAGGGTCTTAAAATGGTAAAAGATTGGATTCCCATCTCTCATGATAATTACAAGCAGGTGCAAGGACCGTTCTATCATGGAACCAAAGCCAATTTGGCGATTGGTGACTTGCTAACCACAGGGTTCATCTCTCATTTCGAGGACGGTCGTATTCTTAAGCACATCTACTTTTCAGCCTTGATGGAGCCAGCAGTTTGGGGAGCTGAACTTGCTATGTCACTGTCTGGCCTCGAGGGTCGCGGCTACATATACATAGTTGAGCCAACAGGACCGTTCGAAGACGATCCGAATCTTACGAACAAAAGATTTCCCGGTAATCCAACACAGTCCTATAGAACCTGCGAACCCTTGAGAATTGTTGGCGTTGTTGAAGACTGGGAGGGGCATCCTGTTGAATTAATAAGGGGAATGTTGGATTCGTTGGAGGACTTAAAGCGCCGTGGTTTACACGTCATTGAAGACTAGTCCTTTGCATAACAAAGCCATCAAACCGGACGCCAGAGATTCCGCGCCTGTTGCGCATGGCTTCGCCATTTTATGCGCAATAGGCGCGCCACCCTGTCGCCGTTTATGGCGGCGTTAGATGCACTAAGCACATAATTGCTCACAGCCAAACTATCAGGTCAAGTCTGCTTTTATTATTTTTAAGCGTGCATAATAAGCCCTACACAAATTGGGAGATATATCATGAAAGGCTGGCTTTTTCTTGTTATCGCAATAGTTGGCGAAGTAATCGCAACATCCGCATTAAAATCTAGCGAGGGCTTTACTAAGCTTGCCCCTTCCGCCGTTGTCATAATCGGTTATGGCATCGCATTTTATTTTCTTTCTCTGGTTCTGAAATCCATCCCTGTCGGTGTTGCTTATGCAGTCTGGTCGGGACTCGGCGTCGTCATAATTACAGCCATTGCCTGGTTGCTTCATGGGCAAAAGCTTGATGCGTGGGGCTTTGTAGGTATGGGGCTCATAATTGCTGCCTTTTTGCTCGCCCGATCCCCATCGTGGAAGTCGCTGCGGAGGCCGACGCCATGGTGACGGTGTTCGGCATTCTGAATCTCACCGAGGACTCCTTCTTCGATGAGAGCCGGCGGCTAGACCCCGCCGGCGCTGTCACCGCGGCGATCGAAATGCTGCGAGTCGGATCAGACGTCGTGGATGTCGGACCGGCCGCCAGCCATCCGGACGCGAGGCCTGTATCGCCGGCCGATGAGATCAGACGTATTGCGCCGCTCTTAGACGCCCTGTCCGATCAGATGCACCGTGTTTCAATCGACAGCTTCCAACCGGAAACCCAGCGCTATGCGCTCAAGCGCGGCGTGGGCTACCTGAACGATATCCAAGGATTTCCTGACCCTGCGCTCTATCCCGATATTGCTGAGGCGGACTGCAGGCTGGTGGTTATGCACTCAGCGCAGCGGGATGGCATCGCCACCCGCACCGGTCACCTTCGACCCGAAGACGCGCTCGACGAGATTGTGCGGTTCTTCGAGGCGCGGGTTTCCGCCTTGCGACGGAGCGGGGTCGCTGCCGACCGGCTCATCCTCGATCCGGGGATGGGATTTTTCTTGAGCCCCGCACCGGAAACATCGCTGCACGTGCTGTCGAACCTTCAAAAGCTGAAGTCGGCGTTGGGGCTTCCGCTATTGGTCTCGGTGTCGCGGAAATCCTTCTTGGGCGCCACCGTTGGCCTTCCTGTAAAGGATCTGGGTCCAGCGAGCCTTGCGGCGGAACTTCACGCGATCGGCAATGGCGCTGACTACGTCCGCACCCACGCGCCTGGAGATCTGCGAAGCGCAATCACCTTCTCGGAAACCCTCGCGAAATTTCGCAGTCGCGACGCCAGAGACCGAGGGTTAGATCATGCCTAGCATTCACCTTCCGGCCGCCCGCTAGCGGACCCTGGTCAGGTTCCGCGAAGGTGGGCGCAGACATGCTGGGCTCGTCAGGATCAAACTGCACTATGAGGCGGCGGTTCATACCGCGCCAGGGGAGCGAATGGACAGCGAGGAGCCTCCGAACGTTCGGGTCGCCTGCTCGGGTGATATCGACGAGGTTGTGCGGCTGATGCACGACGCTGCGGCGTGGATGTCCGCCAAGGGAACGCCCGCCTGGGACGTCGCGCGGATCGACCGGACATTCGCGGAGACCTTCGTCCTGAGATCCGAGCTCCTAGTCGCGAGTTGCAGCGACGGCATCGTCGGCTGTTGCACCTTGTCGGCCGAGGATCCCGAGTTCTGGCCCGACGCCCTCAAGGGGGAGGCCGCATATCTGCACAAGCTCGCGGTGCGACGGACACATGCGGGCCGGGGTGTCAGCTCCGCGCTGATCGAGGCTTGCCGCCATGCCGCGCGAACGCAGGGGTGCGCCAAGCTGCGGCTCGACTGCCACCCGAACCTGCGTGGCCTATACGAGCGGCTCGGATTCACCCACGTCGACACTTTCAATCCCGGCTGGGATCCAACCTTCATCGCAGAACGCCTAGAACTCGAAATCTAACGTCCGTTCGGGCATCGAGGTCCATGTCGGGGTGGGACGGGCCCGTGGCTTCAAGATCACTTGCAGTCCGACCGCGATGTCTTGGTTGCGCGAGAGGTTGTCGACAGGCCATGCTGAGTGTGCGATGGTTGATCGCTTCCTCGCCGCTCTCCACGGCGACGATGGCCGCCGCCATCAGCAAGTGCGCCAGTTCCCCTATGGTGCCCTCGCTGCGTGTGAGCAGGTAGCGAGCCATGTCCAGCGTGGCAATTGGGGAAGGCCGGCGCAGCGGGAGCGAAGCGGCGAAGCTGGCCAGCAGTGAGCAGCAATCGTCGTTGGCCTCCCATACCGGCAGCATCATCGGCTCGAAGCGATTTTCCAACTGGTCATCGGAGCGGATGGCTAGGTAGGCGTCGCGCGTGCCTACCCCAACCAACGGGATGCGCAGTTCGTTGCCGAGGAAGCGCAGCAGGTTGAGGAATTCCCGGCGGTTGACGCTGTTGCCGGCCAGCACGTTGTGCAGCTCGTCGATCACCAGCATGCGCACGCCGACCTTGCGCAGCAGTGCCAGAGCCAGTTGCTCCATTTCCGGCAACCGTGGGCGTGGGCGCAGCGGCGCGCCCATCGCGGCGAGCAGCGCGACGTAGAAGCGGATCACGGACGGCTCGGACGGCATCTGCACGACCAACACCGGGATGTGCTCCTGGTCGGCGTCGGAGCTGGCCGGGTGGGTGCGGCGGAACTTCTCGACGATCATCGACTTGCCATTGTTGGTCGGGCCAACCAGCAGCAGGTTGGGCATGCGTTGCTTGTTTGGCCACGCATAAAGGGCTTCCAGCCGGTTCAGCGCCTCGACTGCGCGCGGATAGCCGATCCAGCGGTCGGCGCGAAGGCGCTGGATGCGCTCGTCCGCCGGAAGACGGGCCAAGCCCTGGGCCGCCGGCAGCAGGTGGGACAGGTCGATGATGGGATATTCGTCCACGGCTACCACTCCTCAATCTGGTCGAACGGTTTGGCGGGTGGCAAGTTGTCTGCCTGCGGGTCGGCAATATCCGTATCCGGCGGAACGGGCTTGTCCGGCCGAGCTGATGTCTTGAGGTGCTGGCGGCGATCCGCGTCACGCCGCGCCTTGCGTGTGGCCTTCTGCGCGCTGGTCACAATCTCACGCATCTGGCCGATCATGCGGAACAGCGCCGACTCATCCACCTGTTCGCGCCCTTGCTGCCGCAGTTTCGCCAGCGCCTGCCGTTGTTCCCAGAGGGTGACAGCCGGATGCGACAAGGTACGGTAGGGAATTTCCAGGTAATGCTGTCCCTCCGGTTCCAGGACCCAGATACGGCTGATGTCGCGCGGATCGCGCCGGATCAGAAAGGACGGCCAGCGTTCACGCCGCGCAATCCACGGCTTGAGCGCATCGGCGGGCACTGTTGCAAAGTTAGCGATGAGGCAGCCTTTTGTCTTATTCAAAGGCCTTACATTTCAAAAACTCTGCTTACCAGGCGCATTTCGCCCAGGGGATCACCATAATAAAATGCTGAGGCCTGGCCTTTGCGTAGTGCACGCATCACCTCAATACCTTTGATGGTGGCGTAAGCCGTCTTCATGGATTTAAATCCCAGCGTGGCGCCGATTATCCGTTTCAGTTTGCCATGATCGCATTCAATCACGTTGTTCCGGTACTTAATCTGTCGGTGTTCAACGTCAGACGGGCACCGGCCTTCGCGTTTGAGCAGAGCAAGCGCGCGACCATAGGCGGGCGCTTTATCCGTGTTGATGAATCGCGGGATCTGCCACTTCTTCACGTTGTTGAGGATTTTACCCAGAAACCGGTATGCAGCTTTGCTGTTACGACGGGAGGAGAGATAAAAATCGACAGTGCGGCCCCGGCTGTCGACGGCCCGGTACAGATACGCCCAGCGGCCATTGACCTTCACGTAGGTTTCATCCATGTGCCACGGGCAAAGATCGGAAGGGTTACGCCAGTACCAGCGCAGCCGTTTTTCCATTTCAGGCGCATAACGCTGAACCCAGCGGTAAATCGTGGAGTGATCGACATTCACTCCGCGTTCAGCCAGCATCTCCTGCAGCTCACGGTAACTGATGCCGTATTTGCAGTACCAGCGTACGGCCCACAGAATGATGTCACGCTGAAAATGCCGGCCTTTGAATGGGTTCATGTGCAGCTCCATCAGCAAAAGGGGATGATAAGTTTATCACCACCGACTATTTGCAACAGTGCCTTCAAACCAGTGACAGCATTACTCATTCAATCTTGGAACTCATCAACAATATGTTGATTGATCTTCTGGCAACAATGGCCCGCCTAGACAATGAGAAACGTATAGAACGTATTAAGCAGGGCCTGGCACGTTCGGGTTACAAACCAACAGGCAAGAAGGCAAATGAGGCTAAACATAAACGAATAAAAGAATTGCTAGTAGTTGGCAATATGACTAAGGAAGAAATTGCCAAAGCAGTGAATTGTGGAGTTGCAACTGTCTATCGAGTTGCTAAAGTTATCTAAAAGAGGCTTATCTCAACGCGCCCCCAATGGGGCACCGCTGCATTCAGGTTACTTCACATAAGAAATTTTATGTTAAATGATTGTTAGAAATGCCCCTTGATCGAGGCATTTTCTATAAAGAATACTAAAAACTAATTAAAGCCAACCAAGTTTCAAAACAAGGCAGTTCTCAGCAATCATATTTTTAAATTATATAACTCCCAACTGAGCTTTTGCTCCAACGATAAGGCTTTCATTTTGAGTTTCTAAGGCAAATAAACCATACATCAAAGGAGAGGCCGCTGCTCTTTCTAAAGTCTGTTCATATAGTTTATTCCAAACTTTACCCCCTAGTTTTTCATACTCGATGATTAGAGTTTTGAGGCTTTCTTCTCCAAACAAAGTTACATGCCCAGCAAAATCAATCGCTGGGTCATCTATATGGGCTGTTGACCAATCAATAACGCCTGAAACAGCTCCATCCTTTGAAGCTAGTACATGCCCAGCATATAAATCGCCATGTATAAATTGGGTGAAATCTGCCCATAGAACATCATTATCCAACCATTTTCTGTAGCGGGTTTCCAATTGCTCACTTATACCAATTTCAGATTTTACTAACTGCAAATTGTTTGCTATTTCAGGTCTTAAATCTGAAGGTTTCATAATTTTCAAATCATTTTCCCGAACTTCTTTTTCAGGAATACTATGGATTTCAAATAAGGTTTTTGCCAAAGATGTTATGTATTTCGGGCTATCTTTGTCCATATTCCAAATTATTTCATAGGTTTCAGCATCCAAATTTAAAACAGGATTATCTTTAAGTATGGGATAAGCCACTAATTCTGTAGATGAAATTCTCCAATCAGGAACCTCTACAGAAAGATGTTTTTTTACCAATTCTAAAATGCGTTTTTCTTTCTTGATTTGTTCCCTCATGCCATCACGACGAGGAATACGCAGCAACCATTGTTGCCCCTTTGTATCAAGAGCAAAAACGACCTTAAAATCAATGCCCATTTCATTGAAATTCATTTTGTCCGTAAGCAACAAGCCGTGTGCTTCAGCAAGTGATTGAATATCTTGAATTGTCATTTTTAATTTCCTTTAAAGAGTTCAATAATTAATGTTCGGATTAGATTGGCTATCATTAACAATCTCTCTCAAAAGTCTTGATGATTTTGTGGTCTTTGATCTCGTAGATAATGTCAGCAATATTATCGACCAATTGCTTGTCATGAGATACGAAGATAATAGTTCCTGCATAGGACTTCATCATTGTTTCTAATGCGGCAATACTTTTTAGGTCAAGATAGTTTCCTGGTTCATCCATAAGCAAAATATTATATTTTCCTAAAAGCATTTTGGATAAAAGCAGTTTGATGATTTCACCTCCCGATAAGTCGGATAAGTTTTTTTGAATATCATTCGCTCCGATCCCCATTGAAGCCAATACTGCACGAATTTCCGCAACTGTGTACTCGCACTCTTCCTGCATAAAGGAGAGCACAGATTTATGCGTGTTAAATTTATATCCTGTTTGTGTAAAGTAGCCAATTTCAGCTTTTGGAGATATGGTTAATCCATCAGCACGTTCTGATATCATTTTTAACAAGGACGTTTTCCCTGTTCCATTCGATCCAGTTATAGCGACTTTAGCGCCAAGCGGTATTATAAAGTTAGCGTCATCAAAGATAGTACGGCTACCAAATTTTAAGCTCAGACCATCTGCCGTAATCGGGAACTTATTGTGCAGTTCTAGGGCTGAACTTTGACGAAAACGAATAGAACGCAAATGCTCTGGTGCTTGAATATCTTCTAATGCAGCCAAACGCTTTTCCATACTCTTAGCTGCCTGATACAGTTTTCTTTGCTTGGTGCCAGTCATTTTTGCATGCCCAAGTCGTCCAGCACTTTCGGTAGAGTTTTTGGATTTTTCTCCTTTTTTCTTATTGTCTAATCGATTAGCTTGCTGGCGTTTTTCTTGCACAGCAGATTCTAATCGCTCCCGTTCCTTCATCATCAGCTCATATTCTACGGCTTGGTGTTGTCGCTCTTCTTCTTTTTGACGCAAGTAATCCGAGTAACCACCCCAATATTCCGTAATTTTACCGTCTTTTAACTCCCATATCTTGTCTACAACCATATCAAGAAAATATCGGTCATGACTGATAACAAGTAATGCTCCATCAAATGCTTTAAGTTGACCAATAAGTAGATCTATTCCATTGAGATCAAGGTGGCTGGTTGGTTCATCCGCTAGAATGCCATGTACTTGTTGGGAAAATGCGGCAGCAATTTTTGCACGAGTTTCCTCTCCGCCACTCATTGTGTCGTTTTGTACATTGGAAACACCAAGGCGAGATAACATTGCCCGGTCTTCGACCGTTTCTATTTCGATTCCGCCCAGTTGGCTGATATGTGCAAAATCACCAAAACGCTGTAATGTCGCTTCGGCTAAAACAATTTCGCCATTAAGTACTTTGAGTAAACTACTCTTTCCTGCTCCGTTATCACCCACAAGACCAATACGGTCATAAGAGTGAATTTCCAATTCATCAATATCCAAAACATCACGCCCAGCATAATCCAAGCGTATGTTTCTCGCTTTAATAATTAAACTCATTTTTATTTACTCCTGTTTAGCTCTTGAAATTTTTTATGCAGCAAACAGGATTTAGGTGAAAACAAAAGCTAGCATCACAGTGTCCTCCCAAAAAAAAAGCTATTCATCCACAGGGTGGACAAATAGCTAGTCAATTAAGTTATAACTGGAAACTATGCACTAAAAGCATACTTATAAATTAAGCATACTTTTACTTTATATATCCGCATATATTCTTAAAGACACAACAAAAGCCCACCATTATAAAATAGTGTCACTATGCAAATAGTTGTGTCTTAACGAATGCGGATAGAATGCATAAACTTACCTAAAAAATAAAATTCAGTTTTATGATAACTTTACTGTTAAAAGAAGTCTAGACAACCTTGTTTTATGCTTGGATATAAGGCTTATTTTAGGCACTGTTGCAAAGTTAGCGATGAGGCAGCCTTTTGTCTTATTCAAAGGCCTTACATTTCAAAAACTCTGCTTACCAGGCGCATTTCGCCCAGGGGATCACCATAATAAAATGCTGAGGCCTGGCCTTTGCGTAGTGCACGCATCACCTCAATACCTTTGATGGTGGCGTAAGCCGTCTTCATGGATTTAAATCCCAGCGTGGCGCCGATTATCCGTTTCAGTTTGCCATGATCGCATTCAATCACGTTGTTCCGGTACTTAATCTGTCGGTGTTCAACGTCAGACGGGCACCGGCCTTCGCGTTTGAGCAGAGCAAGCGCGCGACCATAGGCGGGCGCTTTATCCGTGTTGATGAATCGCGGGATCTGCCACTTCTTCACGTTGTTGAGGATTTTACCCAGAAACCGGTATGCAGCTTTGCTGTTACGACGGGAGGAGAGATAAAAATCGACAGTGCGGCCCCGGCTGTCGACGGCCCGGTACAGATACGCCCAGCGGCCATTGACCTTCACGTAGGTTTCATCCATGTGCCACGGGCAAAGATCGGAAGGGTTACGCCAGTACCAGCGCAGCCGTTTTTCCATTTCAGGCGCATAACGCTGAACCCAGCGGTAAATCGTGGAGTGATCGACATTCACTCCGCGTTCAGCCAGCATCTCCTGCAGCTCACGGTAACTGATGCCGTATTTGCAGTACCAGCGTACGGCCCACAGAATGATGTCACGCTGAAAATGCCGGCCTTTGAATGGGTTCATGTGCAGCTCCATCAGCAAAAGGGGATGATAAGTTTATCACCACCGACTATTTGCAACAGTGCCTATTTTTTATAGAGAAAAGTGACATCACGCCCCTCTTGGGGCGGTTTATGAATAGAAAAACAGTTACTTATATCAAATACTGTCTTTTAACGTTCTGGCTTTTTGATGTAGCTCGTTAAATGATTTGTCTTCATTCAAAAGATAGATCACAATATTTCTTAAATATTTCACTTTAACATATTCGGAGTAATCATATAATGACTTAATAAAAACACAATCCTTCATTGTTGTTTTATATTTCAATTCATTTTTTTCTATAACCAAATTAGATCCACAAAAATAATATGATAAAAAACCATGAAACAATAAATTAAAGTTACTGAAAGAATCAGGCTTATTAACGGAGGAAGTAAATTCACGAAATGTATTCTCTTGTCTTTTGATAATCTTTTTGTATTCTTCCTTTTCATTAACTTCGCTCTCTGGCAAAGAAAGCATTAATTTATTAAAATAAGTAGCCCCTGTACAAGTTTCTTTATTTACCATATTCACTAGCTTATCTTTTATTAGTTGAATATCAGGGGCGCAGAATTCAGTTATAGCTTTTTGAAAAGTTTCAGCAATATCCTGGTTCTTATAAACTTTAATTTCATTTCTTAATTCGAATGGATGTGCAAATGAGCCGTCACGCAAATTTTGAAATTCACGTATTGATTTTATGCGTTTTATAAATTCAAAAATCTTCAACTCACTCTCTTCTTTAGAAATTCTTGTTTTCTCGTCTTTGACTACTTTTGTATATTTTATATGTGTTTCTGCTAATTTTTGAAATTGGATAATCAACAAACCAACGAAAGGCTCTAGCTTCATTCTTGAAACACCCTTTGGGTTAGATGATGGGCTTTTAATTCCGCCATCATTGTCAAGTAGCGCTAGGCTAGCATAAATCGAAGATATGTTAATTATGGTGTGATAAATAGAAGTTAAAGATAGGTAATAATTTAATCTGTTTTCATATTTACTAAACTCCATCAATAAGTCATTGCCTTTGTTAGACATCCTTAACAGCTCAGTTATTTGAGAAAACTTAGAGTTTGAATAATTCGCAATCATTAACTCTAATATTTCTTGTTCATCAATATTTTGCATCACTAAAATTCACCTTATTGAATTGACATGCATAATTTCACCTTAATTTGCAACAGCGCCACCATTTTTTTTATGTACTCCTCCTTGACATGCTTAATAAAGATATTTTTATTTATAAATGAACTTGAGAGGCTTTATGCTCAAAGATGCAATCCAATTCTCTTACCATTCGGTAACGTTACATCGATAGAAAGTTCACCGCCTAAAGCTTTAATGTAGCGCTTCAGAGTTGAAAGCTTCGGATCGTTATCAACATTTTCAAGCTTAGCAATAGAAGGTTGCGAAACGCCCAGTGATTGAGCTAGCTCAGTTTGAGAAAGTTTCAGTTCCTCACGAATTTTAGCTAGTGTGATTTCACGCCGGATTTCTTCTGCTCGGTCTTCAATTTTTGCCAGCGTTTCGGGGGATTGTTTTGCAAGTAGTTCATTTAAAGTGGACATGTTATTTCTCCTGCTCTAATAAGTGCGCTGCATATTCCGCATCGGCCATCTTGATTAATTTCTTGTAGAAACGGGTTTCATCTTTTCCTTTCTTATCACCGGCACATAACACAATGCCACGACGAATTGGGTCAAATGCGAAACACGCTCTAATCGGATGACCACCAACCTGAATTCGCAGTTCCTTCATGTTGGGAAACTGTGAGCCCTTCAGGGTGTCAACTTGAGGGCGTCCAAGATTGGGGCCATCCTCACGTAAAATCATTAACACTGCCAACACTTCAATCTGAGTTTCCTCATTTTGCTCTTCGAACCAAGAATCAAAGAGATCTCTCGTTAATATTTCCCACATAAATATATATAACCTCCGAGTTATAATGAATGATATAACCTGGAAGGTATATTGTCAATTTAATTAATGTCCGATATGTTATAATATTTCGGACACTTGAAATTAATAATAAAATAGTGTCTATTAAGTCGATTATTTTAATTAATAGACACTATATGTCCGATAATGAATTAGGAGACACATTTTGCGTCTTTTTGGTTACGCTAGGGTATCCACCAGCCAACAATCGCTTGACATTCAGAAAAAAGCGTTAATTGCTGCTGGGGTTGCAAAGCACCGTTTATTTACCGATAAAGAATCGGGAAGCCATATTAATCGCGAAGGATTACAGTTACTCAAAGTTAAAGTTGAGATGGGTGATATTATCCTAGTGAAAAAGTTAGACCGGCTCGGCCGAGACACCGCAGACATGATCCAACTAATAAAAGAATTTGACTCAATGGGTGTCGCTGTTCGATTTTTGGATGATGGCATAAGCACGGAAGGTTCAATGGGAAAGATGGTGGTCACCATTTTATCAGCAGTTGCTGAAGCGGAAAGACAACGAATCCTTGAACGAACAAACGAGGGGCGGCAAGAAGCATTACTCAAAGGTGTTAAATTTGGACGCAAACGGTCGGTTGACCGTGAACGAGTTTTAGAACTGAAGGCAAGCGGGTTAGGCGGTACTGTCATTGCCAAAGAAATGCAGATTGCGCGTTCAACCGTTTACAAAATTATCAATGAGAAAAGGAGTGGGATAACATAGAGAAATAGATAGCTAAATGACACAAAATAATTTTCCCCACATGAAAACATGTTATAAATGTGTAATATATGGGATTTGATTCTTATCCAATGGGTATTCAATTATCACTAATTACTTTGGAGGTTGTTTTATGGCGTTTCCCCCAAGAGCTGTTCGTCTTAATTTGTTTTTCGAAAAACTTCTAGCTCACCCCCCTGTTGCTGATCGTAAAGAGGCGCTCTCTCTGCTGGTTCGTATAATGGCAGAGGTTGAAGATTTTTATGGTCTTCCTAAAAATGATTTCACTACTCGCATGGGGGTTTTTCGTCCACAAGAAAACAATCCAAATGATTGGAAAGATCTTGATTCCGACCCTTGTTATTGGGATGACTCTCTAACAAAAACTCATCGTACTATAGTGTATAACAACGGCAGAATCATTATTAAAAATATAAAGAGTAATCCAGCTGTTGTGGTGCTAGATAAATCCGGGGCATAGAACGCTTTATATGAATATTTAGTACAGGCCAATATTTAAAATTGATTTGTGATTTGCCGTAGCATCGAGCACAAGTCAGTGCTAGTACAATTTAGATTCTACAAAGAATCTTTTGAATTGCCCCTTAAGTTTTTAATATCCAAGCTAGCGACGTCGTAAAACGAGACGCAATAAAAGGCGCTCGTTTTGTCCTGCTTTTCTCTTCGTCAACTTCCCAACCGATCGTACCATCCTCTCAATTCCGTACAATATTTCAACTATCCGTAGGAGTTGGTCTGATGGCACGCAGGAAGGTTTTATCGAATATCGTTGACCGCCTGGGTAAACAGTATTTGCCCGAGGTGGATGCAGTCAAAATCGCACTTGAGCTTGAGGCAAAACACTTGTACTTACGTGCTGCTAAGCAGTGGGGCGTTGCGATGCAGGAAAACCCCAGTCATGCCGAGTACATCGCGGCTCAACGTTTTCGCTGCATAGAACTATCCAACGCCTACCATGCCAGGCGGATCGAACTTAGCAACATTCACAACGACATTACGTCAATCCATCAGAAAGTCGAAGCGGCGTATGTACGCCTCTGTGTGAAAAGCAACTCTTGCCTGTAACAGATCTGATTTATTTCGTCACCGGGATCACTGCCCGTAAAATTTTTTTATCGCCCAAGGGCGCAACTAACACAACCAGAGAGGTTCTATGTCCACTTTACTAAAAGACTTCGTACTCATGGCGCTGCCGCACCGTGAATGGTCCTGCGAGGCCATTCATTTTCGCGTCAAGCTGTGCCCTGAGCCGGGGAAGTTGGGAAATAAAAATCACACTTACTTCATCCTGGAAGACCTATATGGATTTGACACCAATGAAACGTCGTTTGTCGTGTTCACAAAAATCCTTTTGCAGCGGTTCCCGCACCTGCCACCCAATCGTGTTCACATCCTTATCCATTGCCGAGACATGTCAAAATCTCTGGGCACCAAGGTGTTGCGGTACGATTTAATGCGCGACGAAGATCGCCAAGTCAAGTTGGATAAAAAGCCGGAAGACGTATCGGAGAAGTCGGGCTACGTCTCGATGTGTACCTTCTAACTTTCAACGTTGTATCGGAGGACCTACCTTGGCCGCACCTTATCATCGTTCTGTAGGCTCACCACTATTGATGGGCGCAAAAACCATTCAATTCGGGTCGCATAAAAAAGTGTTTTTCCCTGATTACGATCAGGCATTGATTGTTGCCACCAGCATGACGGCTGAACACCGGTTCCCGATGTGGATTTACAAGGCGCTGCACAATCACCATGCCGGATATTTAATCGCGGGTCACGGGTCGCATACACTGGAAAAACCAGATTCGGCATTACAGTCGAAGCAAATTGACCAGATGCAGTACCGAGATAAATTACCGACACTTTTGGAAAGCAATGCTGTTCGGCCAAGTGCGGTGTCGCGTATTGCCATCCGAAATAACGAGTTTTTGCAGTGCCATGCACGAGTCTCTGAAGCAGACATTATCACCTGGAGCATGATGCAGGCAGATCCGGCGCTGATTTTCAACGTCAACCCAACGAGCAGTCCCGCTGAGGCAAAAAAAATCAGCAATCGCATTAAAGCAATGCTGCAAAATGCCTTGTACTGTCAAACAGCTGTCCGCTGGCTTAACAATTATAACTTCGTGGTAGCAATGCGTTGGGCGGATGATGACGGGTTGAGCCCAAGGCATAAAGTCGAAAATGGCTGGTGGATCCTGAGTGCGCAAGAGCAGGGCTCGCACGGGGTTTCGCCCAAATGTGAAGATGTACAGAAAAAAGCAAACGACCGTTAACCGAAGAGGACAACATGAAAACTGAACAAATTGACATCAAATTGTACCTACAACGTCAAAGCTCCTGTGGGTTGTTGAAGTTCACACGTCTGATGGACTGCATCCTCACACCACCGCTTATCTCCTTCCTTATCATGGCGTTGCTGTTTTCTATCGCTCACCTGATCATCATGCCGAAAATTGTGGATGAGCTCTTATTCATCCCGTTGTGCTTCTTTACCGGGGGCTGTGTCTGCTTGCTGGCCTTTGTGCATTTGTACTATTCGTGTGTGTTTCCACGCCTGTGCCCGCTGCTGGAAGTAAGTGAAATCGAGGCGCTTTGTTCCAAAACGTTCAGCGTATACCAAGAAATGGGGTGTTCAGAGTCAATACAAAAGTCGGGTATTGATTACCTCGACACTCTGATCAGGGAAGGGATCCCAATGAATTATCGCCACCGGCGAAAAATTAACGCATTGGTCGAGGCGGATGAACGTGATTCCAAGCTGAACGCCTTGAGCCAGACATTCGAATCTGCCATTGAAAAAACAAAACGGTCGTATAGCCGCCCCTAAATATCGTAACGCTCAGACCGTCTAACACGAACGGTTTGAGCGCTCAAAGAGAGCATGATGAATATGGATAAGACAGACATTCAACTGTACCTGCAACGGCAGAGTAATAGCCGTATGCTGAAGGTCACTGTGTTTATTGAAAATATCCTCTTGTCGGCTGTGCTGACGCCAATGTTATTTTTTGTGGTCTTGTATGGCTTTACTTATTTATGTACCCATCTGGTCGGTTTCGGTGACTCAGAATTTCACCGTGTAATGGATCTGGCGGGGTACTACGCGCTGGGTTGTGGTAGCATCCTGGTCTTAACTCGTCTGTTCTTCTATGGGGCTTTGCCTAAGTTCAAGGCTCTGTTAACAGTCAGTGAAATTGAATTGCTTTATACGGTGTCTAAGGATGCCTACGACAAATTGGGCTATGGGCCAGAGGACGAGCGTCCCGCCATTGACTATCTCAATGCAGTTGTCATGTCCGGCGTGCCGATGAGCGCGGTGCATACCCGAGCCGTGGATGCCATGCTTTTCCGGGCAAAAAAAGAAAAAGACAATCACGATGCTCGCCTTAAGATGGAAAAAAATATTAATTCGCTGACTGACAGTATTGCAAAAACGGGTCTGACTCAGGATACACCTTCGTTAGAACACCCAGACCACTAACATTGCGAAAAAGGTGCTAACGTAGTCAGTGTGCTTTTAAAGACTTCGCATTTGACTAACGTCTTAACTCAGCCCCAGGGCAACTGTGTCATGAATATCAGTGAGATTTCGGGTAAAATAGCGCTGTAAACAAAAGAGAAATATAGGCAATACTTGACGTTATGAACCAAACAAAGACGACCTTAAACCAAATGAGCGCGCACCTTGCCTGGTGTGCGCTTACCGCATTGGGTATTGCCAAAAGAGATGGCCGTGCTAACGGAAATATACAAGAGCACCTTTTTCTCTTCGAATGGTTGAAGCAGGCAATGCGTCAAAAGCGTTTTCACAAGGACGTTGCCCCTGACTTGCGCTGGCTTATCAGCCAAGGTGAGAATCACCCCACCAATGCCAAGCTGAAGGAAAAGCTTCAATACTTGTACGACAGCGGGACTGGCAAGCTGACCACTCAAAACGACTTGTATCGGCTGACAACGATCTTGGGTACCCTGTCTCAAATGGGCTGGCCGTACTCACTGTTAACGGAAGTGGAATGGCTGAAGATGGACGCGGCACGATTAAATGCAAATACGGACTACCTACGGATCAGAAAAGCCTCATTAGACTCCGGTTTCAATAACGACGGCACACAAACCGACCCAGTCGAAGTGGTGTTAACAGGGAGGGTGGACAAAGTGGAGTCGCTGCTGGCTTCTTGCTGTTGGGGCCTATCCAATACGGAATTGGCGCAAAAGCCGTTTTATCACCTGCTCGCGTTACCGGATTAGCGCTAAGCGCTGCACCATTTTCACAAAAGAGAGCCTCAATAAAAGGCTCTTTTTTTGTCTTAAAACCCCCTCATTCTGCTGCCCTTTTAATTTCGTCAGTCAGTGCCTCAGGGTTAACCTGTCAGTAATACAAGCACAGGGGGCACTATGTCCAAATTTAGAGGCAGTATTACACCCGGCACCGAGTACAACGAGTCCCTTTCGCATTTCCTTGAACAGGAAGCGAGAGCGGGTCATATCTCGTTAGAGGGCATGCGCCGCGTTACCATGAAGCGTAATTTGGCCGGAACAACTGCACTGATCACGGGAATGACGATGGTGAGCGCTGGGGCCAGTTTTATAGCGATGGGTGGTGTAATGCCATTGTTGACACTGATAGGCGCAGCTTCCGCTGTGATGGTCTCAATGATCGCATTAGCGCGTTATCCTGGTGGACTGTTTTACCAAATCTCCGCGATTGAAACCCCGTTTACGCATGCAGCTTTGCTTCGGTTCGCGGCCAGTGGTGCGCCAGAAGACGTCATTCGTGAACTCATTGTACTGCTGAACAAGCAAGAACACGTCTCTTATGCACAAGTTCATGATGTGACTTGGTTCTGTAGTCGCCAGGCCAGTGGAATTGCAGAAAGCCACCTTTTCCATGACCGTTACACACTGATCCGGAATCGACTGGCTTTGGAAAGCCGGAGGGCAGGCTGATGCGGAGCTTGTTTATTCTTCCGTTTGCTGAGCTTCAACACATTGCGGCATGCGCACTGCGTTACCCGCTCATCTCTCGACGTAGTCTTTTGTGCTGCCTTAGCGTGATGTGCGTTTTCTGCCTTTGCTGGTTCTCTCTGGCCGGGTTTGAGGAAACCTCGTTGACACAGTCAACGCTATTGGGTGTCGGCTATATTTGTGGGGCTACATCCGCTATCGGTTGGGGCTTGAAAACCTCTGAAATGTCACACAATGCTCTGCGTATTGGCTTCGGTGTTTTCGCGATCATTGTTCTCTTGCTGAACATTGCGGATAACGGGTTTATTCGTGCCGTACACCTGCTTGCGGAAGGGCAATTATATTCACAGACCAACCGAGCTTCAGTGATGATGGCGCTGCGGGATATGTTACTGATTAACGCCGCTGCCAGTCTTAGCCCGTATGTCTTTTGGATCGGGTTGATGTGGATTGAGTTTCGCAACTTCCGCCATAATGCAACCTTTCGGACACATGCGCTATTGCGTATGGTCGCCAACTACAAGCTGGTGCTTTATCAGATTTTCATTGTGGCAGGGGCATCGTTGAGCCTGCTCCTATTGACCACCTGGACAGTGTTGCCGTTCATGCTTTCGCCGCTTATGACTGTCTGGGTTGCGCTATTTGTCTTCTTATCCATCTATCGCATTGAAAACGGATCCCCTCCAGAGTTTATCTTGCACGGCATTGCCACTGTAGGGCAGGTGCGCCGATGAAACTACCCTCGTCATTCTGCGCGCGCCTGCGTGTTTTCATTCAACTCGGTAAAGCGATCTGCACGAAAGGAGTGCTGAATATCATGTTTGACTCTCAATCATTTTCACCAATGGCGGATGACGCCAACCACAATCCAATTCCTACTGCGAACGTTTGTTGGCATCCCGTGGGCACCAAGGGGGAAGGGTTACCAAGCACTCCCGGCGTGTATCGCTTCCGTGTCCCGATGGAATCCAAGCCGGAGGAAACAGTTGAATTTCTGGCGCAGTTACGCTGGCGTAAACACGGTGTGCATCACGTCTTGATGCCAACCTTTGAATACGTACTGGACGATGAATTCATCACCTTGCCAGAAGGCACCCACTGGCGTCATCGCATGCCGGGTGATCCGGAAATGTTAGGTGCTACACAATTCCCGATCGCGCCAGAAATGGCAGACGGTGCAGCGGCATGCCCGTTCTGCCACCAACACCCCGTCATTGCCGGTGAAAAAATCAAAGAAGATGACGGCGATCGGTATTACACCCACATCCCCTACAAATTTAACCGATTCTGGTTCACCTGCTGCGAGTGGATAGGCAAAGCCCCGCGCCCAAGCATATCTGCACTGAAGCACGACTGGAGCCAACGTTAAGATGAAATACGCCAACCAGTATCTGGAGAAGAGCGTGCGTCCTCACTGGGCTAACGCCACTTTCACACAAAAAGTCTATCTGACGCTCTTCATGTTGTGGTTCAAAATCATGATGGCGCGAAATGGTGCGAAGCAGCAATATCGAAAACGTGGGTTACTGTCTGTTGCACTCTGGGCCAGTGCCGTCGGGTTTGTTGTGCGGGTCATCACCACTGATGTAGACAGCTGGCATTCACTGGCCGCGTTGTTCCTGTCGTGCATGATGTTATGCCTGATTGCGTTTGCAACACTTTGGACGCTATTCACAGCATTTATTCTACTGTTCAATTACACGTTAAGCTGGTGGGCTGGCTGGGTATATCCCACCAGCCATACCGAAGCTTTCATAACTATAGCGCAGGTGGAAGACGAGAACGCTCGTGCCGCTGCGCAGGCATATATCATGGCGTTTAGCCATCGCACAGTCACCCAGGTCACTATCGCGTTATCAATGATGTTTGCGGCAGATCAGGAGGTCAATGCCCAATGAGTCACTATGCTGACCACATGATTAAACACAACCGACGTTTCGGTACGCATGATGGTGTGGAATGTAGCTTTACCACTTACCTGCCTCACCAGCCTGAGTTCGCTTCGCCTGACAGCAACGATATGACGGAAGCTGAAATTGCCGCGTGCGTTGAAGCCTGGATGAAGTGGCTGCATTGGGAGGTCTATCCCGAAGTACATTTAAAACACCACGGAAAGCGTCCTGATTTTGTTGCCACGAAAGGTCCTTTTGTACAGGTCATTGAGTGCAAAAAAGCGATCGGTTTGCCGGTACTGGAACAAGCTATGGCCTGGTTCTATCCATATCGCAATAACAAGGTAGGCCTTCCCCATCTCATCTATGTGGCCTGTAAGAAGTCGTCTGCCCGCCGAGACTTTCCATTGTTACTCATGCGTCAGTGGGGTATCGGTTTGCTGGAAGTTGAGAAGTCGCCTTCACGAAAACTGCGTTATGACGGAGTCACCGAAAAGATCAGTGAAGCCCATTACTCTCTCAGGGTTCAGCTTGAACCTCGCATGGTTCCTGGCTCTCGTCATCAAGGGAAAATCTTGCGGGCTCAGCTTCACGACGATATGCGGATCGCCGTTGCGGGCACCACAGGCACGGGACAATTTATGACCGACTGGAAACGCACCATGATCCGTATTGAAACGTTGATGGGGGATGGTAAACAAAGGCATGTTGCTGAGATTGTTGACTGGTTAAACGTCAACGGTGGCTATCACTGGGCGAGCCGGAGTAGTGCGGTCAGCGGCATAAACACGTCATTGATGCGCCAAGGCTACGAATGTGAAGCCTATGGTTTTGAAGGTCGCGGCCATCGGTGGAAATTCGTTGAAGGAGTAACCCAAAAGGTCCTGAAAACTTCGTCACCCGAATGACTCGTGATTAACTCTCTACATACGAACTAACACTATCGTTGAGGTATCTCATGACATTTTGGCTGCTCAGTATTATCACACTACTGGTGCAACTCAGTTGGATTGCCATTTCTCCAGACAGCTATCATTCCTGGGCTTATATCCCTTGGATTGCTGCTGATTTGGGCATTGTCGCCTGGTACTTTTTTCGTCCCCATTCTGCGGACGTTTAATGCTGAGCGTCCTGCGTAATTTTTGTATCCTTCATCCGACCACCTGAGAGGTTGCTCATTTGCTAACGTTCATTGCTGCATTGCTGAGCATTACCTGCCTGACATTTTTGGGGCTGTCACTTATGCCTTATTTGTGCAGTCGGGCAGATGGCCTTGTCATGCGCAGGCGTGAAAAAGAGTGGTCATTTCTCTGTGGCTTAATTGCTCTGCTATCCGGCACCGGGGCCTACAAGTTGGCCGCTTACGTTTTTATGATCGGTTAGATGTTTTAAGGGGGTTACAGTGGTTTGGATTTGGGTGGGACTGGGCGCACTTTTTGGCATTATTGAGCTGTTCACATTGACTTTTTTTGGCCTATGGATGGCGCTGGCCGCGATAATTCCAGCAGCTATCACGCTGATTGCTCCTGATGTGAGTTTGCAGTGGCAGATTAGCATTTGGTGCATTGCAACGGTGTGTTGTGCGTTTTTCTGGGTGAAGTTCTCACGCAATAAGCCGAAGCGATACGTGGAAGAACCATTGATCGGCGAGGTCGGTCAATTGGCATTTGCGTTACCGGAAGGTGGGGAAAGTGTGATTTTGCTGACAAAGCCGGTTCAGGGTAACCAGCAATGGCCGTGTAAATCACAAGAGGTGCTGCCACGCGACGCTCGTGTCAGAATTGTGAGTGTTGGTAGTGGTGTTGTTTTAGTCGCCGCAGTGACTGCGGAATAACGTTGATTGGATAGGAAAAAAACATGATTGGACTTATCAGTCTTGCTGTTGTTGTTGTGTTTCTCGGTATCACGCTGTACCAGTGTGTGCGCATCGTGCCTCAGGCGGACCAATGGGTGGTCGAGCGCCTGGGTAAATACCATACGACGTTAAATCCCGGACTGAACATCCTGATCCCGTTTTTGGATAACATCGCCTACCGTATGTCGGCGAAAGATCAGATGATCGAAGTGAAAGGCATTGAAGCCATCACAAAAGATAACGCCATGACGCAGGTTAATGCGATTTGTTTCATTCGCGTCGCAGATCCGAAAAAAGCTGCCTACGGGGTTGATAACTTCAACACCGCCGTGCGTAATCTGGTCATGACCACGATCCGCAACGCCGTTGGTGGGATGGAGCTCGATGAGACGCTGACCAACCGTGACGAACTGGCCGCACGTTTACGTCAGAGTATGGACGTGCAGATGGTTGATTGGGGCCTAAGCCTGCGTACTGTGGATATTCAGGATATTACACCTTCCGACTCAATGCTGAAGTCAATGGAAAAGCAAGCTGCTGCGGTTCGTGAACGCAAAGCGACCGAAGAGCTCGCGGCCGGTAATAAAAATGCTGCCATTATGGAGGCGCAAGGCAAGAAGGAAGCCATGATCCTGGATGCAGAGGCGAAGCAGCAATCGGCTGTTCGCGAAGCTACTGCGCTGGAAACGCTGGCTAATGGGCAATTCAAAGCTTCGTCGAAATTGGCTGAAGCACTCACGATTGAGGGGGGGCGCGAAGCAATGAGTTTCCAGTTAGCGAACAACTATATTGAGACTCTCTCTGTGCTGGCAACCAGCCCTAACGCGAAAGTGGTGGCTATGCCCGCTGATTTGGCGCAAAGCGTTGGTGGTCTCATCAATGCAGGTTCCCTGATGTCTGTCGGTTCTGCTGTGTCCAAATAACCTCAATCGGCCATCACTTTGGTGGCCTTATCAGAAACGAAAGCCCGAGTCTGGTTCTCAAAATCTGTAAAACGAAACACAGACTCTGGCTCTGAAAATGGCGTAACCACATGAATAAATTAATCATTTTACCTCTGGCTTTTTTTCTGGCAGGATGTTCAACCACGTTTGGGTTATCACTTGATGAACGCTACCAATCTGCCTATGAAGAGGTGGTTACGGATCCCAGTTCTGACAACATGACTCGATATATGCAGCTGAGCAAAGAAGTCGCCGAGCGTGACATGCGAAAAGCAACTGCGGCCGCTGAATCTGCAACGCGTGAAAGCGATAAAGGCTTCACTGAATATTTCAAACAATATGGAAGCGAAAGCTTCAAGCGACAAAAAAGATAAGGACTCCCATGACTACACTAACTTCAAATGAATTCAACGCTGGCGCTCTGTGGGCTGCTTATATTTTGATGTCCACGACCCGCGACACCGCCAGTGCGGCTGAAATTTTAAGCCGCATCCCAAACCTTCATTATCTGGCAACACAAACCGCTGAGAAAGAACTCGTGTCGCTACGTGAGTTTGTCCTTAACGAATTGCCTCTGGGAACAGGGCACGGCTTTATCCGCATTGCTTACGGTGCCGAAGGTATCGGTAACGAAATCATTGATCTTCCGGCGAGCGGCGATGTCGATGAGCTGGTTGCAGCGCCTGGCGATACGCTACGATGGGTGGTGTACGGAGTCAGTGCTGACGGCGCTAAGCATGCGCTTATCTCTGCCATCGATATTCCTGATATTGCTCAAAAACATGCTGCGGAATTGGCATCACAACTCCTATAGCAATTGCGCCTCACCAGGGAATGCAATACAGTTAGCCAGCACCACTATTAAATATAAAAAAAGTGTTTTACCTCGTTAGACATAACGATCACCATGCCCGGCTTCCGGGCTTTTTTTATTTTCCTTTCCCTAAGAATGTTTCTGGAAAAGCACCCCATTTTGTCCCCCTTAAAGGTTTGTCATCTGACGCACATCCGTAAAATAAAGATGGTAATTCAGTCAACCATCAATACCAGAAGGATAGTCGTATGGCACAACGTGGTGTTAACAAAGTCATCATTGTCGGGAATCTCGGCCAAGATCCCGAACTCCGTGCAATGCAAAATGGTGGCTCTGTAGCCAATATTTCAATCGCAACATCTGAAACCTGGCGTGACAAGCAGACGGGTGAGCAACGAGAAAAAACAGAGTGGCATCGCGTTGTTTTCTTTGGAAAATTAGCCGATGTTGTTGGTGAGTACCTGCACAAAGGCTCGCAAATATATATCGAAGGACAACTTTCCACGCGTAAGTGGCAAGACCAAAGCGGCACGGATCGCTACACGACTGAGATCGTAGTCAATCCGGCTTCTGGTGGCACTATGCAAATGCTCGGTTCAGCCCCTGCCAGCGGGCAGCAACAGAACCAGCAAAACCCCCGCCAGGCAAATAATCAACCGAATAATGCACCTGGCGGCCAGCAAGGAGGATGGGGTGCTCCGCAACAAAATTCGCAACAGCACAGCCAAGGCGGTTGGGGTGCGCCAAATACCGACGACCCACCATTCTAACATCCACCATCGTTCCGTTATGCAGCCTTCCGGGCTGCATTACTGTTTCTATCTCTCGGAGTCTGACATGAACGAAATACAGGCATCACTGAATGCCATTCTCAACAACGGTAGTATCGGCCAGGCACTCAGTTACGCGGGGATTGCTGTGGCAGGCTTTGCTGTTGCGTCATTGCTGTTTCGTAGTGTGATGATGGTCATGCTGGGGGCGGTTGCTACATTCTATGTATTCTTCCTGAATACCCCTGAAGCGGCACTGGATAAGGCTACCGCAGCATCTTCCCAGCTGGTTACGCAAATGGCGCAGGCCAGTGAATGTGCGGCAGGCAAGATTGAGCATATCCGTAACATTGGTGTTGTGATCCGCAATGGTGACGTTTTAACCATTGCCGGAGATTGTGGATTGTTGCCGAGATAAGGTGTTTCGACAGCGGTTAAACCGGTGGTAGCATTCTTGTGTTACCACTTTTCACTCGCAGATATCACTGATTAAGAAATAAATTCTGCCGTAAATCAGAGAGGCTAAATTGAAAGCGTTCTTCAAAAAATTAATTTCATCGTTGTCTTGGGGAAACAAAAACAATAACACGATGGATGCCAAACAGCACCGCGATACCCTGTACCACATGCGACATGGCCGCGCGCCAGTGCATACGCATCCCGCTGATATGGAAAATCAGCATGATTGACCCAAAAACAACTAAAGCCCTGAATGAACTCGCGATGGGCGCTCAACACCATGAACATACCCTCCTGGCTGAAAATAGCCATTTAATGGAGGTTTTTATCTCGGATCCCCTGGAGAGAGGCTTTACCAAGTTCTTTTGGCGTCCCGAGTTTGGAAGCGACCGAACAAGAAGGGGAACGCTTCTTGGCTTGCGTGAGTGAGGCTTGGGCAACTCGGTATAACGCGAAAGCCCAAGAAACACTGTCAAAAAAAATCGCCGATAACAGTTCGACTGAGAATGACAACCTGTATCTGCTGACAATGTTCTATGCGCTACGCGGCCTGCTGGATAACCTGCTGCCGTTCATTGACTTACACAACTACCAACAATTTGAGCCAGAAGGCGCATTGGCACTTAACGAAATCGTTAATGGATTTGAGGCTGTCACCAATGGTGTTATCACCACTGAAAAGGTGAAGACTGACGTGTTTAGTGCTGGTGTTGAAAATGCCATCATGGCGCTGAATGAGCAAAAGCACATCCTTGCCAATAAAGGGCAAGATACCCGTGGCATTGAGCAATCCATAGGGATTATCAAAGCCTCACTACGTGGAGACAGATCGAATCCAATGCCAGGCCAACGTATCAATTAGCCCCTTGGGCGTAACAAGTGGAGAAATAACGTGAAAAACGGACAGTCTACGCACTCAATGACGACTAAAAAGCTACGCCGGAAGCTGTCCGGATACGGCCTTCGTGGTCAGTTTCTGAAACAACGGGTCCGCGATATCATCGCTGGGCCTCAATCTGGTAGTGGTGGTGATCGTGAATTTGCCTTCGGCTGGTCGCGTGACCAAATGGACAGACACATGCGGCGAGCGCTGATAGGGAAGGGCTACCGCGTGAAGTTTCAAGTCGATAATGCCGAGCGTGTAATTGATAAGCAAGCAGCTTTATTACCAGCTCGTCGTCGCAGTGTTATTTCCATTAGCCGTCGTTATTTAGGTTAGCCTTTGAACCGGCACGCCCTGTGCCGGTCTTCTTTTCCTCATTCGTCCTCGCGCCCTTTGCGGATAGTCTCTGCCAATTCAATGCCAATCTCGCTTAATGTGTACGCGACTTTTAGTGAGCGTGGGTCACGGTACTTGAGCAACAGCCTTCGCTCCACCAACGTTCTACAAGATATGCGCAAATTGGGGCGTTCTACCTCACAGGAACGGCCTTTGTTAAGGATCGAGAAGATGGCTGTGAAAGGAATTGGATTGCTGTTACGCGCCCTAATTTTAAGCAATACGTACATTACGTCTTGTTGTAACGATGAGTTCCGGTGTTGCGTGGTGTTTTCCATGTTTACGCCTAATCATATACGATATGAATAAGCTATCTTTAGCCTGGCTCCATGTCATCGTTTTTAGTCCTCGTTTTGTTGGCCTTTTCGGGCGAGTGGAAATCATGTCCGTAGTAGGATCGAGCTACCCGTCTGGGTGAACATTAACAAGGTGAAAAAACATGTTTAAACGTATCCGTGGCGTACCATTTCTGGCCGGAGCCATTGCCGCATTGTGTATGACCAGTGCCTTTGCTGAAATTCCTACCAATGCGAGTGGGCGACCTGTTGCCGGAAAATCAATGGCAGAATTCCAATCCTACAAAGCCAGCTGCCCTGAGTGCTTACAGGTTGCTCAGGACATTATTAAAATGCGCACCCAGCATTGTCAGCAAGCTGGTGATGTGGATCAGACTATCTTGCAGGACCCGATTTATCCCTACCTCAACGGCATCCGCGTCATGCTTGCCAATCGTGGGGGGTACAACAGCCCCATGTACACATCCGCACGCCAGGTATTCGAAGCCAACGTTAACTGTGAAAACAGCAGCGACTGGGTTGAACGCAGTCAGAAAGTTATCGAAAACACCTTTAGTGGCCCCAAGTAACCCAGCCAGATCATCAACCCGCTAAACCAGCGGGTTTTCTACGCAAAAATTTCGTGAGCCATATCACCCACGTTATGCTATCTCAAATTATCCAGAAGGACACACCATGAAAGACCCATGCTTATTGAACCTGCGGCAGTTGTTCATACAGGATCTGCAATCGCGCTTAAACATCAACCACGCCACGGCCGCTGAGCTAGTAGCCGCAGGCTTTGTCGATGATGATGATGACTCTGAACGTATCGACCTCAACGTGGAATGGAATGCCTGGGTCCGCTGCCACCATGCTCGCCTGAAACAACCGGCATCGCAATTGCTGACACCCGAAACGCATTCCGCTATCGCTACGATGCGTGCGTTGGCTGACGAATTTCGCGAGCACTTCGAAGAGCATGGCGAACATCACCATGCCGTCATCGCCCTGTATGACCGGGCAGACAGTGATTTTGGCTATGAGAATGTCACGCACCTAATTGCGGCGCTGGATCGTCTGGTGGAGCACATCAACCAACCCGTCGATTTATCTTCTGACAGGGTCTATACCGCACAGGTCGCGGGGGCAGTTGCCGCCTATCGTCAAACCGTTATCGCCGCATTAGATGCGGTGGGTAAACCTTGGTCAGCATAATGCTCGCGTAGGTGAGTGAACTTTTTTCAACATCAGCAACCGGAGTAATTCATCATGAACATGAAGTCGATTTTGAACCAAACACTTGAGACGCTGAAAGAGAAAGGGGTCTGTGCTGACAATCTGCGAAAAGTCACGGCCCCCTCAGAGCTCATCACACAGCTGATCTCAACGCTGGCTAACCTGTCCGGTGATTACAAAGGCAGCTATTCCCCGGCTCCTGACTATCAAGGTTTGTTGCGCCAATTTAATGCCCTCCAGCAACTGAACGTCTCATTCGGCAAGCAACTGACTTTCTACCGTGAAAAAGCCAAGCAAGACAGAGACAATCCGGCTGAACTCAAGCGACTTCAAGATGAAGTTAACTCTGAGCGTGGGGCTAACGAGCAGTTGACAGCTGAAAATGAGCGCCTTCGTGCTGAACGACTGGAAGCGGATGCGGAAACGGAAAGACTCAAGGCGTTGGTGCTGACGCTGGGAGGGAACCCAGAGGCATGGGAAAGGAATGCACTATGACCGTTAATTCAGCGGCTGATCTGGCAATTACATTGAACGTCAGTGAAGCCGAAGCAACTCAGTTTGCACTCACTACTTGCCATCTTATGTTACAGCAGCCTGAATTACTGGCCGGGGATATTCTGCATTTTGCACAGCACGGAGCCTGGCTGGAGAATACAGATAAGCCCCTGCTCAAAGGTGAACCCGATACAGAAAGTGTGTTGATGGGGATGCGCGTTCTGATCTACAAATTGGGTAAGCACGAAGGTCCTAACGGTAAAGCCCGCCAGATGTACGACATGATGCGGCGGCTCGGATATTTTACTATGGCGGATTGTCTGCGTTAACAGAAGGCGATGGGGTCAAGTGACCCCATTTATTTTGTGAAGCCATAATACTTCACTTATCCTAAATAATTCGCTGTTTTGCTATTCGTCACCAGTTTGGGTCGAGGTAGTCTAATTATGACTACTTACTAAATTATAGGGATCCGACATGACCACAACTCTGAATCAGCAAGCGGCACCAAAGAAGCGTACCTTCAAAGATCTGCCAGGCTTCGACATCTCTGCAAATGACATGCTGCGTATCATCGATGCGCCTTGCATGATCATTAAGCGTGGTAACGTTCAGTTCAAAGTATTGGAAATGTTGACCCTGACCCTGGTAGGGGACAACCTGAGCGCGCTCGGTGTTGATTACAATACCGGGCAAGTGATCTCCCGTGGAGTGGTCCATAAAGCCAACGGTGATATGGTGGCCTCTGTACCTGCAACCCATATCAGCACCTTGTTCCGTAACATGAAAGGTGAAGAAACCGTGAATGTACGATGCGACCAAGACCGAAATCGCCTCATCATTCGTACCGGCAAAAATGCTTACAACATTCCTCTGTGTATGGACACAATCCCGGTTGTAGACGAGTCCGATTTGACAGCCAAGTACAGCATCACTTTCCCTGCCAATATGCTGCATCGAACCTTGCAACGTGTCATGCACTCTGCGGGTAAGAATGACGTTCGCCATTACATGAATGGGGTTTTCCTGAGTCTGGATAAAAATACCTTCAACGCCGTCGCGACCGATGGGCACCGAATGTCTGTAATGACTCAAGACGTACTGTTTACGAACGAATCACAAGAAGAGATCGTGACACCAGTAGCCCCTGCATCTCTGTCTGGGACTTCTTCTGGGGTCATCCTGCCGATCGAAGTATGTCCTATCCTCATGAAGTTGCTGGGTGCAAACCAAGGAAATTTCCGTATTGACTACAGCGAAAGTTACCTGACCTTTAACCTGGGTGATGTCACCTTGGTCTCCAATCTGATTAATGGCAGCTATCCCGATTGGCATCGTGTTGCAGGTGTTGTTAAGCACAATACAGAGAAGTTCAGCATAAATGCCTTGGTGCTCCGTGACGCATTAAGCCGTGCGCTGCCGCTCATCAATGCAGGCGCAGTCAGTAAGAATGCGAACAGTACAGGCGTATTCGTTTTCAAAAGTAATGCGCTGATGATTAAGTCCCCTAATCAAAACCTGATCGAGTGCAAGGAAGTGCTGGATATCGAAAAAGTGGCAGGGGAGCAGGAAGACAAAATTGAAATCGGCATCAACTGCGAATACCTGCTTCGCGCACTGAATAGCTTGATCTCACATTCAGACGAAGAAACAGAAATAACTGTTGCCCTGAAAGACACGGTAACAGGGTTGGAAATCGGCTTCGGCGATGACTGCTGCGACATCATCATGCCAGTCAGATTCTAACAAGTCGCACTAACTGTTTGTTTTGTTAACCAAAAGCAATCGCACGTCAATCGTGCAAAGCTGCTGGCATTTCCCACTGAAAAACAACGACAAATTGACCGCCTTTTCGAAGGGAATGGGAAACGTCAACGGTTATGATGAGAGCACTTTCTCCCGCATGGGTAACATTTATTTTTCAAAAGTTACCTCTTGCTCCACCAGCAATAAAGAAACTTGAGGATTTTACGTGGAACTGAAGCAATACCATGAAGAAGCCCTTCGCACCGAATCGGTGATCCCTAACATCAGCGGCGTGAGTGTGCCTCACCTGTATCTGTTGTTGTCAGCGGCTCACTCACTGGGTGAAATGCTGGACCAGTTTAAAAAAGGTATTTTTTACCGTAAACCGATTGACATTAATCGCTTTAAAAAAGGCCTGGCCGACCTGCAAGACCTGATCGGCACGCTTTCGCCGGAGTCCATTTCCGCTGATGAGCTGCATGACGACACCAACACCATGATGATGACTGGTTTTGACGGCAAAGCACACAATATCGGCCTCGGTTCCCTGGGTGCAATCGACTCGCGCATTCTGCATGCCTCTCTGGGTGTGTTTACTGAATCCGCAGAAATCTGCAAAGCGCTGGTGAACACGATTGAAGGACAGTCGCTGGACCTGGTTAACCTGTCTGAAGAGTTCGGCGACCTGAACTGGTATAGCCTGGGTGTTTTCCCATCGGCCTCCGGTATCCATTATGGCCGTATTCTGGAAACCAATATCGTCAAGCTGGCCGTCCGTTATCCAGAGAAGTTTGAAGCGTTCCTGGCACACGATGAGAACCGTAATCTCGTCGAAGAGCGCAAAGCGTTGGTAAACGGCATCAAGTAAGCCTTATCCATTCATGTGGGCAACGTGGGGTTGCCCGCTTTCTATGGTGAAATAATGAATACAGTTCTGAAGTGGGTTGGGGGTAAGCAAGGCGTCATGGCTCAGCTGAAGTTGGCGCTGCCAAAGGGTGCCCGTCTGATCGAACCTTTCTGTGGTTCGGGTGCAGTGATGATGAATACCGCGTATTCAAACTACGTACTGGCTGACATCAACGCCGACGTAATCAACACTTACGACACCATCCGCAACGCTGCTGAAAGCGTTATTGCTGCACTGTCTGAACTCTATGCTACGTGCCGTACTCGCGAACACTACGATGCGATCCGTAAAGAATTTAACGAACGTACAGCTGAGCCAGTCCGTATGGCCGCGATGTTCATCTACATGAACCGCCACGGGTATCGTGGTCTGTGCCGGTACAACAAGCGTAAAGGGGAGTTTAACGTACCCTGGGGCGATTACCGCAAACCCTATCTGCCAGAGAAAGAAATCCGCTACATGGCTGACCGCCTTGCAAATGTGGATCTGCTTTGCGCAGGCTATGAAGAAACGCTGAAACTGGCCGGTGAAGGTGACGTGGTCTACTGTGACCCGCCTTATGTCAATCCGGGCAAATTTACAGGTTATCACGCAAGCGGATTCTCTGAAGCCCAACAACGCGAGCTGGTGGGCATTTTGAATACTCTGCCGGAGGAAGGGGTGCATGTGGTGGCTTCCAGCCATGATGCCGAGAACATCCGCGAGATGTATGCCGGATTCGCAGTTAAAGGGTTTTCTGCCCCACGCAGTGTTTATAACGGAACGGGGGAAGGGAAAAAGGCGAATGAAATTATCGCTATCCGTCGGGCTGTATCTTCCGGCAAGACCTCAGCATGACCGTGCCGGTGTTTGAAATTCCACCGCTCAAGGATCCTCTAACTGAGCGATTCTGCGATGAAATTGCCATCATTCACCGGTATGACCCTGCTGAAGCTAGTCGCCAATACCTTGAATTTATCAAAGACAACAATGTGGTGTATTGGGTGCAATTGGCTATTCGTGACCGCATCCAGTACCTGTCAAAACAAAAATCAAAGGGCAAGCCCCTTCTGATTAAAAATCATAGTGAGGGAGCTATGCCTCTTTTTCGTCCCAAAAGTGTCGTGGTGTACCGCATCACCCGCCAGATTGACTTCAGTAACATCACAGAACAACTGAAACCCTTCATGTTTCAGCCGTGCGGCCCGCAGGATATGGCGCGCACTGGTTGGGTCAGCCCGCTGGGTGAAGAGTACGAAGAGCTTACTCACCAGGCGAATGGCCTCATTCTGCTGACTCAGCGTAACGAGAGCAAAATCATTCCTCCGGCCACGGTAAAAGAGCTCGTGCGCCAGCGTGTGACCAAGCTGGAAAAAGAGCAAAATCGTCGTCTGAAACGCACAGAAATTTCAGCGCTGAACGACCTGGTGCTAGGGGAATTGCTACCCAAAGCACTGAGTAAATACGCCAACATGAACATGTGGATTGATCCCAAATCCCGGCTGATCATAGTGGATACCACCAGCTTTAAACGCGCTGAAGACGCGGCAGCGCTCCTGCGTAAAACACTGGGCACTCTGCCTATCATACCTTTCACGTTAGAAACTCCGGTTGAGCTGAAGCTGACCGAGTGGGTTCGCTCTTCCGAGCTGCCTCCAGGCCTGGCGTTGTGCGATGAAGCGACCCTGGAAGCTATTCTGGAAGACGGTGGCGTTGTGACGACAAAACGACAAGATCTGGTTTGCGATGAGATTGCTAACCACATCGAAGCTGGCAAGTTGGTCACTAAGCTGGCGATGAGCTGGATGGAGCAACTTAATTTCGTCATCAACGACAGCTTTGTCATCTCAAGGCTGAACTTTGCTGACGCCCTCATTGAGCAAAACGATGATATTGATCGTGAAGATGAAGTGCAGAGGTTTGATGCAGACTTCGTTTTGTTTACCGGAGTCATTATGGAGCTCCTTGATCAGTTAATTGCTGCGTTCGGCGGGGAAGCTAAGTCCTCAACTGAAGCTGACGGGGGTGACAAAGAGGAAGGCGATGAAAGTGGTGAGGCGGCCGATAACAGCGAGCTGGATGACGACGAATAACGTGTAACCATACCGGGTATGAATTAGGTAATCGAAACCGAAGGTAACGTCTAATGCTTCGTTGGACTGAAGAACAGCAACGCGAATACGAACAGAGAATGGGCCGGAGCGCGAGTTCAAAATCGGTACCAAAGAAAGACGTGCAGCCTGTAACGCCCATCCAGCAAAGCCTTGAGTCTGCACCCGCAGAGTTGACAGCAAAGCTACGGACCCAAGCGCTGGGGCGGTTGCGAACGGGCACAATGAATAAAACAGAAGCACGCTACGCCGAACATCTGAAATGGCGTATGCATGCTGGTGAAGTCGCCTGGTTCAAGTTCGAATCAATCAAACTGCGCCTTGCCGACAAAACAACGTATACAGCGGACTTTTTCGTCATGCTGACCTCGGGTGATCTGGAGGTGCATGAAGTGAAAGGGCATTGGGAAGAGGACGCGAGAGTCAAGATAAAGCTTGCAGCAGAACACTATCCCTTCCGTTTTCTGGCCGTGAAATGGCTCAAAGATGAGGGAGGTTGGAATTTTGAAGACTTCTCTCCGTGGTACAACAAGGAAAATCCATGAGCGTAACTGATAGCGTGGTAAAGCAATTTTTCGAAACCTGGTTCTTATCCACGGAGCGCAAGAAGCGCAATGACGATACTTGGCAACCGCCCGTCGAGGGGCAAATGGATCCCTCCATGTATCACGTTCGCAAGGATGCGGCCTATGAAGCGTGGTTTGCCCGCAGCGATTACCCGCTGTTGAGTGCCAAAGCCATGACTTTGCCGGAAGAGATGTATCGATATTTGCAGAATGTCCGCAAAGCGCGTGAAGCCGAAATTAATAAAGAGCGCCCGCCTGCGGTACTGCGGGACTTGGGCGTTTCTTCACTTAGGGACCTGGCTGACTACCTGATCCGCAACGACATTGCGGACAGGCCGGTATAACAGGAATTACTCACCAAGACAGGCACGGGGGTGCGTCATGTCTTTCAAGATGATTGGATTGGCCGTATTTATTGCAGGTGTATTAGGGTTGGCCTACTTACTGTTTTTTACCGGGAAGTCGGAAAAAAAACCGGGCGGCGAAAAGGGGAGCCGGAAGCCAACGCTCGACGAGTTGTTTCCCATTGATGCCGAAACGGGTGAGCGAATTTATCAAAGGGAAGATCACGAAGGCGTGATATCCAGTGATGACGAACTGACTCCGGCCATTTACGTTGGGTACAAACGCCATAAATTTATTCTCCCGCGCGATGCCAGCAATCTGTACTCTCGCCTGATTGAGATGTTTGCCGACCAATATGCGGTTGCACCACGCGTCAGAGTGACCGACATTATTCAGGCCGAAGAAAAGGATTTTGAGAGCCAAAGTCTGGACGTCAAAAGTGCCATGCAGTTTATGTCGCGAATGAACTTTAACTTTGTTCTAAGCGATGTGCATAGCGGCGAAATTGTACTGGTCATGCTGACTGAAGAGCGACTGGCCGAATCTGAGAACAGTGCATTTCTGATTGGCCTGCTCAGCCACCTGAATATCCCGCTCTACCGCTACGAGCGCCTGGCAGATATCAGCGATAACGATCTCGCGATAGATATATCGGAGACCATCTCCGACGGTCAATTCGAATAAACCAAATGAAAGCCCGACTTGTTCGGGCTTTGTCGATTCTGAACTACTGATATCATGTATTTGTGAGATCACTTAAAGGGGGCGTGGAATGTCTCAATCCTATAGATATTGGACAGGTAACCTGTATACCGGATCCACGGTATTCATTCAGCACCAGGACGGTCATCTTTCCAAAGGTGAGGTCGTTAATGTTGCCGAACAACGGTTCATTGTTGCTGGCATTTCCTCTCCCTTTGATAAATTCACAGCAACCAGCATAGAAGGCGTTGTTGCACTACCTGATGAGTATGATGTCCGCGAACGCTATAGCATTCAGCGGCAGCGGGATTATCTGACACACCTGGATATATCGGCGCTTTCTTCTCATCAGATCAAACATCTCTATGCAGGTTTGCATCTCGCAAAGCGTGCTGGTGGAGGTGTATTGCCTGGCATGCCGATCGTTGAAACCCCGGAAGGGATATGTAGATATATACAAGAATTAAACCTAAGCACCTTGAGTGAAATTCAAGTGATGTACATGTTGGCTGGCTTAAAAATTGCCACGAAAAGTTAAAAAGAGGTTTTTATGACTACTCCTGAGCGGCCTCCTAAAAGAGCTCCGCGCCGTAAAAAAAACACGCGCAAAAAGCAAAAACACTGGTCGTACACAATTACGTCAAGGGAGTTCCTGATTGCATTTCTTTTGGTCTTGCTTGTGGCCGGGCTTTCCGTGATTTATTACTTGCGTTCGACAACCTTGATCACCACCTGGGATGTTGGCACGGTCACGCAGCCTGTTGTTCGAGCCTCAAATGAAACGGGCACTGGTTTGAAGACTGATTTCCAGACCACAAAAGGCCAATTTACTGTTCAGCTACAGATCTTCCCCAATCCGGGTCTGCCGCTTGAATTGCGCCAGTACCATCGCGGGAATTTCAAACTTTGCTATTTGATGGGTGACTACGAATATCAGTCTGGAAATGCCCTGTGCTTTGACATCCCGACAAGTGATGGCCTAACCATGAGCAGCAAATTGTAGTACCTGGAAAATTCAGTCAGCGGCACAAGCCGAAGTAAAATCGGCATTACAACCATTCCTGAGGAAGTGAAAATGAGCCAGTCACTGATAGCGCAACGCATTCATACCCAATTACCACCGAACTCGGTTGAGGGAGCTATTCAGGCGCTTGAAAATGTAGCCTTGCGATCGGGCGCGGACGTGTTAACTGTGACCATAATGCGCAACACGACCTACGCGAAGTTGGAAGAATACAGCGATGTGTTATCTCTTTCGCCAGAGCGGATCCTTCAGTCACTGGAGGGTATTCGAGGTCATGATGCACCGGCTCAGTTCTATAACGAGCAGCGTCTGCCGGAAATTTGCGATGCTTATATCTGGCCGACCGCTGAAGACTTTCGCGAGGCCCTCATGGAAGGCGGCTCTACGCCGGTATTCCTTTGCCCGAACTGCAATCAAGAGTCCGATCATGAAAGTGAATGCACCGCGCTGATCACGAATAAACGTGGTATACGCGTAAAATGTGGCTGGATCTTAAACCCGACCTCAGATACTCTACGTAACAGTATAAAAATACTCATACAAGCAGAGTTTTTGAACAACCTCCAGCTCCATCATACGTTTCGCCCCAAAGGAGTCGCTCTCCCGACGCGGGTTTGTTTCGATGAGTTCGGTGAGGATGTTGAAGACGACGTGTGTTGAGAGATAATAAGTAGTACCTCATTTTAATAGATGCCTCGTTAGGACGAGGCTTTTTTTTTGACTTTTTCCCTTCGTCAGCGGTTAGTCCCACCGGATAATAATTCTATTTCCAGTGAGGTACCCCATGACAAGTTTAGCCATCTACGAACCCAACCCCGCCACTGAATTTCAGCCGATACTTCCTCTGTATCAAGCTATAGATGGTCATCATGCCGGTATAACCCCACACGAAGGGTTTCGTCTGTTCAACGCACTTACGCAACTACTCGCAGAATACCACGATGCACGTAGCGAAATTGACTCATTGCACCTCGTCGTTATGGGTAAACGTCATAGCCAGGCATTTCGTTATTTTACTGACGGATGTAACAACTCGATAGGGACAACATTGGCCGTTGATTGTCTGTTTGATCTCCAGCGAGCCACCTGCGCATTGGATGAGTCCTTCTGGCAAAAAGTATTGGATCTCACTGGTGTACGTAATTTTATGCCAACCGCCCGGAAAGACGAGTGGTACAACACGCTTAGGCAGTGGCGCAAAGCATCTCCAGATCGACTTGCCGCCCTACGGCCTGTTGCCTTCACAGAAGAGAATGTGCTCGCCACTGCAAAAAGCCTGACCACTGAGAAAAAAGATTATTTCGCAGAAATGGTCGAAGGCGTATTCAAAAAACTGTCAGTGTTTCACAAAACTAACAAGGCTCAAGGTTTTAGTCCGAAGATGGTGATCACCAATTGCCTGCCATGCCGCGACTATAAACGCGGTTATGACAATATGGATTACCTCAGCGATCTGCGTAAAATCATCGGCCTCATGCAAGGCCGTCCTGGCGCTGAAATCGTGAATAAGTGGGCGTTGGAGCAATCCCTCAGCAGTAACGTGGGAGAATGGATATCGGTAGACGGTGGCGCGCTGACCTGTAAAGGCTTCCTTAACGGCAATGTACATATTCAGGTCTCCGAGACTGTTTGCGATGACCTCAATACGGTACTGGCTTACCGTATGCCAGGCCTCATCCCTCAATTCAAAGAGAGAGGAAAAACCAACAAGGCACCTCGAAACACGCAATACACGGGCGATTTAATTGATTACCGGATTGCGTTCCCAACCTGCACAGAATTGGCTGAAATGGCCCGAAACAACCAACACAGTGCGAAGCAATATGGTGCGGCTCCATTTACTATCGTGATGCCCCGACCATACCAATACACCGACTTGGTAAAAAAGGAACTTGATAGTATCTTCCGTATCCTTGGCGCGGTGGAGGTAAAGCCTGAAGTCTACGAGTTTGAATTCTGGCCGATGGACGCGTTTAAAGCGATCGCAATCAGTGGTACCTTGCCCGACCAAAAAACACATCAGTTCTACCCTACAACGGGGGACCTCCAGAAAGCGGCTATGGACGAATGCGACCCGCGTGAGGGTGATACTTTACTTGAACCCAGCATCGGCTTTGGTGCGCTACTTCGCAATTTGCCAGAAGGTGTTAAGGTGATCGGGGTCGAGGCAAACAATGTCGCAGCCATGTGCTCTCGCTTGCGCTGGGATACCCACCAGCAAGATTTCCTCAGTACCACGGTAACGCAACTGGGCCTATTTGAGCGTGTGTTAATGAATCCTCCATACTCCGACAATCGTTGGAAATTGCACCTACAGCATGCGCAGCAGTTTGTTAAGAGTGAAGGGCGTATTGTGGTTATCTTACCTGGAAGCGCTACTGACGAAAGTATTCAGGCGTTGATAGATCGTGAGTGTGATGTACATCAGGTCGGCCAATATGAAAATGCCTTTGAAGGAACTGGAGTGCAAGTTAGACTATTTACTATTGATTTCCATTAATATTCTCGGCCGTTAATGGGATTTGCCATAACGGCCGCACTGGTAAACCTATGAGTAAAACCGACTACGTTCTCCGAGCATTATCAAAAATTTCACACAAGCGCTGGGAGCACTACATCATTAATAGAATCTTTCACAAGTTGGATGATCCGCAGCTTGAGTTCGTTTGCCAGCAGTGCATCCGTAAGGAAGGAGAATCTGGAAAGATTTACCTTGCTGATCTGCTTTTCCCTCAACTTAAGCTGTATCTTGAGATAGACGAAGCACACCATGACAGCGATGATGCAAAAAAGGCTGACGGTATTCGTCGGTTAGATATTTTGGAAGCGACCGGATTTATTGAAAAACGCATTCCGACCAATAACCTAACCCTGGATGCCATCAATCAACTCGTTGACGAATTTATCCAGTTCGTCAGGGATAGAAAAGCCCAGCTGGAAATGCAAGGTTTGTTCCTCTCCTGGGACTATGAAGAACGCTATACTGCTCAAAAACATATTGATGCAGGTTTCCTGGAGGCGGGACCTTACGCTGTATTCAGATATCATCGTGATGCTTTACAGTGCTTTGGCTATGGAGATAAAGGCCACCATCAATCAGGAGGCTGGCGATTACCCAAAGCCGCTGTAGAAGCAATAGGGTTGACCGGGGATGTGATGGTTTGGTTTCCACGTTTATACAAGGCAGGAGAATGGGATAATTCACTTTCCATTAATGGCGATCTGATAAGGGAAGAAAGCCTTAATCCTGAGCGTAACTATAAGGAAACATGGTGTTACCGCATCGTAATGGCTCATTCGCGCGATGAACTGAATCGAACGCTATATCGATTTCTGGGGGTTTTCACCCAAGACGAGTCTGAATCAACTGAAGGCGTTAATGTTTTCAAGCGGGTAGATACACGCGTGAAGGTTTTTTCAGGGCAAAAATAGCACCGCGTTTTGTCGCCCATTTTACTTCGTCACAGGTTCACCTCATCTTAAAATGACGTCACACATAGGCAGGCATGTGGGTTCCAATGCCTGCCTTTTTTTATCTGCTGTTCATTTTTCTTCAGGACAATAGCGTGACTCAGTTTGTAAATTTGCGTGGAAAGCGACTGGCTTTCTCAGCCAATGAATCAACTTGCATTCCTCCTGGTGCTTCAGGCCTTATCTACCCGCAAGGGGCAGGGTTTATCATCACCGATGAGCAGGGGGCTGAAAGACTCTTCATCGAACATGACAAAGCCACAGGTATCTCCTGGTTCTTGAAAGTTGGCCGTCGTGGCGTTCGTCGCTGGTTTGAGCCGACTAACGATGAAACGCTCTATCATTTTGGGTTAGATGTTCTCGACTATAGCGCCTCGATCATTCTTGCCGGTCGTGTCCACCAGCAGTGTAAAAAGTACCTATCAATGACAGCCTCGAAATAAATCATCCTCCATTCTGCGTTGAAATTCTGAAAGAAAAGGAGGTCATTTCGATCTCCTTTGCATTCTTTGTCAGCAGTAGTTGCATGAGACAATTAACCCATTCGAAACCATTTAGGAAGAGTCATGGGTAACTTTAAATATTGGTTAAAGCTGGTGGTATACCGCTTCACATTGAGCAACGAAGATCTGGCCCAGTGCCTGGCTGACCGTCAGAGCATGGACGAGTTTCGCCGTAAAGCCTCGGATGTGAAGCAGCGTATGAAACTGCATGAACTCGCCGGGGGGCGTTGCAATGAAGATGGTGGGGAGGGAGTCCCGTTAACATTCCAGGGCGTTACTCTTAAGGCCTATCGTCCTGCCGAACGGACCGCCTTGCTCTCAACAACCTCTAACTCCAACGTTGTTGACCTCAATACCCGCCGAAAGCGCCGTGACCTCACCAATGTTATTTCCCACGCTTCGCCTCAAAAGCGTTGCGGCCAATAACCAACCTTCAAATAAGGGATGTCCAATGTCCAAAATGCGACACGCGAAAGTTAGCACCCGTTCGATCAAATCCATTTTCACCGAAACGTGTAAATCCTTTTTGAGCCCTTACGGTTTGCTCATGTTGATAGTCCCGACCTTTATCGGCGGAGGATTGCTTTCTTTGCTAATGCAGCGGCTTTCTATGGCCGATATCGGCTTTTTTATCCTCCAACCTGTTTTCATCACCTCGCTGGTGATGATGACCCTGACACAACAGAAAATCACGGGCAAAAGACTGCCATTTAAAAATCACATTCGGAACCTGATTGTGACTTTGTTTACTGGCCTTATTGCCACACTCTTGCTGGTATTTGTGCTTTGGTGCCTCAGCCTCTACATGCCGACAGCCAGCGCTGCCGCAAGTAATGCTCAAGTACCAGTACCGTTATCAACCCCTCCAGCCGTTCAGTCCCAGGGGTTCTTTTCATTGTTCCCAGTCTACTTCAACATGTACAGTCTGGTGACGTTCACGACCTTGCTCGTCCTGCCAATGATGATCATGTTCGTGGGGGCTGTAGTGTGTTGTGAAGGGGCGTTGTTCAGCAACTTCAAGGCCGTCGTCTTGGCCGTGTTCCGCAATGTCAGCATCATGATTGCCACTTCCATGCTATCCCTTGCCATGTTCGCACTGTGGTCGTACACGTCACTTAATAGTGACTGGCTGGTTTACACTGCGATCGTGCCCATTGCGCTAATCACTGCGGCTATCCATCGCATTGCCGTGCTGGCTTTACCCGTCGAAATGAAACCGTGAGGTTAACAATGAAAAGTTCTATCGCTATATTCATCGCGGTGCTCTCTCTGGGGTCTATTCCGGCTCAATCTGCACCTTTGCCGAAAGAATCCATAGGCGAAATTGCAGGCTCGCATGGCGCTGTACTCGCCGCAATCGCACAGTGCCGAGCCTACATTGAAAGCCCCAGTTCGCGCGGCAAAGAAATTGCCCGACAAATGCAGCGGGCGTTATCTAAAGCGCTAGGTGCTGAACAGGATTCTGATGAAAGGGCGCAGGCAATGACCGACTATATGCAGGAAACCGTTGAGAAATACACCGGCCAGCTAAAAACTCAGTTCGATGAGATCGGCGCAAGTTCAGATTTTCGTCGCGAGAAATGCGAGCAACTGATTGCCGGGAGCATTGCGCGTGCTGAACAAATAGACATCAAGCACGGGGTTAAATGATGATGTATGTGCTGATCGCGGCTGTCCTGATCTTGGTCCGTTTACTGTATGTTCAGGACAATAAAAACCGCGATTATCAATGGAAAATCACCAATGAAATGATAGTTAAGAGTGACGCTCTTAGTATCGTGATATCACCACATCACATTGGTGCGATGCCTGTATTGATCAGGGCATTGGTGAGAAGCCTTGAACACAACCGTGCTGCGGCCACGGCTTATCTACAACTTAATATTCCAATCAGCCCTGAAGCCAATGTCGCCGCATGTGAACTTCGATACGCGCAGGCCAGCGCTAAGCAAGCCCTATGTCGTGTCATCCTGTTGCTTACTGAATTGGAGAGGAAAGGGCAAATAGTTCGTCGGCTGGTGGACGATTTTCGAGCAACGGATTTGGATGCCGATGATGTCTTTACCGCTTTGGATGAACGCTACCCCTCTGATGAGCAACACACACCATTCATGCGTTTAAGCGATGTAATCCCAGGGCACTGGAACATAGGCGGTCAGCAATGAATAAGTTTCGCATTACCCATACATACGCCACCCGAAAAGATGATTTTTACGCAATAGAAACCATGATGAACTTGCACCAGGTGGATCTGGCTGTTGCTTACCTTCAGTTCATGCACTTCAACCTGCCGACCTTCAATTTCCTCAATGACGGGTTATGTGAATTGGATGTCATCGTGTTAATGCACCGTATATACGGCGCAAATATCATTACTGACCGCACTGCAATCAAGGCAGAGGTTGATCTCTATGTGAACTGGGAACATCAGTTAAGTCGCATTCATAAGACACTTCCTGAGTTACACGAGATAGCAAGGCCCGGCGTAAATGAAGGTATCCTGTTCCACCTGTGGGAAATGGGTAATCGGATCTTGCCGATGCTTAAGCAAACCAACCAGGCCTTGTACGATGAAGCCCTTCTTCAACTGCCACGTATTGATAGAGTGCTCAAAGGAACCTCTGTTGACCCCGCATGGGGCTGGGAATCTTTCGATGGCGAACGATGTGATGGTAATCTATATACCAAGCAGTCAACCCCTGACTTCCTTGTGAGGCTTTTTTGATGAATCGCCTAAGTGAGTTACCAAAAGGCGCTTTTTGGCCGCACTTGCTTGATGCTATTCGGCGCGATGTCTATGCCCAATTTGGTGGTGTTCTGGCCGTCCGGCAAGATGAAGTCAAGCGCGGCGTATCAACACCAGAGCTGGCTGCTACGCTGTTGAACGAGTACGCTTCCGGCCTTTGTATGTCTCTCGACATTGTCGGTGTGGAGCACGATTTACCACGAATGATGGCCGAGGCGGTCCGCAGTATCGACCCTAACTTCATGCTCAACACTACTCGCCGCTGGAAAGGTGCATCGATTATTTATACGGAACAGAAATGAACATTAAAAAATTGTTTGCCGTTAAAAAACCTTGCGCAAATTGTCCGTTCAGAACGACGGGAGGGATCCCGTTGACAGAGGGCCGTCTGGATGACATTAAGCGCACATTGCTTTCTTCTGATCAGGAGGTTTTTTTCTGCCACAAGACAACCTACCAGGGCGGTGCTGAAGACAGAGAGGAAGGGCAGTATCAGTCTTCAGGCCGTGAATCCTATTGTATGGGAGCAATGGCTTGGCTGTATGCAAATAACCAATTAAATCTTACAACCCGATTAGGTCTCCTTCTAGGCAACGTTGCCATTGACGAACTGGAAGTCGCCACAAAGGTCATTAATACCACTGCCCCATAAAAACTACCCTGTTGTGTAGGTTAAACCTGTAAGAATTGGCTATATGCTTTGAGCGTCCTAGCCAAAACAACCATCTCACAGGTTTAACGATGAATTTCTTACATCATGCATCTTCCGCACCGCTATGTAACAGCACTCAGCACGTCTTAGATAAACTAAACATGCATCACAGGGTTGTTCAAATGAGCGATTCCGATGGTGTAATGTCTCTATTCAGTGAACATCCCATTTCTAACAATGTCATCTATCACTCCCTGGGGGAGTGCTCAGACCCAGAGGCTGCATTTTTAAAACTCACGACTCAATTTCTTGAGCTTGAGCAGGCAGGAAAAACTGTTCTGAGCCTAATTCACTCAGACAATCTACCAGCAGTAGCCGCAGCGCTGAATGCCGGACTCAGTCCCAGTGGATTGATAGCGTTTAAAGATCCCAGGGGCGCTGATATCGATATTGTTGAACTGCATTATTCCAGCGCTAAATCTGGTCACGAATCCTTCACTCCATTCCCGCAAGAAGGCCTTACCGATGGCGTGGTAACGCTACGCATTTCAGCCCGACCCGATGGGCATCGTATGTTCCAAGACCACTACGACTCTGTCACTCGTTTTTGGTCTATCTATCCTGACATCCCATTCTCTCAGTTTGATAAAGACTGCCGTCTGGCAGGCCTATATTGGCTACTGGGGGAAAAAATGATGCTGTCTATTTTCGAAAATGAGACACAAGAATTAATTGGTCGGATCAGCCTTCGGCCTGTAGTGCCACCCAAGGTTGGTGATGTTGGCTACGGCGTTTTTTCAGGGTTCAGAGGAAAGGGGTATGCATCTCAGGCCCTGAAATTGCTTTCTGAGTGGCTGATGACTGATGGAGGATTTAATCGCCTTGAATTAGGAGTTAAACCCGAAAATGTGGCCTCCAAAAAAGTCGCGCTCAAGGCAGGCTATGTACATGAAGGAGTCAGTAAACACAGACTAATTAATCAAGATGGCACTTTCAGTGACCAACTAAGTTACGTCAAAACCAAACTCTGAAACACCAACCTTTCAACATAAGAGAATACCATGAAAGAAGATTTCCTTAGCTATATTGCATCGCGTGTAGATGGTGAGTGCGTTGTCAGGGCAAAACGGCTACCAGATAACGTCAGTGCTTTTCGACGTAGAAAAATTAAAGGCATTTTACGTCCAAACTCACTCATAGACCTCCAGCAAATAGTGATAGGTGCAAGTGAGTTTCCTAACACCCGGCTGCATCCTGTCAGCATTGGGTACAACTGGGGCCTGGGCTCTAGGGAGGATGTTGCGGACGGTAGCTACCTTGTTGAGTTACAAAAATTAAATGCAGTACGGAAAATTGATACAGACCAAGGCTGGGCAATTATTGAGCCTGGCGTGACCCAAGGCGAACTGTCTGAGCTGTTAATCGGCACCCAAAAAATGTTGAACATTACAGCATCTTCCGCTCACTCCAGCTTCCTCGGCAATGCCTTGGACAGAGGGGTGGGACTTCGTCATCAACGAACTGAAGACCTTGTCGGCATTGAAGTCCTGTTGCCGACGGGAAAAATCATCCGTGTTGGCTGGTGGCCCGGAAGTGTTGAAACGCCTATATACCCGCATGGTGTAGGCCCCTCATTAGTGCAGTTTTTTACGCAATCTAGTTTTGGTGTTGTTACGGCAGGGGTAATAAAACTACATACCCGCCCTGAAAGTACACATGTAGTCCGATTTAACTTCAGCCGAAAGTTGCTTTCACCAGCAATACAAACATTGAAGAAATGGGTGGCTAACGGCCTGAGTAGCGGCGTATTGAAGATCTATGACACCACGGCCAACTCAACCTATGGCGGTAGTGACGGATTATATACCGTTCACTTGTGTGTGGACGGTCTATCTGACGATGTCTCGCAACGAATCGGTTTGATTAAAAAATTGTGCGAATCTTCGCAGGTATTTACAAATGTGACATCGAATTCGGTAACTGAAGGTAATTATCCTGGGCCTGATGTGATCGCTAATTTGGTTGAAGCTGCCCATGTTGGCGATTCATCCCTAAATGACACTCTGCTTAGAAAAACGCTGGGAGCTAGACACGACAAAGTTGATACAGGTGGCACTGGCTGGATCTTTTTCCTTCCGTTGATTCCTTTCACTGCTGATGCGCTGGAAATGGCCTATCAGCTAATTGATGAAGTTCACAACGAAACCGGAGTTCTTTGCGGGGCTACGATCAACGCCCTTAGTGGTGATGTCATAGACCTGGTTGTCTCAATCGCTTTTAAGAAAAGCGAAAAAGAGTCGGCAGATTCATTGACCGCTTTAAGTAAATTACATGAAAAATTTACGGCGCAAGGATTTATCCCTTACCGGCTAGGTGTTGAACATGCCAAGTGGGCGGATCCAATTACTCCTGGTGTGGGTGAAAGAAGCTTTGTTCGTGAATTAAAGCAATTCATTGACCCCAATAACATTATCAGTAATGACAGATATTTATAGGTGATCGCAATGCACGCAATCTCATTCGAATCATTGTTACTTAATGCAAAAAAGCTGGCAAAGGAAGTTTCAGCTGAAGGTGGTGTACTTGAAGAACAGCGCCGACTACCTCCCCATATTGTTAACAAACTCAGGGAGATTGGCGTATTCAGGATGAATTTCCCATTAGGATGGGGAGGGCTGGAATTAACCTCACCTCAGCAAACCCAGGTTATCGAGCAACTGGCTATTGGTGATGCTGCTGTGGCTTGGTGTGCAATGATCGGCAGTGACTCAGGTATTTACTCAGGCTTTATAGATGAGCCTGTGGCGCGTGATATGTTCACCGTTGACTCGATTACGGCAGGCTGGATACATCCTCAAGGTAAAGCAGAGATAGTGCCTGGTGGATATCGTGTTTCCGGCCGCTGGCGGTTTGGCAGTGGCTTAAGTCATTGCGATATACTCAGCGCAGGGTGTTTCGTTTATCAGGATGGTAATCAGGTCGTTGATCGCCACGGAGCGCCAATTTGGCGGGTTATGATGGCAAAACCTGATGAGTACGAATTACACGATAACTGGCACACGACTGGTCTTGCCGGAAGTGGAAGTCGTGATTATGGTGCCAATAACATGTTCGTTCCCTACGAGCACAGTTTTAGTTTCAATGAGCCTTATCGCAAAGGGCCTTTACACGATGTTCCTGATGCTATCCTGCGCAACATGGCAGGAATACCACTCGGGATGGCGCGTGCTGCTCTGGACTATGCGATCAGCCTTGCTGAGCACAAATACGACCGCTCACTGTCGGTTTCGTGGAAAAAAAGTCCACGAGTGCAGGCGGTTCTTGCACGGTGTGAAATTGAGCTCTATAGCGCACGATGTGCCGTTTATTCATCACTGAATGAGCAATGGGATGGCCTTGTAGGTAAAGAGCCGCTGAGCAACGCTCACCGCATTACAGTTGCCCTGGCAAGGCAACAAGCATTCAAGGTTTCCCGTCAAATCATCTCAACCATTTATGACTTGGTGGGCGGTGCTTCGATATATAAAAACGAAACACCGATGGATAAATGGTTGCGCGACAGTTACACCATGAATCAGCACGCTGTTGCCAGTGAGTCTATTGTTCAGCAGTGTGGACAATTTCTACTAAACAACCATTCAAACAACCTGTTCATTTGATGTTTATTGGCTGGGTCATCCCCAGCCTTTAACGTGAGGCAAAAATGGTAACGGCAACTGTATCAAGCATGAGAGCTCTAAACTCTTACATCTATCGTGTAGTGATTCGACTTGAATCTGAACTAAATTATCAGCCCGGTCAATATGTTCAGGTTATTCTAAATTGCGGCCGATCTGGGTATTTTTCGATAGCTTCTCCCGAAAACTCAGGTGAGGTGATCGAGTTACATATCGCCGACACAAGGAAGCATGATAGTTTTCTCAAAAAACTAAAGGTCGGTGATGACGTTGTTGTTGCCGGGCCTATGGGGAACGCCTGGCTTCGTTCAGACAGCGGTAGGCCTGTCATCGTTCTGGCCTTTGGTTCTGGTTATTCTTATGCTCGCTCTATTTTACTCACTGAAGCAAATAAAGATTCGGAACGAAAGATAAGTTTTTACTGGGGTGTTCAGAATGAAAATGATTTTTATGAAAGAGATATTCTGGAGTCTCTACCTACGCGATTTACAGTGAATTTTCACCTGTTGAATCAAGCGCCAGGCTTCCCGGACATTATGAGTGCTTTGCTTGTGAAGTTATCAAATGCACATGCTTGCCTGGTGGATTACGATGTGTATTTGGTTGGTAAGCGGGATTACTGCTTGTTTGTTAGGGGCGAGATTTGTGAAAAACTCAGCGCGCTGCCCGAGCGGGTGTATGGTGACTCTTTCTGAAGCTATTTCTCCACTTAAAAATAGCCAGAAGTCTTTTTTAACGTAGTTATGGCTTGTCTCATATTGCTAGAATTCAATTTGGTTAGGATATTCTTAACGTGAAATTTTATAGTGTTCTCAGAAATTGATAGAGTCTGAGCGATCTCTTTGTAGGTTTTTCCATGTCCGGACAGTTGCAGCACCTGTAGTTCCCTGCTGCTAAGGATGTGTTGTTCTATTTCAGCCACTTCATTTTTTTTGGTTAACATCATCTCATGTAGGGTTATGATTTTTCTATATATATTATCATTTATTGGATGATGAGGTCGCTGGAGTTCGCTGGATGAATTGTCATTCCAAACACTAAAGGCCACTACGTTATCCATGTGGTCATGCAAAGGTATTGTGTATCCATTCAGTACACCAGGAATGGCATGGTCGGATATCTGAATATTTCTGACATCCTGATATGGTTTGCTACCAGCATCAGCCCAGTGAAAAGGCTGTATACTTTTTTTAGCACATGTCATGATAGGGTCTATGTGATGATATGATAGTTTTTCGTATCTAACCTGCCAGTGTGGTGGAAAGTTCGAGACGATTACGGAACCACCTTTTTTGCTTTTAGGCTGGACCGCATAGGAGAAGCCTTTGCATCCTAGCGCATCTGAAACCTTCAAAATTTGTTCAATAATATCAACGTCATCCAAGCTAAATAACCGTTTCACCGTAACCTCAGAGTACACAGCTATGACTACTCTTAGGATACCCGTCGTTCATTCAAAAATCATCATGATCTATGATAATGAAAGAATTCGTTACTTCTGAAAATTGATTTTTTTAGAATATTCAATTCTAATAAAATGTTCCTAAAAATATTTTGTTAGGTTAAAGTTCCGCGAGAATTTCAATTATGAATAAAAATAAATTTCAACTATGTGACATTTCAGACCAGATCCTATTGTCATTAAATGCAAAACCTCCGCGTAGAATCAGTCTAACCCAACAAGTTGAAAATCGTCTAAAATGCGCCTTAATTCTGGGGTTTCTTGCTCCAGGCCAAAAGATGATCACCAAGGAAATTGCAGAATCTTTAAACATGAGCATTACTCCTGTAAGAGAAGCACTGGTAAGGCTTTCTTCGTATGGAGCGTTACATGTTTCACCTTCCCACGCTTTTTTGGTTCCGGATATTCATCCTGATCGACTTATTGAATTGATGGGCATACGGAAGATGCTAGAACTACCCGCCATCACTCGTTCAATAAATATCATGTCTGACGAAGCGCTTAATTCACTGGTGGAATTGACGCTCGAACTCGAAGCGGCACACTTGTCGGGGGACATTAAAACCGCCGTTCTATTGCATTGGGCGTTGAGACTGCGGATGTTTACGCTTTCTGATTCCCCTGAGCTTATGGCGTTGATTACACAGCTTTGGGTAAGTGTGGGGCCTAGCTTCCACTTCCTCTATGAAACAACTTCCTTAGAGGAATGGCCTAAATATTATTATCCTTTGCGCGATGCTCTTATCAACAGAAATGCAGATCTTATAATTAAGATATTTACGAACTCCATCGACAGTGGTATGAAATTGTATATGGATATTCACGGGGAAGGTTGAGGTGATGCGGTTACTTGAATTCATTCATTACATGTACCGCAACCAAAAAAATAAGCTGCTCATCGCAATATTTATAATCGCCTTAATCATAGTCCGACTTGTTAGTCTGGGTGTTGATGCTACGACATTGCTTGGCTTCATACTTGGCCTTGCCTTTTTAATGTTAATGGGCAGGCAAAAGGCCGTAAGGACAATCGTTATATTGGTTGGTATGCCTTGTATTTTACTCGCTACCATCGCAGGCTATCACCCCCCAGAAGGATATCAGAGCAGCATTTCAGGCTTTGTCGCGGGTGGGTTTATCATGCTTCTGTATCGCGAGTATATTCTTTACCGGAATACCATCACAAAATAGCAACTAGACAATCATTCGCACCTGAATAATAATACTGTATATATTTACAGTTATTCAAAAGGTGGCGTTATGCAATTTTCATTATGTGAATTACCAGCGGGGATAAAACTGCCTTTTTTCGAGGCGCTCATTCCCGCAGGCTTTCCCTCCCCAGCCGCTGATTACGCCAAAAAAAACATAGACTTAAACGAATTATTAATAACACACCCGGCGGGAACCTATTTTTTGAGGGTATCAGGTACATCAATGATCGACGCCAATATTAGCGATGGTGACATTGTTATCGTAGACAGTAGCCTACAGGCGCATGACGGAAACATTATCATCGCTTCCATAGATGGCGAATTTACTATCAAAAAACTCCAAAAAACGCCGTATCCAGCACTTATCCCGATGAACCCAAGTTTTTCTCCAATTCCTATAGCTGATTGGGCTGAGTTCACCGTCTTTGGGGTTGTGACCTACGTTATTCACAAAACGTTATGATGTTTGCTCACTGCGACATTAACAGTTTTTATTGTTCGTGCGAGTCTGCTTTTAACCCGCGCCTCCAGGGCTTACCTATTGTTGTTCTGGCAAATAATGACCATATCGTAATCTCACGTTCAAAGGAGGCAAAGGCGCTGGGTATTAAAATGGGGGCTCTGTACTTTGAAAATGCAAATTTCTTTAAAAAAAACAATGTTCAAGTCTTCTCTTCAAATTACACCTTGTACCAGGATGTATCAGACAGAACTATGTCTGTGTTATCCACTTTTGCAGATGTCATGGAAGTATACTCAATAGACGAGGCCTTTCTGATCGTGCCAGAAAGTAAAAGGTTAGGGGGGTACGAGGAATTTGGCCGGGCCATCCAAAAAGACATTTTGCAAATTGCACATGTTCCTATTGGCGTTGGTTTTGGTCCGACAAAAACACTCGCCAAGCTGGCTAATCATGCGGCAAAGCGCTGGAGCAAAACCGGGGGCGTAGTCGAATTAAGCCAAAAAACCAGACAAAGAAAATTGATGTCATTATTACCGGTTGATGAGATTTGGGGGGTGGGTCGTCGCATTTCTGCCAAGCTGCGTATGATGGGCATTAATACCGCGTTAGAGTTGGCTGATGCTAATATCGCTACGATCCGAAAAACCTTCGGCGTTGTCGTTGAAAGGACGGTTCGTGAGCTCAACGGTGAGTCCTGTATTGAAATAGAAGAAGTGCGAAAAGTTAAAGAGCAAATTATTTCCTCGAAATCTTTTGGCAAAAAAGTTCAATGCTATGACGAAATGCACCAGGCAATTTGTTCCTATGCAGAGAGAGCGAGTGAGAAATTGAGGGCTGAAAAGCAACTGTGTGGCGTCGTCAGTGTATTCCTTGGCACAAGCCATTATTCGCCAGGCCCTTTGTATAGCAATCGGGCTACTGAGCGTCTGGTGTACGCTAGCGCAGACACAAGAGATATCATTAATGCCACAGTTAAAGCTCTGGGGGCAATTTGGAGGGAAGGGTATCAATACCACCGAGCAGGCGTGATGCTGTCTGATTTTTCCGGTTCAAATGTTACTCAGTTCGACCTTTTTTCCACCGCCAAACCTTTTAAAAGAAGTGAAGAGTTGATGGCTCTATTGGATAACATGAATCGATCTGGAAAATTCAATATTGGCTTTGCTGGAAAAGGATGTGACCCATCCTGGGGAATGACGCGCGGCATGCTGTCTCCGGAATATACAACAAACGTCAATGACCTCCCGATTGCGAAGGTGCGTTGATCGTCAGGAAGGCATTGAAAAGGGTGCTTGCATCACCGAACATGGCAAAAGAAAGAGAAATGTGGGGGAGATAACTCCCCCACAAGACTACTCGTTACAGGAAAGAGTAGCTTGAACCACTGTATTTCCGCTGCTTACACTCAAAGAGCAAAGCCTATCTCGCATTAGCAGAGAGAAACACAAAACCGTAATACATACGGCAATCAGCCTAATAAGGGCAAACTTGGTCATTCCTCTTGACTCCTTTTGTTAAAGGAGGCAGAATCAAATTGCTACGTTTGGAGACTGCCTCGAATTATTGTCATATATAATTCGGGGCTTTCGTCTTTTTGGAACTTGCAAATGCTCGAACCAAAATGATTCAAGCACCCAAATCCATAATAACAGACTTTTACTTCCCACAAACATCTGATCTCATTAATCATCAGTATGACGAATGACCTCACCATCTGCATCTTCACCAGACGGGATATATAAATTTGGAATAATAAAACGGCGGTCCAGTTCTGGCTCTATCTCTGGCGCTTTACTTGTGGTTGCAATGACTATATTTGCAGGTAACAATGGATGCTTTTGAGATATGTATTCCTTTGCGTAACCGACGACTGCGGGATGGTAATCTAAACCAAATCCAGAGAAATTATCAGCCAAAAAATTTGCCCACGGCTTGCCTAAGCCTGGTAATTCTTTGGATTGATTGGAAGTAAATCTGCTAGTGCCTTTTAGGAGGGAATAAACAAAAGCAGCTGGTAAAGCAAACGAACCAACTGAGTGTTCCGGGTCTCCTCCATTAGCACTTGAAGTAAGGCTTACGTCGTATAGTAATATGTTGCTTCCCCATGAGTGGTGTACTATCCTGCCCAATTGATTGAAGTCAAAAGCTGAGTATCCTGTAGGTTCTTGTCTTTCATTTAAATACATTTTTTTTGCTTCGTAGTAAATTACCCCCTCGATGGTCACCTCATTAGATAAGATTACTTTAATAAAAAAAAGTACGTCCCCTGAAGCTGTCTCAGCCTTGCCTTTTTGCTTATATGACTCCCAAACAGTAGATTGGTTTTGCGATTTCCATTTCAATTGCTTCCCTAAGCTACCAATGGCATTCAATGCGTTCGTTGTTATCTGATTTTCATCCCAAGAACCATTTTTATCGGTTCGTAGTGCATTAGCTAAGACATCCTTAATAGATTTATCAGCTTCAATGATCCAGTCGTTTTTGTTTAATTCCGTCATTTAATATCCATATAAAAGTAGGTTAAAAGTGTAAGCTCATTGCTGTGCTTTGCTGTCTAGCGTTGCGTAATAGCCCGCGCCAGGCAGTATCTCGGAAAGCTTGCGGTAATGAGCTAATCTCTCACGGAAATATTCTCTCAGGTGCTCTGGCTGCTCCTGTTCAACTTGAACATCAAGCACTTGCTTATTTAGTCGCTCTTTATAAGCAACGGCTGAAGCAGCAAGGTCAACATTAACCTTGTCCATTTCTTCTTTAGATAATTCCGCTAAGTTGTGTCCCATGTCGTGCCTTTAATTTAACGTCTAATCCATCGATCATAATATGGTTAAAGTATAAGTCTATGCACATTGAAAGATAACAAGATGCGTTGGCTCTCATTTTCATCTTTCAATTCCATTTCTGACACTTTGAGGTTCGAAATCTCCTCAGGAAACCCAATTGTTAAAATTGTTAACGCGATACATATAATGAGGATTATGTTAAATAAGCCATTGATTTATAAAGGCATTTCGCGATTATAATTTTATGCGTTCCTGCCCTACTCGTCTACTTGCAGGTTAATGCAAAATTACACAATGTTGAGTCACTTCAAAAAAAAGAGAGCAAACGCTCTCTTCTTTTCTTATTATCGAGTAGATATCAGATTAGTTAAACCACTCTGGATTCCTGGCTTTATCCATCACAAAAATCTGTTCAGTGCTCTGCATGACATCGTTCGGTGTCAGCATTAACTCATCGTGGCGCACGATAAATGGCCGAAGTCTCACTAGGCCATTTTTCTGGCTATAGATATTCATGACTGCGTGCATGCGTTCGCCGGGTGAAATCAAAGTGAGCCATTGGCGATAAGCGCCAGTGTTTTTGATGTAATTCACTAACGCAAAGCTGAGCGCGCCAGCATGCTTTTGCGATAATGCTTTTTTCCTACTTTTTTTAATGAGCTGAGCTATTGCCTCCACATGAGCCCCAATGGGCACATCAAGGTTTGTGCGCGCTGAATCAAAGTCCCGCTGTCCAATGGTCACCAAATGCACCTGATCATCTCGGTAGTCCCGCAGATAAAAAACATGGGAGGTAAACGGTGTTGAGTGAATGTGGTCTCCCAACTGCCAGCCAAATGCATTTAAGTTCGCGGCGGAAATCTGTTTATCAATTATTGCAGTCATTCTGAGCTCCTTCTGTACGTTAATACAGAAATGGTAAGCCCGCCCAGTCGCCTGACGAAATCACTTAACCGAGATCATGCGTAATAATTCAAGAAACAATGTCTGGCTTTTGAAATGCCCAATTAGCCAAGAAAGGCATTTATCCAAAGAGGATAAACCAATTTTGTCACAAAGGTTGGATGAAACGGCTAGTTTTATCGGCGCTTTTCAGTTGTGCGCACCATCGAGTGATTTGTTAAATTCTGGTTAATTTGTGCCCACATTGCACATAGGTCATTCATGCTGCATAAACGCGACCCACGGTGGTAAAAATGCAAATTATACTGAGCAAATATATACTTGCTGTAAGCAATGGAAAAATCGTGACAATTTTATCACGCATTTTCGCTTCAAATGTTCATTCGTGGTTTATGCATTTTTTGACCAAAAAAAGACTTCCATCTAATTCTGAAGAATGTATGATTTAAATCAATGCAAACGAATGTGAAGCATTGTATGTCTGGGTGGGGATCCAGTGTGGGGGGTGACTTTTAACGAGTCACCCCCTTTTTTACGGCTTAAACCTCACTCATATTCCATTAGTTTTTATGCATAAATATGCAATTACTAACACGCTGTTAATTGTACCGAAAAGGACAACAAAACAGGGTGCTTTTCCGTTGACCCTTATTTGGCAAAATCTATACCCTACAGGGAAAAGGTAAGGATTTGATTGACTGGAAAAACAATGAGCGAGAGCAACGAAGCAAAAAGTTACAAGCACATACAATTAATGCAGCGCATTACGAAAATGTCCACGGCTGAAGATTGGGAAAGTGCCCGTACTGAATGGTCATTACAGCAAGTTTTTCGGGCGCAGATAGCTGACCAGTGCTTGTGCGGCCATCAGCCAATCATAAAAATCTGCGTTATCAAAAATAAAACGAACAACAAGGCTGCAAGAGTTGGGAACTGCTGCGTCAATAAATTCATGGCTCTGGGTTCGGATGGCATTTTCAATGCAATTGATCGGATATCAAAAGACGGTACGAAAGCAGCCAGTCGAAAATTGCTTGAAATGGCATTGGCTCAATCCGTGATTACCCCCTGGGAATTTGAGTTTTACCTGAGCAACATCGACAAGCGGAAGCTAACGCAGAAACAACGGAAAACGCGTGAGTCTATCAATGCCAAATTAGCAGACATGGGTGAAGAAAGTCGTGCGCTGGTCTACGGTGCAAGTCACATCCAAACCGCATTCAATCAGAATGTCATCAACCAGTGGGAAAAGGACTTCGCATTGCGGACCTTTCCTATGAAAAAATTAACGGTCAAACAGCACGCGATACGAGCTAACATCCAAACCAAAATGATGCAGGCCGGGATTTCCAAAGCGCTACCGGAAACCACCGCAGAAGCGCAGGCCCTCGCAAAGGTTAGTGCCACCCCCTTCTGTGTCATTTCAGATCCTGAACAACTGGTAGTCAAATTGGCCGAGGCACGGGAAAAGGGCTATATCTCCGCCTGGGAAAAAGACATTTTTGAACGCAAGCATAACACTAAGGGATTCAGCACAATCGCTGAGCGTGCGGCAATCCTGCGTGTCAGAGCGGCTATACAGCGTCTGTTGAATGAGGGCTAATCCGTGAGCCCACATCACCTAACCATTCCACCAGCCCGACCTTCATTAACCGAGATTGCCCAGAAGGCAAGAATTATACTCGACGGGTTACTAGCACACTGCAATGTTTCCTCAACCAAGGGAACCTGTCTATATGCCAGTTTGATGCTGGCCGCAATGTTAACCCGAGGCGGCTATCCGACACGGATCCGTGGAGGTGATGGGTACGCTGACGGAGGGTTATACACATCATCATCTCAGCACGGCCATTATTGGTGTGAAGCAACTGCGGATAATGCTGACTTTATTGTTGACCTGACTGCGGATCAGTTTGGATTTGAGGTCGTGGTTATAAAGCGAGCAAATGCAACTGATTGGCCGAGATACATCCCCGGCTGCCAGGCAACCGTTGACCTGCACGTTAGCTTAAATCTAGAGGGCTAATCCAATGATGCCTTTGAAATTTAAATCAAGCTTTTTGATCGCCATTTTATCCACAAATTCTGTACATAACCCTGTGCAAAATAGGTCACAAAATTTCGATAGTGACTTGCCCTCGGTTAAAATATCAGCACTGTAGTAATCAAATAGGACCTCAACATGACTCAAGAGAACATCGCGTGGTCGATTACTGACGAACTCAAGCTTGTGAAGGGGCTGAAGGATAACTACTCTTTTACAGCCTTATCGTCAGTCATCGGTAAGGATGTGGAAGAAATTCAACGCAAGTGTATCGCGATGGATTTGTACATTGCCACTTGTGAAAACATTGATGACCTCAGCCAGATAACCCTGGTGCCAAATCACCAGGTCGGTATTGCTTGCTTGGGTAAAACTATGTCCGGCATTTATCGCAATCTGACCGAGATGGGATGGGCTCCACAGGTATGGCGTGGAGAGCAATCACTGCGGTCGCCTGAGTGGTGGACATCACGCCCTGCTCTTGCGTTTCGTTATAACGACGATGCTGACGCGCCTGCTCGCCGAACAGTTCACTTGCTCAATAACGGTAAGCCTTGGACTCCAGAGGATGTGGGCATGATGCTGACAGCTCTGTCTCAGCGCCCCAGTAAGGATGCACTAACGCAGGTACTGATGCGCAGCATGTCTAATATTATTCAACAGCTCTCTATCATGGGTTTGGTTCGTGTCGGAACTGCTGAAGACTCAGGGGAGGCCAAGGTCTGGATGTGCGCAACTATCCAGCCACGAGTGCTGTCGAAAATGCGTTATTTTGACGTGCTACCTATGTTGCACAATGGCTGGCTCATTGATGGTTTGCAATTAACAGCCCCAACCTGGTGGTCTGACGCAACCCAGATCACCGACCTGATTCCAGGCTCCTGGCCGCTGAAAGCTTCAGTCACAGAAGCCGATACACCAGTTCGGTGTAATGAGCACATGATGGCCGCTGCAACCTTGTTGAAAGCAGTGAATGCCAAACGACAGGCTATTGATACCGCAGCACCTCAACCCCCTCCTCTGGCTGAAAAAAACGCCACCCCCGCAGCTTCGACACCACCTACATCCACTGAAAAGCGCCAGCCAGCACCTGCTCGTGAAAAAACGCGCAACGGTAAATTATGGTTCGCTGGCAACTATAAATTCCTATTCACTTTACTTGGGGAGCATCATTCGCCAGACGTGATAGCCAAAAAAATGGATCGGACAGCAGGTGCAATCAGCTCACGCATTCAACTCATCGGCCTGACACGTTACATTAAAAGTGAGATTGAAGGTGAGAAAGGAACGGTCTGTATTGTCGATGAAGTTTCCATTGACACGCTACGCAAACAACCTGACTTTGTTAAAGATCAGCTGATAGGTGCTGGCTGGAAAGAGAAAGGAAACTTCCTATACTCACCTGACTGGTGGCTCAAATACCCCCACCAGCTGGGATGATCCAACAAGAAAAGGCAACCACATGGTTGCCTTTTTATTACCGACGTGTCAGTAAAGCTCTCCTGACGTTAGCAACAACACATCACCGACGATCGGCCCTTCCAGGCAAACATGTTCCTCCAGCAAAGTGGTGGCTCGTTGATTCAAACCCAGCTCGCTGTGTTTCGCGTCTTCATTCATGAGAACACGATCATAGACCACACCATTCAACGTGATGCCCTGACTTAGCTGAGAAAACTCAGGGTACCCTTTCAGAACGCTTTGAACGAATACAGGGTCAAGAAGCCCTTGCTCATCAGCCTTGGTGACTGTGGTATCACTCTGGCCGGTTCCTGCTCGGATAATCAATGCCATTAAAACCTCTGCGTTGGTAAGAGCCTTAATTATCTCATGGCACTGTATGGAGCCAGATTTTTTTCCCCCTCGTTTCGCTCTCCTTTTCTGTGTTTTTGTCAGAATGCCCGTGTTTAAATTGGGAACTGCCTACGCTGCCCGAAAGCGTTAAACGCCAGCCGGGTATGGACCCATTTTGACTGGAGAAGAAAAATGCCTAAGCTCGACTTGTTTGATGTGCTGATGATTGGTGGTGGAGTTGCCTTACTGGCTGGTCACTACATTTGGTCAAAATTCTTTAAGAAGCCGGATGATGAGGGAAAGGATTACGCCGAACCTCCGGCTATTATGTCAGCGGCCTCTCAAGCAGAAGAGGAAAACGATCACAACAAGCACTACCATTAATCAAAAGCCCCGGCAAAACCGGGGCTCTTCGTTTCTATGAATTGTGGTTCACGGCTGCGTTCTCAGTTGCTTCAGCAAACGCAGATTTCTATTTGCGAATCCAGACAACGTGATGAGTATCATTGTCATCACAAGTAAAGCACAGTTCAGTATTCGTGATATTCCTGCGATTTCAGCCGACTCCTGATACTTCACTTCAATGCTTGGTTTGGCATCATTAACAATGCTTGGCTCAAGTCGCTGGGCCAATTCATATAATCGATATGCCAACTCGCTATCCACAAAATAATTATCCCTCAAAATGCGAACACTGAGGGCTGCGACTCGGCTCGCTTTATCCAGAAGCTTGTTAGCTTCCTTCTCGTCAGAAGTGTTCTGCGCGGCCACAGCCAGAGCCTGAACCAATGCCACGCTTATGGACATCGCACGACGAGCGTCACCCGCAGCATAGCCTGAACGTATTTCACCTTCAAAAGCGGTAACCGCATTTGTATCATTGCTCCCCTTTTCCATCGCATCCTTCAGGATAAGGCCAACCCCTGGGTATTCTGTCGTGATCGCGCTCAGTAATTCATTAACCTCACCGGCAGGAATAAGTATTTCAGTCCGTACCGAAGTGGCGCTAGGTAACGATTTTGGTTCATCATGCGTCAGGATTATTGTTGAAAAAATGACACCGGCGACAGGCGCAATGATGATGAGGTACGATGCTTCTGACTGCATTATCGCAATCCCTACCACGACAACGGCCAATGCAACTAAAAATGGAATACTATACGAAAGGTATTTTTCAATAACCCCGCCGATTGTGACAAATCCCCCTTCTATCGACGCCCCTGAACCGAGAGACAAATTAACAGGTTTATTGATCGCCATAGCATGGAGTGTATCCAGTTCAAACTGTTGCATCCAACTGAATATCCAGACGAAACCCGCAAGCAGCAACAGGATGCAACCCGTCAAAAACAATCGATTTCGCTTGTGTTGAATACGTTTTTCAGTCGAGACAATATCTGGTTCTGTCTTAACCATTCCCCCCTCCGGACACTAAACGTTAAATGAGATGGCCGAATAACTCGGCCTATGATGTAACTGCTAAATTATTCCGCCAGTTCCAAAAGCAGTTCACGGCGGTGCTTCTGCCAGGCGTCTGTACGTTCAGATAGGCGAGCGTAGTGGCCTTCGCTTTCACGTTGGATCCGTTTAATCTCGCGCGCGGCACCGCCGATGGTGTTTGAAATGTGCTCCAATGTTGACTCATCATACACCGGGCGATGTCCTTCCCGTGCAATTCGGATGGAGCTCTCGCTGACCAAGTCTGCCTGGTGTCTCGCCTGCGCATTAACGACATCGCCCACTGCCTGAACCAGCTTTGAACGGTTGTTACTTTGTGTGGCCTGATCCACCAGCAAGTGAGCGCGTTTGGCAGATGGGAGTGTTACACGCTTGATGGTTTCAAACTGGTCAAGCATGTTGAGGTTATTTCGCTGCATCATTCGGATCATGGTCAAATCCTCAAAGCATTTCTGCTGCGTCATGATGATATCTACTTTGCGTTTTTTCAGTACGGCCAGCTGGTGGTCGATATTACTGACTTCCAAAGCAAGCAAATTGTTTTCTGGGTCGCTCTTCAATGCCTTGCGGCGCTGTTTCAGGGTGGCTTCAATATGCTCTATCGCGAAACCTGCGGCCACAATATTAATGCCCGACTCATGCACTTCGGCCAGCACTTCCTCATACAAAATGTCGAGGTTATTGTTGTGACCAATGAGATCAGTCGAGATGCTGGTGATGTCTTCCGTCAGTAAGCTGACTTGGTTTTTAACGTTGTCAAAACGGTCATTCGCCCGATGAGCGAGTCGAAGTGCGCGCGTCGCGTAGTACCCGAGCACTGGGATTTTCAGTAACAGCTGCTGCACCTTGCCAGGCTGTACAGACGTACTGATATCGCGAGCAAGTTCAACGATTTCATTCAGCCGCTTGCCGTCCTTGCCTTGGTTATAGACATGAACGTTTTCCAACAGCTTATCCAGATAGGCACCATCGGGTGATTTGCTGCGGCCAAAGTTATGTGCGCTCCTTGGATCGCCCAGCACAAGGGTGTTTGCGACGGCAGCGACCTGATCGCGCTGAGCTGGGGTGACGGCAAACTTTTCAGACTCTTTGTTCAAAATAATCTGATCAGCGGTGACAGTGATTGTGTTGGTCATATCAGCTACCCTTTTTAACGTTATCGTTGAGTTTGTTTACCAACGTTCGAAAACGCTGTTCGACTTGCGGATCTATCTCGATATTGGCCGCTCCACTTCGCAGTTGTTTTATTTGGTGATGCCAGATAGGGATTGCACTTTTCACAACCGCATCCAGAAGGTCTACCTCTGTTGCGGCAGAGTGCAGCAACATCCCTACCTGAACCTTATTCATTTCTGAAGAGGCTTTGGTGACTTCCAGATTAAGGATGCGTTGAGCTAAGCGGGTCAGTCCGTACTCCAACTGATCTGATAGCCCCTCCCCACTTTCACGATATTGGGCTATAAATGCCCGGCCTTCTTGGATGTAAGCGTCCAAAGCTTCAATGTCACGCGTATAGATTTGCTCAAGCGCCAACAAGATATGCACGCCTTTTTGCGCCTGCTCCAGTATCAATGGGGCTTGTGCCACCAGCCGATCGACACGACGACAATTCATGGTGAACTCAATCATGCGTGTTTCTTTTGACCCCGTCAGGGCATCCCAGATGCGGGACAGGAATCCCGTCTTGCGCTTGAAGTACACCGCAGGGTCACAAGCCTCAAGGTGCTTTACCAAGAGTGCGCTTGTTTCGCTGATTTTCGTATCTTCAGATCCCGATTTCATGGCTTCTTCCAGCGTCATTTTGTTACCGTTGAAATCAAGGATGTCATCGGAATGGGACAGTAATTTGGGACCAAAGCTAACAACGCCTATCGCGTCATTGACGAACGCGGGTAATTGCCGAGCAATCAGGCTGGTGGACATGCGCACTCCTAAAGAACAATAGAATCTACCTTCAAGCTATCACGACAAATTTGCTGACAAAGAAAATGAGGTCAATTTTTATCAGTAATAAGCCCCCTTTTTTTCGTCTTCGTTTTGTCGATGAAAAAACTCAGTCACCGGTTAGGTGTTCGGTATCCTGTCCGCATCCATAAACAGGAGGAAGCTATGCTCCGATTCGTACCATTGATGATCTTGACTGGCCGCCTACGGCTCAACCGCGTATTCACGTTACTGACTGACGGTGCTGTTTCTGTTGCCTTTTGGTTCTGTTTATCGGGGGAATTAACTTGGATTGTCCCAGTCGGTTTGCTGGCTCTTTTCTTACTGGTTTTTGCGGTGATCGGGTATCGCTGTTATTACCTGCCGGTAAAAACGAATCGGGTAATCCGTGTACGCTTTAGTCGTGATGACCAATTCGTCAACTTGTCCCTCATAATCATGGAAGGAGGCGAAGAAATAGAGTATCCATTGGCCGTAAAAATGGCGCAAGGTAGCGCATATCACTTCTACCTGTTGTCAATTTACATACGCCTGGCTGATTCACTCACTCGTTACGCGCGTTCTTTGAAGGCGGTGCATTCATGAATGGGCTCGGTATTTTATTTGTCGGGCTGGTGGCAGTTTTGGGCCGAGATGTCATCAAACGCCGAAAACCGCAACCCTGGCTTGTGATCGCCCTTGCCTTGTCCGTGACGTTGTTTGTCAGTGATCGGTGGATAGGCTCAATCTACAGCGTCCCTACGGGCTCCATGCAGCCCACCTATAAAGTAGGTGACTATGTTACGGCGGTCAGGCTGGGGGGATTGCTGGACGATGGCCGATTAATGCGCGGCGATGTAGCTGTGTTCAAGGCTCCTTCAGTACCTCGCACGCTTTATACAAAGCGCATTATCGGCATTCCCGGTGATGTGGTTGAATTTGACACAGACAAAACGTATCGAGTCAATGGTAGGGTACTGGGGCAAAAAACCGAAGAAAAAGGTGGTTTCCTTGTGTTCTCGGCCTGTGATGAGCGCACTGGTAAACCGTACAGATTTGTGATCGATACACACGCTGCTTATGTACCAACAAAAGGTCGCTGGGTTATTCCTGAAGGCTATTACTTTATGGCCGGGGACAACCGTGATCACTCATGGGATAGTCGTTACTGGGAAAACCCACCTGGCACACCAAAGCCTTTGCGAGGATTGGTCCCGCATGACCGGATTCATGCCCGTGTCATACACACATTGTTCAATTTTAATCCGTTCAACAATTACGATGCGCTCGACGTACAAATGGCAGTGATCCGCCAAGGTGCAGATGGTGCGCGAAAATGATGATTGAAATCTTCTACCAGACAAAATCACCTGAAATGGTGGCTGAATTCGCTCGTGCCGTAGAAGCCTACAATGAGTGGAGAGCTCAGACTCTGGCTGTCTGTGAACGGCTTGGGTTCATCAACTTTTCAGGACCAGACTTCTGCGTACCTGAATATTTTTTCCGCTCACGTTATGAACACATCCAAAAAGTGACCGGCTTTAAGTTGGCCGGGGATGATTCCCTTTTGGCTGAGACTGATCACATTCCCTATGCCTTGCGTCATGACAACCCTGCTGGTGAGGCTGTCTCTCGTGAGCTAATGCAATTAGCTGTAAATGCTTTGACTGCGCTAGGTGTTGATTGTGCGCTATACGGTGAGCCTGGTGCAATGGGATATCAACGCGCTATCTGCATGATGCTGGGCATTAATCAGCGCGTCACGGCAGGGGCTGTCATTGGTTTTTCCCAAATATGGGCAATATCTGACGAGCAAGGAAACTTCTCTCTCGTTTGCTCCATTCCCGTGAATGCCCGTGAAGATACCATGACCTATGAACTACCGGATATGCCTGAAGGCTGGGAGGATATATCGGCTCAGCAGGTAATCCACTTATTCAATAACCACAATTCCATCGTCATGAAGGAGTAATGCAATGAAATATCTGTCAGTTTTGATGGTTCTAATCCTTGGGGGGTGCGCTAACGTCGGGCCGGGAAAGCCGATGCCTGTGACACCTCTGTCAGCCCCAGCGCAACAGAAAGCGCCGAGCAAAGAGGTGACGACGGATCCAGTGACGGAGCTGGATGCACTACAAGTCTTATTTAACGAAGGGCTCGCTGAGGATGCTCAGTATGAAAGCGCCCGATTTATTGAGGGGAGCAACCAAACCATGATTATCGCGTCTGTCCTAAATGTCCCCTGCCAAATGGTTTTTCGGTTTGTTGAAGCAACGAACGGGGATTTTTGGATCCCCAACCAAATCGCATGCGATAACCAGGATGCTATGGCTGGGTACGTGCCTGCGGCCGAAACTGGAGTGATTTCGTCAGCGGATCTGCCGATGATAAACTCGGCACATTCAAATGACTAAGCTACTTTGTTGAGGTTTATATGGTTTTGCGTGTGGTGAACTACGTTTTAATGTTAATGATAGCTGGTGTTTATGCCCTGGCTGTATATGCCAGTAAGAATGAGGCCGAGCTCTTCCACATTATCGGTGTTGGAAACATGGCTTTGTTCTGTGCCGCTGTATTTTTGCTGGCCCGCAAAGAAATTTACTACATCTGGGCAACGTATGTCTTATCACTAGTGGTTTACTATGCTGTCATTTCACCATACCTACCTCTCATCCCTGAAATTGTCGTTTACGGCACGCCATCCGTAGTGGGGTTGATTGCCGTTTACGACATCGTGATTCTAAATTCCAATGAGCTGTCGGTGAGGGCCAAGGCTCGCCGGGCTTGGCCTAAAAAACGAAAATAGGTGCAGTAAATGTCGAAAGGAAAGAAACGTCAGGTTACACCCGAAAAGGCAATGCGGATCCGCTTCTATGGTATGTCGGGCCTGATTATAGTGCTCAATACGATTTTTGCGGGGAGCTCGAAAATTCAGCTGATTTCCTTTCTGCTGACGTTGTCCATTTTCCTGTTTTTCACGTTCTCTGGGCGGGTTGTTGTCGGAACGTGGTTCAGAAAAGAAAATTGGCGCACTTTAAATGCCCCTCAGACCACATTGCTATTTCGTGTCTATATCGGGCTTCCAATCGCGGCAATCACGGTCCTTCTCTATGCTTATGGGTATCAAGGTGCCATCAGCCAGGCGATTGTCGATGTGTTGTTCCCGCCCGGTGAGAAGGTTGAAGACAAAATGGTCTCTGTCATGAACCTGCTCCATGCCAAACTACCGCTGCTAGTGGGTGCTTTCCTTTTCTATATCGGCTTGTGTTTCTTTGTTGGGACGGTCGTTAAATATCTTCAGTTATCGGCTTCAGGGCGTGCGCTTGGCAAGCTAAAAGGAGTCGTCAATGCACGTCAGGTCTTAGAGCGAATGACGTGGGATCAGTTCGAAAAAGTGGTTTGCAAGTTCTTCGAAACTAAAGGCTATCGCGCCCGTGTTACTCAGGCTGGCGCTGACGGTGGTGTGGATGTTGAGCTTCAGGGTTTCGGCCACCGGGAAATGGTGCAATGCAAACACTGGAAAACAAACCGTGTCGGTGTTGCTATTGTCCGCGAAATTTACGGTGTGGTGCTCGCAGACGGCTTTCACCGTGGATTCATTATTACGTCAGGCCTGTTTACCGATGAAGCATGGAAGTTCGCTCAACGCGAAAATGTGAAAGGAAAGGTTATTTTACTCGACGGTACACAACTGATCGAAATGATTAAAGGGAATGGAGAGTTAGAACAGAATCCCCCTAAGTCCCAAGCAACCACTCAATCCATTGATGCGAAAGAGCCGTTGTGCCCGGTATGCGGCGGAAAGATGGTTCTTCGAAAATCTGGCAAGTCAGCATTCTTTGGTTGCTCCCTATTCCCAGACTGTCGTGGTACCCGCGAACTGTAGTCGTTCACCTTTTCTTTCATGGAGCGCCGTTTAGTCGGCGTTCTTTTTTTATATCCACTCCATCTGAAAAGGGAAGCAAAACGCAGACCTTTTCGCCCTTCTGAATTTCGGCAGCGGAAGCAATGCCGTTATAATCACCAAGCAATCCAACCAGGCAGTGAGGGTAACACTGTTGGTCATGGGCTCCGTTCTGCGGGGTTTGTTAAATAGGCTGAACTGCGACGGGGTAAACATAACGAACGTTGCAGTGATCGGTAATGTGCATGAATGAATTTGAGGGGAAATAGATGACTGAGAAACGCGGCACTGGCGCTGAATACGGTCAGGAAATTTTGCGTGAACGCTCTGCGGAAGCGGACACGCCTGAACCAACGAAGAAAGTATCGAAGAAGACGGTGCTTTCCGTGATCGTAGCGGCCATTATCGCAGGGGGTGCGATGACGGCTGTTATTTTAACGAGCGATAAAACTCCGGCTGAGAAAGTCGAAGCTATGTCGGTTAATATCGGTAACGACGGTGTTGCGCTGACTGATAAAGTCAAAGAGGACATTGAGAACAGCGGCACTCAAGCTCATGAGTCTGAACTGACTAATGCCGAAGCCGTAACAACTGATAGCAAAAACGAGCCGCAAACGCCCGCGTTGGAAATTGCCGAACTGAAGAAGAACAGTTTGCCTGAAACTAAAACTCCGGTTGAAGCCGAAGTGGTTGAGCCTGTTATGCCTACGGCAGAAATCCTTCCGGCTGAAGATGTCGTTAAGGCAGAGCAATCTGCTCCAATTGCGGCCAGCAATGAGCGGGAGTATGACCCGGCCAAGTTTGGGATCGCTGAGGAAAATTCACCTGAAGCCGACGTTTCCCCTTCACTGGGCGGTGACGTAAAAGCGGCCCCAGTGGCTGAAGAGCAAGCGAAGGCTGAACTGCCAGCGCCTGAGCCAGTACCAACTCCTGTACCAACTCAGGCGGCTGAGCCTGCACCAGCAGGCTCACCAGAACCTATCCGACCGGAGCGCGTTGAGCTCCCCGCTACTAATCAGTTCGCTCAACCTATGACGATGACGGGTTCGGATCTGAACTACACAGGTTCGGCGTTGAAAGTTGAGTATAAAGCTCAACAACAGGATACCGTTTATCTCTACAGCACGTTTGCTGCCAAAATCTTCCTGCTACCAACGGATAAGGGTGAGAACATAAGTGCCTACCTGTCAGACGAGAAAGGTTGGCAACTGAAATTGCTGCCTGGCGGTATTCTCCGTGTCCAGCGCAGTGAAAATAAGGCCTCCTGGTCGCAAGCAACGGATCTGTTTATCGTTGCAGGCAAGCGAACCTATTCACTGATTCTCCAAGGTGTTGGTGAGCCGGGCCAGCGGACTGACTCCCTTCGTTACATTTCGGCGGAGCCTGAACAAAAGCCGAAATCAAAAAAGTAAGATCAATGGGACAGGCGTATCCTTGATACGCCTTTTTTATCGGAGTAAATATGATAAGCCCTCTTATTGATGGAATCCGTCTCATTGCGACAAGCTACTGTATCAGCATTCCTCACGCCGAATGGACACCACAACATTCATACCTAGTTTGTCGTGCGCTTCTTCAGCGGGGTGTTTTCGGTGGTAAGGCAATGTTGGGAACTCGGCTAACGCGACATAAAGAGGCGGTTAACGATGGTGATCACGGCGTTTTTTCAATATCTCATACGCAGTATGGCTGGTTAGTCCTGGAGGATGGCACCATTCTTGACCCGGTTGGTTGCCTGCAAAATACCGATGACAGTGGTGAGCCACAGTACCGTATTGAGTATGATTCGGCCTGCTATATTGACGGCATCGACCCTATGACCTGCGATCGAAGTGAGTTACCAAAGCACTTCAGTGAAGATGAAATTTATCGAGTTAAGCGCGGCGTAATGCGTGAGATTTGTTCCCGCGCGCTGGGCTATACGTTGCAGGTTGAAGGCTTAACAATGGCAGAGGTGGTGTTTCTTCTGAATCAGCCGCTAAGTGTGTTTGGTGGGCACTCCCGCATGCTCTATGAGCACTTTATGGGGTTGGGTCTGAGTCGTGTGATGCCTATTTCCAAGGTGAATGTCATCAACCCTACCCTGGCGAAAAAGCTATGGGAGGTGTTCTTTGTCGATACTAACGAGAGCGAGCTCACCGCCATTTTGCGTTGAACAAAAAAACCACTCGATATATAGAGTGGTTTTCAGTTCGCTAACTTGACACTTCCAACTTAATAGCTCATCTCCGGCTCGGTCCCGCCTGCCCAACGGCGTTCCCAATGCTCCAGATAAACCTCAGCCACTTCTGGTAAATTATACAACACGATCGCATTTTCACTGTTTCGCTTATTCGCACTATCGCTGTAGTTGAAAGATCCAGTTTCCACCGTTTGCCGGTCAACCACGATGAACTTGTCGTGCATGATGGCATATCGCCCGTTGGTTCGGATTGGGATCTTAGCCAGTCTTACCGTATTCATCGCTGATATAGAGTGCTTGCTCTTATTGCCTTTCTCATCCACCACAATCTTGACATCAATACCACGCTTCTTTGCTGCCACCAGCTCTTTCACGATATCTCTCGATGTAAAGGAATATGCGGCCAGGCGGAGCTCTGACTTTGCCGAGCGGATAGCATTGATGATCGCCTTCTGGGCTGACCCTTCTGGCGAGAAGCCAATTACGATTTGCGTTTGGTGGTTTATCTGCGCGCCTTTCTGTGCGCGTGGAGGGATTTGTTCGCTTTGTTCTTGGCTACTACCCAGACCGTTAAGCAGATCGTCAAATTTAAACGCGAATGCGTTTTGGGCTGATAACGAGAGAGTGAAAGCCAAGGAACTGACCAAAAGCTTTTTCTTGAGATCCATGAGTCACCATTTTAGAAGTTTGTAATTGCACTAACCATTACAACACAGGGAAAACAAGCAACAAAACGTTTAGCCATGCGATTTGTTCACCTTTTTTCTACATGCAGAAAACTCAATAAATCAGATTTTTATCCATTACATCTAACCATTTCCCTTTTTGCATCAAAAAGTCACCTTATTTCTCATGTTTCAAGGTATTTCTGTCAGGCTTTTTTAATGAATCAGGTATTCGGTATCTGTATATTTATCTGCGTTCCCTGCTGAAACCCGTTAAATAGTCAGGTGAACATCCAAAAACTGAAATTTAACTCAAGAAAGGATGTTAACGATGAAAACTATCTCCGCCCGTAACCTGAAATCTGTTCTGGCTGCTTCCGCTGTTCTGGCTCTGGGCGTGACCGCCGTTTACGCGAAAGGTACCGAGCAAACTGGTTTTAGCGAAGTGTGGGCCACAATCACTTCCTACATGCAGGGTTCTCTGGGCCGCGTGCTGGTGGGTCTGATCGTCATCGTCGGCGTTGCTGCTGCGGTTGTTCGCCAGTCCCTGATGACCTTCGCGGTCGCTGTTGGTGCGGCCATCGGCCTGTACTACGCGCCGGATATCATCAACGGCATGATGACTTCCACCAGCGCCGTAACGACCGCCCTGCCAGCTGGCATCTAATTCAGCGGCTACGGCCAGCATCAAGAAAACCCGACTTCGGTCGGGTTTTTGCTTTGTAGCGCAAATTACAGCGAGCTTTGTAGGTCTGCGACAAATGGCTTAATATCACGTTCAAACACTTCAGAAATGACTTCTGATACTGCTTTTACCCTAGCGAGTTCAGCGGCATCTTTATGTACGACTTTCCACACTTCATATTTTTTCTTTCTGGCCTTATCCGGCCATATTCGAATTAACTCAGGATACCGTTGCTCTTGGTAGCATGGCAGTTCCCCTAAAGCCATTCCCGAACGCACAAAGGTTGTGAGTAAGAAGCTTGATGTCAGCCTGGCTACAACCCGCGCATCTCGGCGAGATTCACCTACCATCGTATCAGGTACAGGGCTGCTGAATTTATTGTCGTATAAAGCGATATCATGGTTAGCAAGGTGCTGGCCGAGTTCTGGTGGGCCAAACTTATCAAGGTATGTCTGGGTTGCGTATAGGCCGACATCCCAGCTCCCTAGCCTTTTAGCAATTAGATCTGGTGCCGCAGGTCTTTGGATTCGCACGGCAATTTCAGCTTCACCACGCGACATATCTGCCATCTGTGCGCCAAGTTTCATGGTGACATTAATATTGGGGTAGCGATCTCTCAATATCTTAACTGCTGACATTAGGAATTCGACTGCAAGCCTGTCTGTAGTAGCTATTGATACGTCACCGGAGAATTCACCATTAGATCCTTCACTCAAGCGCAGAAAGGAAACAGAGTTACGCTCCATTTCCTGGGCGATACCTAACACTCTTTCTGCCACTTCAGTAGGAACTAATCCATCTGGCGTGCGGTAAAACAGTTTAGCACCGAGTTGTTTTTCTAAATTTGTTAGCCTTCGACTTACCGTGGTCTGATCCATCGACAAACGAATCGATGCCCCCCTCAAGGAATTGGTTCGAAAAGCAGCAAGGAAAACTTTGACGTCGTCCCATCCCGATAAATACATGCATCCTCCCCATGCAAAATTGCAGCCTAGGATTGTATTTTTGCAATTTACTTTTTTGAAGTAAACAAAAAGGGAGGCGCATTAAAAATGCAACCTCCCTTTTTGGTCTGAAATGCTGGTGATTAGATAATTTGACCAACCCACAAAAAATACCACAAAGAAGCATAGCCAAGCACCCAGGCCCCTACTAAAGCACGAAATCGGCGCTGATATGCACTACGTGTTTTATGCTTGAACATCTGCTGGGCGATGATGCAACCCGGCCAACCACCGAGAAAGGCCAGCGCATCAAGCGTTAATTCCTCTACTCGCGGGCCTCTCTCGATAGCCTGTTGCTTGTCCTTACGATACACGTAAATCGAAATGAGGCTCCAGGCAATCATCCACAGCACCGAGTATGCGTAAAACATCATTTATTCCTCTCATCAATATTCGTGGAGAGATAATCCCGAAGGTTTGTCATCGCAAGCGTAGTGCGATCTTCCACTTCCTCAGCTGTATCAAAGAACTTCGCCAGTTTACGATTGGCCTTTCTTAGTGCTTTTGTTGCTATATCCTGCTGCACCAGAAACGCCTCACTGCGCTGCTCATCCAGACTTTGAATGGTTAGTTCGTTTAACTGCATTGTGGCATCCTGCACGGCCTTTTGCAGTTGCTTTTTCTTTTGTGCCTGCCGGTCAGACTCACGAAGGGCGCGCGTGCTCTTCATATACAGCGTGCGTAACGTTTTAACAAGGCTATCTGGGCTAATGGGCTCGCTATTTAAGGGTTCTTCATCGGGATTCTTCATGCACTTATGGCCTGTTGTTGTGGGGATTTCTAAACCGGTAACCACTACCGAGTTTTACGATAATACCTCCCCAAATTTATCGTCTCTATGAGACACCGAATGAATCCACTAGTCAGCCTTTTTTGTCCCCGATCCGCTCTCCTTTTTTGTGCCAACTCGGTTGTATAAATCGTACCATTTATGTCCATTTCAACCGACAGGAAGGCTCATGGCAGCAACTGACGAGCAACAGAGGATTATCGACTACAAGGCTGAGCCCGGATCGATGGTTTGCGTGCAGGCCTATGCAGGCTCGGGCAAAACATTCACACTAAAGGTCTATGCCGACACGCATAAAGACAAGAAGATGCTTTACTTGGTCTTCAATAAGTCTATCCGTGAAGAGGCGGAGAAAAAATTCCCTAAAAACGTGGAGTGCAAAACCTCTCATGCGCTGGCCGCTGCACGCTTTAAGCATTATCGCCATAAAACAAAGTTGAATATTCAGGTTAAAGAGTACCGCGATCTGATGGAGGAAGAGGATTGGCGCGTGGTCAAACTGGCTATCAATGGCCTTTCACACTTTATGAACTCAGCTGACTATGAAATTAACACGACCCACGTATTAAAAGATCTCGGCAACATTGACAAAATCCCACCTTCACGCGTGGATTCGGCATTGCGCGCAGCGCGTCGGATCTGGAAGCAACAAATCGATCAGGAATCTGACGTGCCTTGCACGAATAACACGTTACTGAAGCTTTATCAGATGTCTAACCCTGCATTGGATTCGGTCTATGACATTATCCTGTTCGATGAAGCTCAGGACGCCAACCCCGTGACACTCGATATTGTGCTCAATAACAAGTGTGCGAAGTTATTTGTCGGCGATAAGCATCAAATGATTAACCGCTGGCGTGGTGCAGAGAATGCGCTGGACGTTGTTGAAGAAAAAGGCGCGTCAGTCCTCAGGCTGACAAAGTCTTTCCGCTTTGGCCCAATGGTTGCAGCTCTTGCCAATGTGGTCTTATCCATGATTGGCGAAACCCACCCACTTGTAGGGTTGGGTAAGCTGGATGAAGTTTGTCAGCCTCATGAAATCGCCGAACATGGCTTCCATGCTGTTATCTCACGAACGTACATGGGAGTCATTTCTTCTGCCTATGAGGCTATCCTGATGGGGAAGCGTGTCATGTGGAATGGTGGTATCGGTAAGTACAATCTGGGGGAGTTGCTTGATCTTCACGCCATGAAAACAAGTAACTATGAAGCTATTAAAAACCCTCGGGTGCTGACAGATTACGGTAACTGGGCCAACTTCCAGGAGATTGCCGAAACGACCAAAGACACGAACATGATGCGGGCTATCAGGTTGATGGAAAACTACGTTGATATCCCCGGCATGGTCGATACGATGCGCCTGAATGAGGCTCGTACCCACAAAGATGCTGATCTTATTATCACCACGGCTCACACATCCAAGGGCATGGAATGGGATAACGTTATCCTCAATGATGATTACCCAAGCATTATTGAAGCTTTGATGATGAAGAAATCGAAACAAAGCATTATTGATGAGATGAACCTGCTTTATGTCGCGATTACCCGCACACAGAGCCGCATCAACATTAATGGCTCAATGATGGAGCTGCTGGAACAATATAACCATAGGCGAGAACGAAACGAATCCATCATTATCGTGTAAAGAAAAGGCCCGTAATGGGCCTTTATTCAATAAGACTAAGGTCTTGATCGGATGATATCTTTTCTGCCTTCACTATTGGTTTTATTAATATCTATCTCTGGGAATTTATTTTTTAAATTCTCTATTAAAGAAGCCAATTCCATTTGCAATGACATTGAAAGCGAGCCAATAACATCCCAAGCCATCTGAGCATCGCTGCTTTCGTACCTTTTTCTCCCTGGAAATATATAATCAAGTCCATTCTGGTGATGATCATAAAAAAACTGACCAGCTTCAACTAATTGACTCCAGTTTTCATAAATATTGTTCAGTATTTTGAAAGTTGTAGTGTCATACAAATAAAATGCACTTGACTTGAATATCGCTCTAAATGATTCCCAGCAGGTTGAGCCATCAAAATACATTATGTTAGGCAATGCCTCAAAATAATAATCAAGTATATTTGTATCGAGATAATTCATTAAACCGGTCAGGGTATTAATATCACTCTGGCGCTTGATTTTTTCTGTTATGGCTGGGTCAGATTCATTAGGGTATGCAGGGTTATTAGAGGTGATCAATTCAATGGCGAATATAAGTAACTTTTCTAGGTTTTTCTTTCCGTCATCTCTATTCGAATTATATAGTGAAACCCTCTGCTTATTGATGTCAAATGGTAGGTCTTTGGGGCCATGCCCTTCGCTACTATTCAACAAAGTAATTATTCGCCCCCAACCTATTTTTGCAACTGCAAAACCCAGTTCAAACATAACGTTAGGATTTGGAAATTCATTTTTAGGTGTCCCATTTTGAGGTATCACTGTCACATCGCTAATCACGATTTGTGATGCCGATATTTTAGCCAATATAGTTGCTAAAATGTCAGGACTTCCTGATGAGTAATCCGTGGCTTGATCCCATTCATATATGAATGTTGATTGTTTTTCATTCAGATGCGTCACTGCTTTTGTTAAAGCATCACGAATATAGAACCTATTTTTGCGTTCGTCATAGCTTGATTGCCAAGAATAGAAAATCTTGACTTTTTCCTTTTCGCCTTCCATTCATTCCACTTATAATTAATGTTTTAATGACTAATTATATCAACATTTAAGACGATTTGAGACGGAAGATTTTAATAACCTTTAGAATAAATCAATGGCTTTTCTGGGATACTCAATGAACATTAAAAAATGCCCGGCGAAACCGGGCATCAACATTTATTTTTTGGCCTGTGCCGGTGCGGGAGCTTTCTCTAAACCACCTTTCACCATTCGCTCAATGACGTCAACGAAGCCTGCGAATGGTCTCGCGCCGACAATGCTTTCACGTTCACCGGTTTTGTTGTCGATCACGATGGTAGTTGGCGTCCCGTTTACGCCGTCTTTGGTACCGGCATCCATATCACGCTTGATGCGCTGGATGATTTTCGGATCCTGCATACAGGTGTCAAACGCTGCTTTATCCAGCTCAAACAATGCAGGGATGCCTGCGCTGTCTTCAAAGCCTTTGCCATTGCCCTGCGTGTGCTCAAACCAGTAGTTGGTCGCACCCCAGAAGCCTTTCGGTCCTTTTTGCTCTGCCACGCACTCTGCTGTCATTGCCGCTTTGGTTGCCATTGGCTCATGAAAAGCCAGGTTGAAGTGACGCCATTCCCAGTTCACCGCGCCATTATTGGCCGTATCGACCAGATATTTCGGCGTCTTATGGAACTGCTTACAGAACGGACATTCCAGGTCTTCATAATTCACCAGCGTGAATCGTGCGTCCGGATTACCGTAGATGTAGCGCCCGTCTTTGTTGACACTGACCTGTTCCCAGCCTTTGTATAGTTCAGCGCGTTTCTCTGCCAGCTTATCTTCCTCCAAACCGGCTAACGCAGCTTGTACCGCCGACTTAACATCACCGTTAGCACCAACGCCACCACCACCGGATTTAGCCAACTGCGCAAAGTGCCCCTCAACACTTGCGGATATGCTTTTGCTAAAGTTTTCGACTTCAACCACCTGCGATTGAAGCGCGTTAAGTTTGGTCTTGATGGCGCTCGTTTGCACGGCAGTGTAAAGACTTGCGCCCATTGACACAGCAATCATCACGCCAATTGCAATTGGCCCAACGACTTGAATTTTATTGACTTGCTTGGACATTATTTTCTTACCCCACTTAAGAATTAATTAGTCACTTAAAATTTGGTGAACTGGTTATCGACATACATCTTGAGTCGATACTGACGCAGTTCTTCCGGTTCGCCACGGGTCAGCACGTCAATTTCATGCTGGCTCAGACGGTAACCTGGTGTAGAGCAATAACGCTCTTTAATTTGCAGGTACTCGCCACGTTTGGCAGTTTGCTTATTGTTCGGCAGCATGAACGAATTTTCATCGCAGAACCTGGGTGACTGAGTAAATGTCCCGCGCGGGCCGTTAGCATAGGCACTGCTGGATACACTGGTCAGTAAAATCTGGGTGTCCAGATCGTGTGCAACATACCGCTTACCCGTTTGGTCATGAACGGCATATGGGCTCACAAGCGTATGCTCATAGCCTGGGTGGCGCAGTGCAGCACCGCCACGTTCAGTGCTGTAGTAAGACTCTGAAAACTCATAGCCTTCAGGGTAAGTCGCCTTGACCACCGTCACCTGCGTTTCATCAACATAGGTGCGTTCAGGGGCCTTTGGTTCATCCGCTGCACACCCGGTCAAGGTGGCTATGACTAAGGTTGCCAACAATGGCAATGCGAAACGTTTACGGGTTTTCATCACTTCTTCTCCGGTTAGAAAGCACAGACATTATCCTTTTTTTTAAAATTGCCAGTTACCGTTTTAGCCGACAAAACGATGGCCTTTTCGTTCCTGCACACCCCCAGTCATGGGTTATCGTACTTGCACTACAACGGAGAGCTTTAAATGCTGAAGATCATCAAAACGCTGTTTGGCAAAAAAAATGAGGAACAGAGCGAGATTAACATCCCCCTGGAGACCCTCGAAGAAATCGACTCTATGCGCGACGGTGTGGATTCAATGGTTGTACGGGGTGACATTTTGCGCTACCCGCCTGCCGAAATTGGTTTTCCAGCACTGATACCGGGAAGCTACATTCTGCGTGAAAAGCAGACCGATATGATCCAGGCCATTAAACGCGAACTGAATATCCGAGATAGCGAATTTGAGCAGCTGATGATGCCGATGCTTGATAGCTTTGCGAACTTCGTGCAGCTGTTCCCTGCATCGGAACACCACCACCACCGAGCGCAGAGTGGACTGATGCGCCATTCTCTTGAAGTATGTTTCCAGAGCATCCGTAAAGCCAAAAACATTGAATTCGATTCGATGGAAATGCCCGTGGTGAAATCCAGCCGCATGTTGGCCTGGCGTCTTGCGATTGCGACAGCGGGCCTTCTGCATGACATTGGCAAGCCGTTTACCGATTACGAAGTCTGGGACAAATCCGGCACCTATCACTGGCCTCCGGGGCGCACCCCGATCCATGAATGGGCAAAAGCCAATAAAATTGAACGTTACTTCCTCGTTTGGAAGAGCTCGCGCCACCAGCAGCACCACTCCAGCACCACCGCCATGATGATGATGATCATGCCGCAAATCCTGCATGAGTTCCTGCTGAGCGAAGGCAACGACATCTATAACGAGCTGACTCGGGCAATGGCCGTGAGTACCGTTCGCCTGGATGCCACTGAAGAAAACGCCCCTGAAATGAAAAACAAGATCCTTAAAATTGTGAAGGAATCTGACGTTATTTCTGTCCGCCACGACCTGCAACGCTACGGCGGTGATGCGGTACGTGCAACGCAATCGGGTGTGCCTGCGGTCCAACGCATCGTAGATGCCATGCGCCACCTACTTAAGAAAGGAGTGTGGCAACCCAACAAACCCGGCAACCCGATTTGGGTCACCACCTATGGCGTGTTTATCGTTTGGGGTACTGCGGTCAAAGACATCACCAACACCGTGAAGAAGTCCGGTGCAGTGATCCCGCAGTCGGCCAACAGTCTGGCTGATCTGATGATGAGCTACAAATTGTGCATTCCGAACGTAAATAAAAACGAAGATACCGCATATTGGCGAATTGCCCCACACATCATGAATGACCGCGATTCGCGTAACAGTAAAGAGCCGAAAGTAGCGCTGAGTTGCCTGCGTCTAATCTCTCCGGACGTTCTGTTTGTGGACACAATGGAGCCGCTGCCTATTTCCTCCCGTATCCGAATTGAGAGCGAATGGCGTGAATTCCAGACCAGTAAAGGGAAAAACATCCCTGTGCTGAAAGAAAGTCGTCCTTTCGTGGGGAATAAAGAGCCGCGTGAAAACAGCATTCCGGCTGACGTCGATCCTGAAATCCTGAAAGGTGGCACTCTGCTGCCGGATGAGAATGACAATCCGCTGGATAATATGTTTGGAGCCTCGAATCCGGTGACCTCTGATAACGCCCACGAGCTACTGCATCACTTGAATCTTCTGTCTGATGCTGACTACGAAAAAGTGAATGCCCGTCAGGACGCGAAAGCCAAAGCACAAGCGGAATTGGCTAATCAAAAACCAGGGGTAGCATTCCAGACTCCAATTGAACAAAGTCAGCCTGTTAAAACCTCTTCGCCCGAAGCAAAAATAGCCAAAGTTGGGCCACAACAACGGAGCCTGAAAGACGTTTTGAGCAAGCAAGATACCTCTGCCGAAATGCCCCCTCCAATCATGTCGGAGCCAGAGCATTATCAGGAGCCAGAGTTTGACCGTGAAACCTTATCTTTGTGGGAGACTCTCAAAAACCACGCTGTCGCTGATGGGTATCAAAATGACGAACAGAATCTGGTTGAGAAAAAACCGGCTATCGACCCTATGTCTGATGCAAGAGCAAAAATCCAACGCGTACAGGACGAAGTGGACAATGGGAATTTTACGCCAGTGACCCCGGAAAATGATTTTGGCTACAACAAGAATAACGAGGTGGCATTTGGTACCGAACAACTGACTGCACTGCACCAAGACCAAAGCCCATTGTTCCGCAATGCCTCAGATCTTGCCAAGGACAAACTCGCGTCCTACGTGGCCGCGAATCAGTCTGCCCTTTTCCATGAAAGCGGCCACTGCTGCATCATCCTGGAGAACGGGGTTGAGGACTCACTCTTCGAACCGATGCGGGATGCAGATTGGATCTGGTATCCGTTTATGGAGGCTCCTTGCGAGTATTACACCCATCGTTCGCAAATGTGTTTCTACTTGCGTAAAGAGCTCAATACTGACATCGACCAGCTTTCAGGTCACCGTTATCGTGCCAGCCTAAGTCCGTTTGACCTGACCGACATCAGTGTGGATATGACCGAAGTCTATCGCGCCATTGCCACCAAAGGGGCAAATAAAACTGCGTTCAATGGCGACCCAGTGATCGCCTTGTCCTCGCTGCAAAAACGCCGTATTGCACAAGATCTGAACATCAACGCAAATCAGTTCCAACAGGTACTGATCGATAATTTCGACTACGTGACCCGTACTGGTGTCGATTACATCCTCGTTAACAGCAATATTCAAAATTTCATGGTGAATGATAATGAGTGAGTGGAGTTATAACATGCGCTGGCGTCCCAACTTTGAGGCGCTGGAAATTGCAGGCTGGGGTGTGGGGATTGCTGCCTCACTGGCGGTCAATGCCGCATTCAATATGCCTGCGGTTCCTTGTTATTTGGCTGTTGCGGTACAAGCGGCCTATGCGGCTCGTTCCGTACCTTCCGCATGGGATATTTACAAGCATAAGAGCCGGTTAAAGCGAAAGCCTAACGTTCTGAAAATGGAGTTGGAATCCGTTATTGATGTCATGATGAAATTCCCCGACAGCTACCTGCTGGGGTATGGTTTTGAATGGGGTCAACCTGAAGGTCAGTTAGCCTCCGAACTCATCAAGCGCGACATCAAAAAGTTCGTTAGCAAGGTGCCAGAAAACTTCATGGGTTTGGGTTGGATCCATGCGCTTGGTGAAAAGCAACAATGGATACGAGTCGCTGAAGATCTGCTGTCATTGCATACCCTGGTGACCGGTACAACCGGTTCAGGTAAAACAACATACTATAAGTTACTCATCCTTCAGGCAGCACTGAAGAAACAACCGCTCATTCTCATCGACCCGAAAAACGATGAAGAGTTGGCTGACTGGATGGAAATGTGTCTGCGTTTGGTGAACCGCGAAGATAAATTCAACTACATGTCGCTGGCGCACCCGGAGAAATCCGCGCGCATTTCTCCGATCACCAACTACACTCGTGCAGGTGAAGTAGCTAACCGTATTACATCCGTTATCCAGCGTGCCGATGGCACCAGTGACCCGTTCGTATCGTTCGGTATCATGTCCTTAACCACAGTCGTAGAACTGATGAAAATCTGCGAATTGAAACCCACGCTCAAGAACGTGAAAACCCAGTTGGGGTCGGATGTATCATCTCTGGCTGATCTCATCATCAAATCAGTGACCAAAATTGGCCGTCAGGTGCTCGGTGAAGATGACTTTGACCGTATTTTCGCCATGCGCATGGATCGTTATGCAAACAAAGCGAAGGGGCCAAAGGAAATCGCTGATATTTGCGCCGAAATTTACCGCAACGACATCAAAGCAAACCGCAGCTTCCCAAGCATTGAAGCAGGGCTGGATATGCTCGGCCACCAGCGTGAGCACTTCCAGAAGATGATCCTCAACGTGATGCCTATCCTCAGCCAGCTGACTCAGGGTTTCATGGCTGAATTACTATCCCCGGACAGTGACGATGAATCCCAGTTGAATGACTTCCGCCCTATCTCCAACGTGCGCGACATCATCACAACCGGAGGCATGCTGTACATGGGGCTAGACTCCTTAGCGGATGCAGAAACTGGTTCGGCGGTGGGCTCTATCTTCTTGTCAGACATCACCAGTGTGTCAGCGGACGTGTACAACTTTATGAAACCACGCGGGGATGACCTGGCCCCAGTGATGGTTCTTATCGACGAAGCTGCTGAGGTCATTAACGATCAAGTGATCAAGATGTTGAACAAAACCCGTGGCGCGGGCTTCCGCCTATTTATTTCATCTCAGTCCACCAGCGACTTTGAGGCGCGCCTGGGGTCTGAAGCCAAGATGAAACAAATCGTCACCAACACCAACCACTTTACTGCGTTGCGTACCCCCGATCCTGATGCGCAAGAGGCCGTCATGAAGCGTGTACCAATGACCAAGTTCAAGTATGTCATGCGCGGGCATGGCTCCAGTGCTGGTGCTGACCCTGAAATGATCTCTGGTTCGGTCAGTGAACGCATTATGGAAGAAGAAGGCGAGTTGTTCCCTTCTCCGTTGCTGGGCTGGTTACCAAACCTTGAATTTATGGCAATTAACCAGGCGAACAAAATCGTCAAAGGTAAAGTGCCCATCATTATGTCACCGAAGGGAGATAAGGCCTTCAACCAGGCCAGTAAGAAAGCCCTGAAGTTCCTCAAACTGTACGAGAAGAAAGTTCGGGGTGAGAAGTCGCGTATTCGTGTTGGGGGTAAAAAGTCATGATCAAAATGAAAACCTATTTTTTACGTAAAGAAGATTGCAACGCGTATGACAGCTTAACGCTGGTGTGGCCGTGTGTTGAGCCTATTACGCAATCACTCATCTCCTTACTGCCTAGCACCCTGACTAAGGGGCTGGTGGCCGATGCGGTGCAGTCCTCGGTGATGGCATATAACCAACAGGTTGATTGCCCTCTAAATGACTGGGAACGCCTGGCGGTTTATTTCATTACGTTGGCTAATTTCGTCACCGAGCACCTTGGCGGAAAAATAGGGTTCAACGAGCTGGCAACTACAAGTCAGTTACCCCGCAGGCTGAATAGCGAGCTCATTAATGCGGTGGCGGATAAACTCGCATTAAGGATCTTACATGCTTGACCAATTAACCGAAGAGAAATGGCCCCAGACGATAAAGATGATTATCATCTTCAGTACGGCAATACTGTTCGTCATTTCCATGTTTTTCCCGGCCTCGTATTTTTACGAGAACGTGAAAAAAGAAGTTGCCTGGGGCCAGCGATTGATCGGCGATACGGATTTCACACCAGTGATCTCGGACGTCAACAAAAACTACCGTTCATTCTTTGTAAATACTGGAGTGGATGGCTTCTTGCGTGACTTCTATGAGCTCGATTCATCCGATATGGCAAATCAAGGTGGTCCACTTTTCCTTTTCGCTTCCATCTTCCGAAACATGGCCGAAAACCTGAATTACTGGTTTTATATGATCGTGTATCGATTGACCCTGAATATATACTGGCTTCCGTACATGCTTGTGGTCACACTTCCCTCTCTCTTTGCTGGGATCATGCGCTGGAACGCTAAGCGATACACGTTTGCCTATTCGTCACCGTTTCTTAACCGCCGCAGCATGGTGCTGATTGGTTGGGGGATTTACAGTATTTTGCTGTCACTGTTTGTCCCTCTGCCAGTACCGCCGATGATTGGTGCCCTCATCATGATTGTGATGATCCCAATAGGCAGTTCGTTGCTCATCAGTAACCTTCCAAAACGCATCTAAATTCCTCCCCCGAAAAGCACCGCGTTTTGCGGTGCTTTTCATTATCAGCGCCAAAACCGGAATGGTAAATTATCCCCCGAGGTGAACTATGAATGAACTGAAGCACGTCTATCTGTCCGGACTCTTGTGTATTGCCTTTTCAGTCTGTCTGGGCGCGGGTGTTCTGCTTACTGATAAGTCTGAGCAGATCCACGAGTTGAATGCGGTCCTCCACAAGTCCAGCTACTTAACCGACCGGGACAAGATGGACCGTGAAATGGCTGAAGTATTGTTGCCACGGCTACAAGCCCAGCAGGAAGAAATGAAAAAACGCGGGGCAATAAAGAAACCTGACATGGTTTACGTCCCTGAACAATTACAGCAATCCCGAGGTTATTAATGGCTAAGCGTACAGGTTTGAAAAGCGTCATTTATGGCATTCCATTGGCTGTCATGATCGCCACTTCGGGGTTCGTCGCCTACACGTTGGATAAACAAACGCGCCTGCTTAACGACTTGGCCGTTGTCGCTGATATGCAGCGCAATGTCATCAGTAATCGGGGGGATTTGGAAGCAGCGTTCGACCGTTATATTGCGGCCTCTGGGCTAAAAGTCAACGAACAGTCTAAAGGGGCAAATTCGATTGGCTTCAGTACCGGTAAAAAACCGTCTGAGTCTTACGCGCCGTCTACAGATAGTGAGCGTATTTACGGCAATCCTGACGCACAGTTTTACGTCATTGAGTATTCCGATTTTGAATGCCCGTACTGCAAAACCCATTTCCCGCAAATGATGGATCTGGTGGATTCCTCGTCCGGCAATATCGCGATGGTGTTCAAGCACGTTCCGGTACACGGCCAGGCATCACGCACCGAATCTCTCGCCTCTGAATGTGCCGCAGAGCAAGGTGGAAATCCGGCATTTTATAAGATGGCACGGGCTATTTTTGCGGATACCCGCTCCGACGGTCACGGTATGGCAACGCCATTGGACAAATTGGCTGAAAACAATGGGCTGGATGGGCAGCGCATTATTGAGTGCGTTAACGCCGCTCGCCCAAGCGCAAAAATTGCGGAAGATGTGAAAGAGGCCGCGCGACTCAATATTCAACAAACGCCTGCAAACATCGTGGTGTACGGCGATAAATCGGCAATGGTGCAAGGCTCGGTCAACGGGACAGGCCTGATGCAAATGATGGCGCAATTGGCCCAAGGGGGTGAGAAGTAAAAGAGTCCGGGCATTGTGTTAAAGCACCCGAAGGGGTTCGGGTATTTCGATTCATAATTGGGGGTAAGAATGAGTGAGCCAGTCCACATCTCGCATTCTGTCGATGATCCGCCGAAGTTCTTCTTCTGGAGCGTTGATGAAGCGATGCCATTTTTCGTTTTCCTGGGTATCGGGGTCTTTACGGGCCGTATCTTTACGATGTCACTCATCGGCATCGTGATCACTCGGTTCTATGGCAGCTTTCTGCAAAAGGCGTCAGAAAAATACTTTCTGCATCTGTGTTACTGGAAGTTCGGTGTTTCTTTCGGGAAAAGCACCATTGTACCTAACGCATTCGACCGGGAATTTATTGTATGAAGAGCAAAGATTTTAAAAAGGGTTTGCTGAACATGAAAGGCGAAAACACCACGCTGAAACTGGTGTTGGTTGTTTCGATTATCTGCATCGGCATTCTCTCCAGCACATTAATGAACCGTTCACAGATCGTGACCATTGTTCCACCCAACCTGACCGAAACCACTTGGTTAGATGAAAAGACGGCCGGACAGCCTTACATGCAGGCATGGGCTATCTATTTGGCTAACTCTATGGGTAACGCAACACCTGAGTCAGTGGACATGCTGAAGAAATCTATCGGCCCATTCCTGGATGCGGGTATTTACACGCAAGTCATGAAGCGCATTGATGACCAGATTGACCAGATTAAGCGTGATCGTATCAGTCTGAGCTTTACACCGACTCGCGTATACCACGACCCCAAAGCCCCTGGCACCTACTTCGTAGAAGGCAGTCAAGGTCTTGAAGGGATCGCCGGTAACCCTATCGTGAAGCCCGTTACGTTCCAAATGACAATTGATGTGAAAGGTTACCGACCTGTGCTGACCTTTATCAACATCAAGCAAGGTAAAGCCGAATTGCCGAGCGACAAAAAAGGCGACAAATAAATCCAGGGAACACTGTCCCGTAAATTTCGTCACCCGCCTCGTGCGGGTTATAACCACATTGAGCGCTTTTACGATGACGTAAAAGCTAGGTAAACAAAGTGAGCAGCATTAACAAAACCGTCGCGGTAACTTCCTGTGTATTGCGTCTGTCACTGTTCGGGGGAACAAATGTTGAATAGTAAACACGTTAAAATATTGGCGCTGATGATTGCGTCAATCACCGCCGGGCCATCCATTGCGAATGGCCTTGACGTTAATAGCAATACACTGTCAGTCGATAACGGCGTCGTACTCCAGCGTTCTGGGGACTCTGCATCTGAAGAGCCTGTTGTCGTTGCATCGAAAAAAGGTAATCACACAGCAACTGCGGGCGCATCAACCAATGCCAGTTCCAGTGATAATCCTGCCGTAGACGGCATTAACGTCCAACCGGTCCCTAACGCCATTGTTCAGCCTGTCCGATTAACTGATGATGTCATCCCTTCTCGCCAGGATCTGATTGTAGAGCCCGGCGTAAATACCCTGATCCCGATTTCTCTCGGCCAGCTTAACCGTATCGTGACGCCGTTCGAGAGACCAACAGTGCAGCGCTTGCAACTGACTGACGTAAAAGTCAGCGTACAAGGCAATGTGATCTATGTTTCAACGACCTCAACCAATCCGGTCGCACTGTATATCAGCGAAAAAGGTGACGAAAGTGTCGCGCTGTCTTTGTCTCTGGTTCCGCAAAAGATTGCACCAGTACAAGCTTCGTTAATGCTTTCGCGTAAAGTCGGTAATGCTCCGGCCGGAGCGGGGCATGCGCAGTCAGCAGGGGTGATGTACGGCGGTAACGAAGCCAAAGCTCGTAAATGGGAGCAGAAAGACAACTACGTCGAAACGATCCGAAACATTCTTCGGGCTGTTGCGTTGGGCGATATTCCTCCTGGCTATGCAATGGGCAATTTAGGCTCTGGTCATAGCATTCCAAACTGTAACTTCAGCACAGGTACAGCGCAGGACAATATCAAATACAGCTTTGCTGGCGGCCAATATATTCAGGGCAGTCAGTTCAGTGTCATCGTGGGCGTTGCGCAGAATACCGGCGCTTCTACCATCACGGTAGACGAGTCACTTTGCACTCACCCTAACCTCGCCGCGCGCGCACTCTGGAGCCGGAACACGCTCCAGCCGGGCCAAAAGACTGAAGCCTACTTTGTCATTCGCAATCAGTCACAGCAGGCACAGGTTGATGATTATGTACGTCCTAAATTAGCGGAGTAATAAAAAGATGAGTAAATTGAAAGAACGCTGGGACACGCTGGACGCCAAGAAAAAACGTCTTTTTGTGTTGGGGGGTACGTTTGTTGTACTGATCCCAGCTATCCTCCTGCTGATGCCTGAATCGCGCACACCTGCGGCGCGCGGGCCATCAGAGCAAGTTATTTCCAGTGTATTGACTGACACTGACACCCAGGGGGTTAGCCAGAACGCGATCGCTGCTCGCCTGCGCGCTTTAGGGGAAGCGATTGAAAAGCAAAACTCAAACATCACGGATTTGAAAAAATCCATTAACGTTGACGAAATCAACAAGCGCCTGATCGCCATTGAGCAACAACAACGCACCGACCGTATTGAACAAGAAAAGCTGAAAAAACGTGTTGCTGAAGGCTCTACCGTATTGCCTTACTCCAAATCAGTTCGGTCAAAAGACGTCTACAGCGGCGATAATAATGCTAAGCAAGGTGTAGAGAAGTTAACGTCGGACAGTGTTCACGAAAACCTGAATAACGACGGCACGCTCCAACGAGTGTACGAAAACACCCAGCAGCCGAACCCCGCTGATTTTGCTGCGGATAAAGACGCCAAAGGTAAAGACGGTAAGGCGGCACCACAAGCAACGCCGGATATTATCTCTGTGCATGAGGACATAAAAGAGGTCGCTGCCGCTGATCCTGATGATGATCCAGCATTCCAAACCTACCTCCCAGCGACCTCAATCCTGAGTGGTGTCTTCATTTCAGGTATGGATGCACCGACGTCACAGAACGCTCGCAAAGACCCCTACCCAGCGCTTATCCGCATCAAGAAAGACGCCATCCTGCCGAACCGCTTCCGTGCGGACGTGCGTGAGTGTGGCATGTTGGCCGCTGGATTTGGCGAGCTGTCGTCCGAACGCGGCTACTTCCGCTCTGAGGTGATCACCTGCATTCGTGATGATGGTGCTGTATTTGAATCTCCACTCGATGCGTATGCAGTGGGGGAAGATGGTAAGGCTGGTGTACGTGGTCGTCTGGTTACCAAGCAAGGTCAATACCTGGCGAAAGCCTTGACCGCAGGCTTTTTACAGGCTGCGTCATCGTTGTTTAGCGTCCAGAACATTCCGACTATCAACGTTACCCGCGATAACAACAGCGGTAAGAAAAACAACACGCCTTATGAGCAAGTGATGAGCAGCGAAGCCCTTCAAGGTGCTGCTATCGCTGGTGTTGGTGGAGCATTAGAACGCTTGGCCGATTTCTACATGAACATGGCCGGTGATCTGTTCCCTGTTATCGAAATCGATCCGGGTCGCAGTGTCGATTTTATCGTTCAAAAAGGTGTAACGCTGAAATTTACCCGCGTCAAGCCTAATGGCAAAGCAACGCCTACCACTTTCAATTCTAACGGGACTCACTAATTATGTGGAAAAAACGTCTTTTAGCAATCTGTGTCGCAGTAACTGGTCTGGCCGCATTGTCTGGTTGTTCGCTGGTGGATGGGAATTCAGAATACGGCTGTAAAGGTATGCCCAATGCTGTCACTTGTATGAACATCCGCGACATCCACCAGCTGACCGATGGTGATGACTACCAAGATCGCATTGATGCGGTGTCGGAACAACAGCTGTCTGGTAAACCAGTAGATCTGAAGCGAAACAGTGTTGCAGGTACCGCCGGGGCTGGTGGTGTGGCAACTGGTGGTCGTTATGTACCTGTCCCTGCTGCTACCGCAAACCCTCAGCCAATCCGTACTCAGGCACAGGTAATGCGTGTGTTGGTTGACCCTTATGAATCCGCAGACGGTGATCTGAACGTCCCTGGCTATGTGTACACCGAAATTGAACCTCGCCGCTGGGAAGTTGGCGCGTCACATGCATCGACCCGGAGTGCTGTTATTCGACCAATGAGCACGCCTCCAGTGGCGGCACAAGCCCCTCAAACACCGAGCAAATAATGCTCCAATTGAAATTAATGCAAACTGAATGATTTGATATTCCCCCTCAAATACAGTCAGTTGTGTTATAAAAGCCGCCTAGTGCGGCTTTCTTTCATTTAGGGTCTCATTGCTATTTATAAGGATTGTGATTAAAATTACAGACGCATGGTAACCATACCGCATTTTGCCAATGCTGACATTCGATGTGTGACTTACCCCTCGCATTGGATAAACCCCACTCAGACATATTGGTAAATGGATTCATGCGCAAGGCCGTTCCCCCTCGAACGGCCTTACCTTTTTCTAATCCTGCAAAAATCCCCCTTAAAGAGAACGCTGTTTTTTGACCTCGTTTTGCTGGCCTTTTCGCTGTTAATCCGCCTTTTCACCATTGAAAATGTAGCCTCATTCACAGGAGCACTCCAATGACGCTACGCAAGAAAGTATTATCCCTGATTCTGTCCGCCAGCTTCGCCGCTTCCGCTTTTGCCGGTGCAGATGTGAACGCTGATACTGTGTTTAACAACAAAGCCTTCATGAACGCGCCGAAGGAAAGCAAAGACGTCAAGCGCTTCGTTGTGCCAACCAACGGCATTATCGCGCTGGAAGTTGACGGCAAAGTCAACCTGCTGTCGTCAAATGGCCGGTACCTGTTCAAAGGCACCATGTACGACACTTGGGCCAAGAAAGACCTGACCACACTTGATGAGATCACCAAGTATGCCAGCATCATTCCGATCAAAGAGCTGAAACTGAACATCGCTGATCTTCAACCTGCCGTTTGGGGCGACGGACCTAAAAAAGTCATTCTATTCACTGACCCGAACTGCGTGCATTGTGCCGCAGCCCTTAATCAGCTGGCTGACCTAGACCCGCACGAATACACCGTTAACGTTCTGTCCCTGGGTGCCCTCGGCGAGCCAAGCCAAATCCGTAACAAAGAGCTGTACTGTGCTTCAGATCGCTACCGTGCCGACCGCGCTATTATCGCGCATGAAAAAACCAAATTTGACCAGGTTAAAGACTGTGATATGCAGGCATTGGCACGCCGCACAATCACCGCTCAGGTGTTAGGCGTCAGTATGGTGCCATTCATCATTCGAGACGACGGTGCTTTCAGCATCGGCGCACCAAAACAAGGTCTGAAAGCCTTCCTGGCTGGTCAATAAGTTCTTCTTTCTGTGGGGTTAGAATGAGCGAATCAATCATCATACAGCGTTTGAAGTCTATCAAACGCTTCTCAGATGTGTGCCCGGTTCGGGCATACGATGAGAAAAACCACATTTTCCTATGTGACAATAAATATATCGGTTTCGGCTTCCTTTGCCGTCCCTTATCCGGTACCAGCGGTAAAGAGATGCAGCAATTACAAACATTGCTGTCCTCAAATTTCCCGGCGAAAACCATTGTGCAGTTCGACCTGATTGCCAGCCCGAATATCGTTGGCAAAATTAACCAGATGGACGTTCTGCGCATGGACTGTGATGACGAAGTATTGCGCGATGCAATCTACAACCGTTCTAAATTTCTGCTTCACAGCACCGACTATCCTATGAAGGGTACGGGTACCCGTGTCCGCAACTGTTTGTTGCTGATCACGGTGAAGGTGCCGGTGAAAAACGAATACGACATGCGAGAAGAAGAATTCAACCTGATTTCTGAATTCCGCAACACGTTTGACACCACGCTGGGGATCATGGGCTTGTGCCCTGCTACACTGACGCGCGACCGTTACATCGATGTGCTTTCTTCCATTTTAAATCAGGGGGAAACTGCTTCGTGGCGTGACCGTAATCCGCTACAAGTGCAAGACGATTTGATGATCTCTGAGCAACTGGTTGACCCTGACCGAGAGTTCTTCATTCGCAATAAATACTGTGCCTTCGGCAATCCAGAAGACGAAGACCAGCGAGGTGAGCGTCACACAGGCACAACATTTGTGCGCACATTAAGCGCCAAAAAACTACCTAAGCGGTTTTTCCCTGGGCAAGCTCAATATTTCCTCGGCGATATGATGAGCGGCGCTACTGGTATTAAATCGTCCTGCATTATCTCCATGAGCATGATCTTCTTCGACCAGCAAAACGCGAAGACCAAGTTCACGCAAAAGCGTAACTGGATCGTGCAGCAAACCGATGGGCCAATGGTGAAATGGATCCCATCGTTGAAAACTATCCGAGAAGGTTACGACCTGCTGAGTGACAAGCTGGACAACGGCGAGCCAATTTGTAAAGCCAAATTCACAGTGACTATCTTCTCAAACTCCAAAGACGGTGTATTCCGTGCTAGCCAGGAAGCGGCCAGCTACCTCAACACCTATCAATTCAAAATGATCCCGGATAGCTACTTTGTTGCGCCTATTTTCCTCTCGTCCCTGCCTATGTTCAACGAGGCTGGTGCTGAGAAATCAATGGGCCGTTACCGCACGCTGGCACTGAGTGAAGCTTTGGTTATCTCACCACTTTACGCTGACTGGCAAGGTACCAGTAACCCGGCGTTAATGCTGACTTCCCGATCGGGGCAGGTGCAGATGCTCGACCTGTTCGACTCTGATACAAACTACAACGCCTGTATTGCGGCAGAGTCCGGTTCTGGTAAGTCGTTCTTAACCAACTACATTATTACCGCTTATCGCAGTCTGGGAGCGAAGGTGTGGTGTATCGACGTAGGGGACTCGTACAAAAACATTTGTGAGACCTACAACGGGGACTACCTGGACTTCCATCCGGATAAGAAGCCATGTCTCAACTTCTTTGAACTGATTGAAGACTACTTCGGTGAAAACCCGGATAACGAAGACGGCGGTGAAGAAGACCTGATTATCGGTCTCCTATCTGTGATGGCTGCGCCTAAGGCTGGTCTGAACGACTTCGAAGAAGCTCGTATGAAAGAACACGTTGCCAATCTCGTTCGCAAGCACGGTAAAGAGACTACCGTTGATATGGTTGCGGAATCACTTCTGGCGGATGAAGAGAACGACATTAAACGTTTGGGGCACCAATTGTACCCATTCACCAGCCGGGGTCAGTACGGCAAGTTCTTCGTAGGCAAAAACAACATTGACTTCCGTAACCCGTTTACGGTTCTGGAACTGTCGCGCCTGGAAAGCTCTGAGCACCTGAAGCAGGTTGTGCTGTTACAGCTGATTTACCAAATCCAGCAAGACATGTTTATGGGCGATCGCGGCCAGATGAAAATCGTGGTTATCGATGAAGCCTGGGCTTTACTCAAAGGAAACATCGGCGCGTTCATTGAAAAAGGTTACCGCCGCTTCCGTAAATACAACGGCGCTGCCATTACGATCACGCAATCCATTAACGATATTTACAAAGATAGCGTCGGAAAATCTATCGCCGACAACTCTGCGTTTATGCTGTTACTGGGTCAGAGTGAATCTGCGATCAACGAAGCTCAGCACCACCAGCGCTTAGCACTGGATGATGCAGGGTACCGTTTCTTGAAAACGGTGCGTTCAAGCCGAGGGGTTTACTCCGAAATTTACGTTATCTCCAAATCCGGTCAGGGGATTAGCCGGTTGATTGTGGATCCGTTCTCCATGCTGCTGTACTCGACAGCGCCGGATGACGTGGCAGCTATCAGAAAACGTAAAGCACAGGGCATGTCCACCCAGGATGCCATCAATTCAATTCTTGAAGAACGACAACGAGGTATAGCCGCATGATTAAGACCGCAGCTGTTTCATTACTCTGCGGGTTTCTGGGAGCCGCCCTTTATGGGCGGTTCGTCCCTCCCGCTGCACCAACTGACTACATTGCTGTGGTTAGTTATACCGGGGCAAATGGAAAGGTTCTCAGCGACCCTCAAATCAAACTGGTTCATGCGCGCGCCGAGGCAATGGCGAAAGCTGGCTACATGGTCCTCAATGAGTCCGCTCTATACAAATATCCTGCCTATATGCAGATCCCGCAAACAGTTTCTTCGTCAGGCAACTAACCGGGGGTATCGTGGTCATGGCCGCAGCGAACTCACTTTGGAAGAAGATTTATAAGCAAAAGCGACCGTGGAAAAAACATGCTTTGCTGATGTTGCTGGTGGGGGCGATCTCTGCGCCATCAAGTTATTACGTGTTGCATCGTTTCGAAATTGGTATTGACCCTCAAAATAACCAGTGCTTACCCCCTTACCGTATTTATCTGGTAGATAAGCACGACACTACCCCCGTTAAAGGCACTACCTTTGCTTTCAGTTCGAAATACATGGGTGAGTCAGGGAAAGGCATCAAAATGGTGGACGGGGTCGGTGGGGATGCCATCTCTGTGAATGATGAAGAGACCACAGTAAATGGTTCGATGGTCGGTGAAGGCCTAGCGCTTGCCACAGAATCAGGTCACACCCCTCAAGAACTTACTCGCAATGGAGTTATCCCTGAGGGTCGGATCTGGCTTATGGGCCGAACAAAACTCAGCTTCGACTCTCGCTACTGGGGATCGGTGCCGGAAACACAAATCATAGGAAGGGCCTACCCGATATGGTAATCCAACTAAAAGTCACGAAGTTTCGCAAAGCTCTCATCGCATTGGCCGTGTTTAGTAGCATGGCCTATTCTGTCAGTGCGGCATCACTGCCTTTGACGGATTTACCCTCTCGCCCTGCTGAGGTAACGGATAATGAGAAGGCCGATATTGATAGCCTCATCCGTGTAGCAAGAGAGCAACAAAAAAATGAAGAAGCTAATGCAAAGTCAGCGCGTGAAAATAACCGCGAAATGCTTCGAAAAATGCCAGAAACGCGTACTGACAATGAAATGATAAGTGACACTGTCACTGGCGCAATTGCAGATGCTGACGTTGCGGACGGTAAACAAAACAAAATGGCCGGTGATTTTTACTATGTGCTAGTTTCTGCATCACTGTCTGATAAGGAAATTAAAGACATGATGACCGACTACGATGGCCGCAGGGATGTCTCGTTGGTTATTCGTGGCGTTACTGATAAAGCAAAATTAATGGACGAACTCACTCGCTGGCAACAGCTGGTGCTCGACTCCGGTGCAGAAGTGACAGTTAATCTGGATCCGGTCATCTTCAAAGATAATGCCGTTACCGCAGTTCCAACCATCATCCATGAGAAAGATGGTGAGTTTGTAGCCAGCGTATCTGGCATCTCGAATATCGACTTCCTGAAGGGTAAAACCGGTAAGCTGGGTACCGCAGGCCCTACGAAAGAAGTCGTGGAGCGCAGCCTGCTGGACATGATTGAAGAAGGGGTTAAAAATCTCGACTTTGAGCAAATGAAAAAAGACGCTTTGAACAACTATTGGCCTCGCCAGCGCCAGGAATTTGAAGTGTTCCCGACAGTTAAGAAGCGCGCAACCCACACCATCGATCCTACGGTAATCATTCCCCAAGATATTGTCACGCCTGAAGGGGTTGTCGTCGCTAAAAAAGGAAAGGTGAATCCGTTAGATGTGATTCCGTTCGGCCAGAAGCTGATAGTGTTTGATGCCAGCGTGCCGTGGCAGCGTGACTTTGCGCGCCATGAGTACGAAAACACGGAGCCAGGCATCAATCCCATTCTGATCACAACGAACGTATACGGTGATGGCTGGGATACGTTCAAAGATGCAGCGCAGCATTACGGTGAGAAAGCCCGACTCTACATGATCCTGCCAGGTATGTCTGAGCGCTTTGGTATTGAAGCGGTACCCAGTATCGTCACTGCTGACAGAAAAGTATTCATCATCAATGAGTACCCTGAAGCCAACTATGCTAATAAGGTGGCAAAATGAAATCCTTACACAAAAAATTAAAATCATTCAGTTTGCACCTAATCGCTGCCACGGCTGTTTCCTTATGCTTTGCAGGCAATGCAATGGCTGATAAAACAGCCGAGACTGCGCCTGCGGTGAATGAGGTATGCCGTGATAATCAACTTCTTTCCTTCAAGCTTTTTACCGACGTATGCTGGGGGTGTATTTTCCCAATCAAGGTTGCAGGAATTACAATGGGCCCCTCCGGTAAAGTGCCAGACAATGCCGCTAGTGGTATGGCGTGTGCTTGCCAAGACGGTCTTGGGGTGTATCACCCAGGCGTGCTGACAGCTATGTGGGAGCCCCGCAAAATCATCGAACTAACACGCACGCCAGGCTGCATGTCTTCGCTGGGAGGGGTTAACCTTAACCTCGGCAATAACCTTCAGTACGGCATCCAAACCGACGGCGGTGATGAAGAGCGACGTAATAAGTTTTCAATCAGCTTCTATAACGCCCACATGTACGCTCTTCCTCTGTTGCGTATGCTTGACCTGTATTTGCCGGGGCAATGTACTGCTGACCCGTACAGTGACTTTGATGTGGTTAGTTTCTCTGAGATTGACCCAACCTGGAACAACACAGCTTTGGCTTTCTTCCAGAACCCGGAATCGGCTGCGGTTGCAAACGTCGTGGCACAGCAAGCTTGTGCATTAGAGGCAGCGGCTCAATTCGCGGGGAAACAACCAATGGACTCGCTTTGGTGGTGTGCGGGCTCTTGGGGAGGGCAATACCCATTGACGGGATCGGTGCGCAGTATGGACACGACTCGAACAACCAGCTTGGCCGGTATTCGCGAGCTTGCTGTTGAACACCGTCGTGGTTTGGCTTACCGGACTATGGGGAATGATACAGTCTGCCGGTCAAAGATCTACCCGACCTTACCTAAGCAGCAATACAAACTGAATATGTTCAGTCCGACACCTGAAACCAAAGAAGGCCATGAAGTCGGTGAATCCCCATATCAGTGGCAAGGTGGAATGTATCGCTACCCCACAGGAAAAGGCCAAGACTCAACATACATGATCTATCAATGGATGGATTGCTGCCGAACTATTTAACTCGCAGTTTTGATTGAATCAGACCCTTGTATATCTACAAGGGTTTTTTATTACCACCCTATTTGTGGAGTTACCGTAATATCACATTCTTTTGAAGAACTTTGTCTGCATGAATCTTTCAATTTTTCAAAAGCGATTATGTATTCTTCAGCTGGCTTATACCCTTTAACCTTTGCTTTATTAATCAGAAAAATACCGAAATCAACATCTTTGGGAAATCCAGCACCATCTATATACATTGTTCCTAATGTAAATTCCGCCCTGGCAGAGCCTTGACCTGCGGCCTGGTGAAACCAATATCCTGCTAACCGATAGTTAACCTTACCGTTTTTTCCGAAGTAATAATGTAACGCAAGGGATTCCTGGGATTTAAGATGGTTTTGTTTGGCAGCTTTAAGAAATGATTGTTCTGCGAGGTCGAACTTACCCTCGTTCGAATACCGCCAACCTTCTTGATACAGATTTTCAAGATCGTTCGTGATTTGCGTGTGGGGGGGATTTGTATTTTGTTGCTGTGTATTTGCACCTAGGGCAGGAAGGCACAAGGAGAAAGTTAGCAGAGCAATGGCTGTCTTCTTCATAGAAACCTATTTGTTATTTTATTAATTAAATCAAACAGAGGATGCGAAGAACGTTAACAAATATTTCACTAATTGCAAGCAAGCGCATACAGAAAAGGCAGGTGGGTGGCCTGCCTTGGTGAGGGGGCTTGATGAGAGGGTAATTACGCTTCGGTATGGCTTTCGGTTTGCGTGGCTTCAGCTTCGCTTTGCTCTTTGTTCGCTGGGCTCGCAACATCTGCATTCTTGCCATTATTGTCGTTCAGTTCTTCGACAGTGGCCGATGCGTGCCGGTCAAGGGTGTTAACCATGTTGCGAATACTGTCGCGCAAGCGGGTTTTATAGTCATCCACTTCATCCTGATTAAACAGGTTGTTCAACCACAAGCGATCAAGCAGCGTTATCAGCTCATCGAAGCTACGGAACAAACGCACTACACGCATGGCATCAGGAGTACGTACTCGAATGCTGTAGTCGCGCGGGGCCGTATACGAAACCTCTTCAATACGACTCGTTCCAGAAGCCTCGGCCTCTTCAAGAACTTTAGTCAGCGTTGAAATGCCGAAGCTAATTTCTTTTTCTGGTCCCGCCAGGATTTCACTCACGGCTTTTTTGGTGCGGTCAATCGCCCCTTTTACACCGAGGCGTTCCAGTCCGGTGCTGTTAATGGTCAGATTAAACAGCGCCTTTGACATCAAATTGTAGTGGCGTTGCTGCATGCGAATACCTTCTTGCGTTTGCAGCTGGAACGGTACGGTGATCTCCGGGTTAGAGTATTCGCGGCGTTCGCGTGTAGGTGCCTGCCCTTTGTTTTGCGTAGGCTCCGGCGAACGTGTACGGTTGCCACGGTTGTTACGTTTGATTTGACCCTGCTTTGCGTTATCAGTCACTTTAGCCTTCTCTGTAGTTGCCATGATTTATCCTCACATTTAGTCGCATTTAAGCCTGACTATTTAGTCATACGAAAACGGTCAAGTCATGGGAAAAGGCCAGCATTTCGCGGAAGAAAAACAGTTCTTGATTTGACTGGTTATCTGAAGTAGGCTTTTGTAACAGCCTAGCTGATGGCCTACTCTCTTCTCAGCATAACTTCAAACGCGAACCCGTAACTTCGGTGTGAATATACCACCGCCCCCTGGTAGCCTAACTGGCTTTCCTCACGGGTTTCGCACGCCTAAATCAGGCCAGAGCATCTCTGACGTGTTCTTGTTCTTTGAACAAAACATGTCACCTTGCCGCCCTAGCAAAGGGTATTTTTGGATCTCAATCCAAACCAAAAAAATTGTTAACTTCCTCTTATCTCAACTCCTGCGTTTTGTCTGTGTCCGGACTTCGTTTTTACGATGTCTGTCGCTTTGTTTACATCCATTGAATCCTCACATTTCAGGGTGTTTCTCTGTGGCCGGACTTCGCATATAAATTTATGGTGAATATTATGTCTTCTTTCGAATTGCAAGGCTTTGTTTATATTGGCATGTTCCTCTCGTTGTTCTGGCGTCCTAAGAACGCTTCGTTCGTAGTGCCAGCTGGCATTGCTTTTTATATTTTCACGGCTGGATTTGTGCAATCCACTATTCCTTTAATCATTGCCTGTGGCTGTCTGACTCTGTCAGCTGTTGTTCTGGCTGTTCAAATCATGTCTCGTTTCTCTACTGAAGATGACGAACTTGATGAGTCTGACGATTCTGATGATTCCACCACTTCAAGCGCCAAGCGTCCTTCTCGCACTGTTATCACTGAGCACGAAGGTAAGTTGGTTTCTTTTGGTATGGCTCATTGGAAAAATGACCGTTCAAACGATATGTCCTTCTATGTTGAAATCGAAGGGCAAAATAAAGTTTGGGCTATTGGTCTTAAAAAAGCTGTCGAGAATTCTGGTGCTAAAATTGGTGACACTGTTGTTTTCTGGAAAGACTCCGAAGTGCGCACCAGTAAAGCTCAGGTTCTTGATCGCAAGGGTAATGTGACTGGTTATCGCGACCTTGAAACTGACAAACGTCGTGGTCTCTGGATCATGGAAGTTGTTAGCTGATATTCACTAATCTCTCTTAAACAAGCCCAGATTCCTGGGCTTTTAACTATTTTAAATCTATTAATTTCAAGGTGATTTATGATTATCATTAATGCTTCCACGTTCGAAAACTGTATTCGTTGTGGTAGTCCTTGTCAGTTGGAAGGCTTTGATGCTTCCCGCAATACCTATACCCTCAATTGTAATGATTGTGGATGGCATTGCTGTCACCATGAAGGTGCTGATGATTGCCCTCTTTGTATCAGTCAAAATGATGATATTGCACTTCGTGAATGCGGCGTTAAAAACCGGACTGAAGCTATCAAGTTGATGGCCAAAGTTAAATTCATGTTGGCTTCAGTAGCATGCAATATTGGTAAGAATCGATTGAGAAAAAAAGATCGTTCACGTCTAGAAGACGCATTCATGATCTTTGTCCATCTGGATGGAACGAGCTACTCCAATAGCTTTACCTATCGCGCCACCCTGGACTTCATTCATCGTCGATACCTTCAATTAGCTGCTGCGTATCATTGAGTTTCGAATGTTCTTCTATCATTTTTCATCTTAACCTCCCAAGAAACCCAGCCTATGCTGGGTTTTTTTTTGCCTTTCGATTGACCCTTACGCTCCTATCGCTTACTCTGTTCTGGCGATTACATCGCATAACTTCCGGCAATAGCCCTTAACCAAAACACCTAATTTCGGCCACCAGCGCCTCTACGAATGAATCCCGCATTCATTCTCACGGCTTTTTCATGCCTACAAAACAGAATTCGACAGCCCGGTGCCCTATAAGGCTCCGGGCTTTTTGCTGCTCGTCGAACCGGTGTTTTTCCTCACGCTGAGGAATATCAGTGCGTCCAGTCACTCTACTGGGCATTGCAATACCCTTAACTTCCCTTCCTAAACAGACTGTACCTGAGATTTAACCTCAGGCTAGTCAGGCCTTTCCAGGCATAAACTTTCTAAATATTTTAAATCTATTAATTGAGGTATTAACTATGTTCTCCAAAGCTAAAGGTAAAGTAGCGATCGACCCTCGTTATACTCCCGCTAAAAACGGTAATGACTCTGTCATTTTTTTCCGTTTGGGTTGTGAAATGAAGATCAACTCGCAAAAAGTGATTGAGTTTTTCCCTATCAAGGCTTTCGGTAAAGTTGCTGATTTTCTCCACAATACCATCAAGAAAGACTCTGAGATCTCTATCGAAGCTATCGCTCGCACAGCTCGCTATGTGAAAGATGGTTCCGATGTTCAGCGTACTGAGTTCCATGCATTCTCCGTTCACGATATTGCGACCAACCTGGTCGTTGATACGCGAATTAATGATGCTAATCCTCAGTCTTACGTTGCTCCAATCACTGCTTCGACACCAACTCAACAACCACTGCGTTCGCCTGAATTACAGGCGCGTCTGGATGCTGAGTTAGTTGTTCAGAAGATGAGTTATGACGAAGTGAAAACGATCGGTAACAAGTTCCGTGCAGCACTCCAGCAAGCACAGAAAAGTGCCGCAGCCAAGAGAGAAGCCAAACAACAGCCGCCCGCTCAACAACCTACCGTTAAGCAAACTGTGACAGCTCGTAGCAGTGCGATCTTCGTACCTTCTACAAAGCCTACCGTCACAGACCAACTCATTGCAGCTCGTGCAATGGTTAGTAATGGCAGTTATTCCGATATGCGCGGTTAATACTCCGCAGTAAACGCCACTCGTTGAGTGGCGTTTTCATATCTGTTTGGTCAATTTTTAAATCTATTAAATATGAGGTACTACCATGTCTTATTCGAACAATGCCCGTCGCGCTTATGACAACAATAACGCGAAAAGAGCCAACACTGACATCACGGTCAGAGTTGACACAGTGACCCGTCACATGATGACTCTAGGTAGTCAGTTTGAAAAGGCTGCAATGCACCCACATATCTCTTTCCAGAGAGAGTGTGTGTTTGCCAAGCACATCATTAACAACAGTGACTATCTCACTGGTATTGCGTTAACTAACCCGCGTTCTTTCGAGACTGCGTTTTTACAGTTAGCGAGTTCCGGTTTGACACTCGACCCTGCACAGAAACAGGCATATCTGGTTCCACGCAATAATCGGGTGATCTTGGATGTCTCTTATCTCGGCCTGATCAAAATGGCTACAGATGAAGGACTCTGCCAAGACATTGTTGCTGAATTGGTGTTTGAGAATGATGCAGTATTTAAGCCACAAGGTCGTCGTAATAGTCCGATCCATGAGTTTGACCCATTTGCTAGCAAAGGGGATTTGATTCTGACGGTGACGGATAAAGGTACCTTAGGCGCTCGCGGTAACTTCCGTGGTGTCTATGTGGACTTTCTCATGCGAGATGGCCGCAACCTCGTTTACTTTGTAACTGTTGAAGATTTAGCCGCTGCTCGCGCAGTTTCTGAATCTTGGAAAAAAGTTGATAAAAGAGCATTATCTCCGTGGACAACATTCCCGTGGAAAATGGTTCTGAAATCCGCCCTTAAACAAACCGTTCATTTAATCCCAGGCAACCGAACTCGAATCAGCGCAGTGATTGATTATCTCAATACCTACGGTGAAGAAGGGTTCAAGTCTTCCGCTCATGTCCCTGTTGAAGCTGCTGCTGCTGAAATGGCTCAACGTCAAGCTGCTCAGGCTGCTAACAATGATGTTGCTTCATCTCAGCCTATTGTTGCTGACGACAGTGTTATTGAGGGTGAAATTGTTGCTCATGATGACGTCGCTCCCCCTGCGCAATCGGCCCAACCCGTTGAGAAGGCATCTCAGCCTGCGTCACAGGAAGCTCAGTCAGCTCCAGTTGATGTTCAACCCAAGTCTGATGCGGGTGGATCTCAGCCAGAAGAACTTCAAGTTCCGATGTCTGAAATTCCAGGTGTTCGTCAAAGCAGTTTCAAACGAATTGCGAAACTCGTTACCCGCGCAGAAAAAACGCTGGCTTACGAAACCATGATCGCCGAACTGAAAGACGCATTTTCTTTCAACGACAGCGAATTGGCTTACGCAAAACGTCAATTGGAACAATCGCGCCGTGACCTGCTCAGTACGAAAGTTTCTGAGTCAGTTCACATGTGTGATTTTGGGATCGCAAATGACTTTGTTAATCGTCTTGCTGACGGGGAGTTTAAAGCCAGTGCAGCCCAGTGGGTTTCTTCTGTTGAAGCTGAAACTAACTCCATGCAAGTGCTCTACTCTCAAGCTCTTCAGTCCGGTCAATTCGACGAACTTGAATCTGCCTTGAATTCAGTCAAACACAAAGGTCTCAAAGAGATGTTGTGCAACCTGATTTCAACAGCTAAAGCAGCATAAAACATAACCGGCATTTATTGCCGGTTTTTTAATTTTATAAATTTATTAATGGTGATCGTATGTCTGATTCAATCTGTGAAATTGTCGATATTGAACAAGGAACTCCAGAGTGGCACAAATGGCGTAGAACAGGTGTTACGGCAACATGCTCCCCAATTCTCTTGGGTGCGCCTGGAGCTATGAAAACGCCTTATCAGTTATACCTTCAGTATGCAGGCTTGCTTGCTTCTGAAGATCTATCTGCGATTAAGCAGGTGGATGCCGGTAACAAACTCGAAGCGCTTGCGCGGTCTTACTGCGAAAGTGAATTGGGGCAAATAGCCTCACCCTTTTGCGTTCGACATGCCAAGTACCCGTTCATGATAGCTTCGCTTGATGGACAGCTCGATGACCGTTCTGTACTGGAGATCAAGAATCTCTCAGAGAAAAAACATTTAGCTATCCTCGAACAAGGTTCAGCCTCGCCGGAATTTAAATATTACTTCTGGCAGGTGCAGCATCAGTTATTCGTAACAGGTGCCCCGCAAGCTTATCTTGTTTTCTGGTCCGCTAAAGATCAGCCGAAGATTTTCCTTATCAAACCTAACCAGGGCGCTTTCACACGTTTGTTTGCTGCATGCAAAGAGTTCTGGGAACGTTTAAATCAAAAGGTAGCTCCGGCTTTTGATAAACAGCAAGACATCCTGCTGGTTTCTGATGCCGATATTCTGGCCCAAACCAGTGAATTTACTGCTCCAGATGATCTCTCTGCTCGTATCGCTGACATCCGCCGTCAAGTTGCGAATGTCCGCGCCAAAGAAGCCGAGTTTGAAGCCGTGAAAGCCCAGTTGTCTAATCTTGAAGAAACGCTTAAGGCGTCGATTCAAGGTCTTGCAACAGGTCTTGGTTTCAAAAGCACAGACCCTGTCCGTATTGATGGGTTTGGTTTTCGCTATCTGGAAAGTAAAGTCAAAGGTCGCACTAACTGGAAAATGATCGCTGAGCGTCTTAATGTGACTGCTGAGCAATATCCGGACTGTGTGACTCAGGAGTCTCTTCGCTCCAGCCTGTCTGTCTATGAGTATGAAGCTTCCCCAGAGGACAGCGTTTATATTCCACCTGAAGCCATCAAACCTGTTGTGGCAGAAGGAGATGCACTCACCGGTGTTGAAGACAATGCCTTGTTGTTGTTTTAACTCTCTCACACCCGACTTCGGTCGGGTTTTTTCTTGTTGACCCAGCTGTAAGAATTGATTATTGTAGCGGTGCGGTACACACCGCCTAACTTCTGGCAACCTGCCCCTAAACACCTAATTTCGGCCATATCGCCATTCTGAATGCGTTTACTCTCATTCACACGGCACACGCATATCTGTACCAAATTCGATAGCCCGTTGCTTTTTAAGCAGCGGGTTTTTTTATGCGTCGAAAACGGTGTTTCGTTCTCAAGCTGAGAACAACAAGTGCCTCCAGTCACTCTACTGGAACTTTGCAATACCTTAAATCTCGCCTCTTTTCTGAGGCCTTAAACCTTTTAAATCTATTAATTTTAGGAGTCTCTCCATGTCCATCGTTAATCTGACTGCATATAAAGCATCCGACGCACAACGCGAAATGGGTGTGATTGATGTTGAACGTGACATTTCACAAATCATTCGTGAAAAACTCTCGTTCAATGACTGCCCCACCGTTTCGTTAATGCAGCAACGTGCCGACGAACTAGCAGATATCGCTTTGCTGCTGTGTTCCCGTCACCAGGCTGAAGGTGTTTTGGTTTATGCCAAAACCTACTTTATGCCAACCCTGATCACCGCGCTTTCCGAGCGTGGTATTACGGCGTTTGCCACTTATGCACCTAAGTCGATTGTCTGTGAACAAGGACAAATGAGTAGCCGGTATACACATTCCAATCTGGTTTGCTGTTCTCCTGCTGCTTAATTCGACGACTCTTCACTTTTAAATTCCCTAACTCTTTTAAATCTATCTAAATTATTGAGGTAATACATGTCTACTTTTAACACTACTCTAGCTGCTGATACCCTGGTTCGTAACGTCGCAATCTCTCCGGAATTATTCGGCGTTGTCATTCCAGAACACATGAAAGCGCAGGTTAAACCGTATGCTGGTTTCGCTGCGGATAATGCATTCAGTGCTGCCATCCCTAGCCGAAATGATCATTACGTGTTTGAGCCGTCTCTGCGTGCGTCTGTCCTGATGTGGATTAACTACCCTCAGGGTCAGTCGCTGTGGATCTCCGGCCCTACAGGCTGCGGTAAAACCAGTATTGTTGAGCAAGTTGCCGCTCGACTGAACTGGCCTTTGATGAAAACAACAGCTTCTCAGGATTTGGACATTAATAGTCTTGTCGGTGGTCTTCGTCTCGTTTGCGACACAATGACCGGTGATACCCGTACAGACTTCCTTTATGGTCCTCTGGCACTTGCTTACAAATTTGGCCTCATTTTCCTTTTGGATGAATACGACCAACTTGACCCAAGCTGTGCTAACGCTTTTAACGCGATCTTAGAAGGTGGGAATCTTGTTATTCCTGAAACCAACGAAGTGATCAAAAAGCATCCTAACTTCCGTTTTGTCGCTACAGCCAACTCGATCGGCCAAGGTGATTTAACGGGTGTCTATGGTGGTGTAAAAGTGCTGAACGTCGCGAACCTCGATCGCTATATGTTCATCAACGCGAATTACATGCCAAAAGACGTTGAAACCTCGTTAATCAAGAAGTTCATTTCAGATGAAGTGCTCGCAGGTAAGTTTGTTGAAATCGCTAACATCATTCGTAAGTTGTTTGTCGGCAGTGATATCGCTGGTGATTTTAATCAGTCCAATGACAGTTCTTCTGTCAAGGTATCCGCTGTTTCGCCAGACACGCGATTGTCTGTTACGTGCTCTACTCGCTCGCTGATTGCCTGGGTTGAACGTTTCTCGCTGATGAATAAGGCCAAAATGCCTGAAGCTCTGCAAGTTTCCTTCGACTTACAAATCGGTAACCGTGCCGGTGCTGATGATAAGCGTGCTCTGCATGCCATCCTCAAAGCGGTATTCGGTTAAACCTTGTTAACACCTCTCTAAATGCAATTCTCTAAATAAATAATGGCCCATTTCTGGGCCTTTTTAATATTTTAAATTTATAAATAAAAGGTAACTAATATGTCTACGAATAACCAAACTCACACTCAAGTTTTAGACCAATTAATCCTGGTTTCTCTTTCTGAGATTTCCTGCATTAGCGGCCGTAAAAAGCTGCAACGTCAAGACTTAGGTGAAAATGCCGAACTGCCACCAGAAGTCATGGTGTCTCTTGGTTCTAAGAAAGTGATTGACCCGCAGTTGATTAACCCGTTTGAACGCTTTAAGAACAAGGCTAAGAAAGCTTGTTTGTCCTACGGTGTTGCTTTCATGGGCGGCTATGCTGTCCCAACGGATAAGGTCAATGCACTCATCGATGAACTGAAGGATGTGAAGCAAGAGTTTTATGACTACAAAAAAGAATTTTTGAAGGCTGATTTTAATGGCTGGATTAATTCATTTGAGGAAAAGTATCGTGCAATCCTTGTGCGCGATGCCGCGATTGATATCGGCTATATGGATTCCCAAATTCAATTTGGGTTTACTGCGATTCATATCACTCCTTATGGCAATGCCATCATTCAAGATGGTTTTGCAAGTCAGGTAAAAAGTCTGGCAGATGAAGTCTATGAAGACGTTGCCTCCGTTGCTGACAAGTTCTTAAAGAACCTGAATAGCAAAGATGCAATCAGTCAACACACACTGAATCCGCTACGTCGTTCTGCTGAAAAACTTCGTACTCTGGCGTTTATTGACCCCAGTGTTGAAGGTCTGTGCGAGTACATGTCTCAAGTGCTTGATAACTTACCTTTGACAGGCAAAGTTACCGGTCAAGACTACAACAATGCATTATCCCTTCTAAACAACCTCCGCGATCCACAAGCTGCTAAGTCGTTTGTATCGTTGCTTTCAAATCCGCAAGCTGATTCTGGTTTGGATGCCTCTTTGGTTCTCGACGCCTCTTTTGAGTTGCCGACTACCGATTTGGTTTCTCCACCAGCACAACCTGCTTTGGAAACAACACCAGCCACTCCTGCTGACGTGGTTCCACACACGAACGCATTCGCTGTTGCTGAAACGATTGATGATAGCTTCTTGGCCGACCTGCCACTCGACTTGCCTCCGGCCGGTCCTGTTGCAGACCCGGTTGTTACAGTGGCTGATACGTCAAGCACTGTTGAAGTTAATCAGCCTGCTGGTTCTGTTGAAGTTGTTGATGATAGCGCGCTGCTGAGTTCTTTCGTCGTTCCTGCTGCCGCTGTCGATTTGAATGCCCCGGCTTCTGCTACTCCAGTTAATCTGGATTTTGCTGATACCGATTCAGACGATGGGATCATGATGTTCTAAATCTAAGGCCCCTTTACGGGCCTTTTTTAATTTCCTAAATATGGACTTGGTTATGCAAAAGTATCTTTTGTGCAACAACGAGTTACTTGTTGAGTTTAGTAAATACGGTGAGCAGCTTCCTATGGCTTTTGCTGTGTTGTTTGGTAATACCCTGCCCTGGCTTGGTGTTTCTGAAACTGATTTCGACATCCTCCGTTTAGGCCCGTCTCACTCTCTCTACCGCTTTACCTGGCAACAGGTACTGCAAAACGCCTCGGTGACTTTGGATAGCAAAACGTTTTTTTTACGTTTGGCTGACAACGGTGACCTTCGCACCTGTTTGAAACGTCCTTAACGACTCGTTTTCGTCCTTTTAAATTTATATTAAATCTATTGTGAGGTAAGTATGGGTATTTATAACTCTCTGCCCGTCGTTGCACGCGCCCTGAGCGATCAGCTCGGAGTGAATGTAACTGTTGGTGGTTCTACGGCTTGTGCTTCTCAGCAAGGTTCTTCATTCACTATCAACATTCCTTTCTATAAGGATGCTGAAAAATTGTCTGACGTCCTTCTGGGTTATTTGGTTCACGAAGCTGCGCATGTCAAATACACAGAATTTCCGATTCTGAAAGAAGACATTCCTGCTCGTGCCAAACAAGGCTACAACCCAAGTGTTCTTGGTAAGTTGGTAAACATAACCGAAGATCTTCGTATTGAACGTGCGATAGGTCGTCGCTTTCCCGGAGTGCCTTCATTTCTCAAAGCGTTAAATCACTTTGTTTTTAATGAGGACACGAAACCAACTGATGATCCTGCTGTAGCATTTATCAACGGTTTACTCTTGTGTGGTTTCAAACGGTATCACGCACTTAACATTCCTGTTGATCAAGCCCAATCAGACTTCATTCGCTTATTCGGACAAAACATGTTTGATACAGCGATGGACATTCTCGGTTTGGCGATTAACGCGCCTTCCATTGCCGACTGTCTGGATATTTCCTGTCGTCTTTACGATCTTGCAGTAGATGCTTTTAACGATAATCAACAAGACCAACATGATCTGCCTCCTGAGACCGGTGACGATTCACAATCCGAACCAAGCAGTGATAACTCACAGCCTGGCGAAGATAATGATAGTGCTGACTCTAATGTAGATGCTGGCGATGGCTCTTCTGACGGTCAATCGTCTCAAGGTACTTCCGCTCAGCCTGGTAATGAACCTGAAAATGGTGACAGCCCTGCTTCTGGCAGTGATGTTTCCACCAGCGTTTCTACCAGCTCAACACCGTCTAAATCAGACCATTCAGACCCTTTTGCCAATGTCACTGATGATAATCTCAACGAGGTTATTAAAGGTGCTGGTGAACGCTTGAATGACTGTATTAAAGACAACGTTTCTCCAAGTGAACGCACACCTGCTGCTACCCCGTTCGGTATTGCTCCGGCTAAGCGTCACGCAACCAGAGAAGCTTCGGTTCTCCGAGGTGTTCAGGCTGCGTCTGGCCTTCGTCAGTCAATGCACGGGCTACTACAAGGTATGCAACAAACTCGTCGTACACACAAAGAAACGGGTCGTGTTATGGATACGCGTCGGCTGACTTCGGCTCTTTTAGGAGAAACCAAGTTATTCCGACACAAATCTAAAGCTGTTGAGTTCAACTCTGCCTTTACTGTTCTGCTTGATTCAAGCAGTTCATTGGGTTCTGACATGGTTGAAGCTGAAGCCGCTGTTGTCTCCTTGCTCTTTGCGTTGGACGGCATCAAAGGTGTTTCGACTTCGGCCTATCATTTCCCACATGCCACCGCAAATAACGTTGGCTTGCTAAAAGCGCGTGAACAAAGCTTCCGGGCTGCGGTTAACGCTAAGCAATTTGGTATTAGCGCAAATGGTTGTACGCCACTGGAACAAGCTTTATGGCCTGCGTTCAGTGACTTGCTAAATGCGCGCGCTGATCGCCATGTCATGGTCGTGGTCACTGATGGTAAGCCCGATAACTCCGGGCCTGTTATTCAGATGGTTAATGACGCGAAAAAAGAAGGTGTGATTGTTATTGGTATTGGCTTCGGCGGTGCTAATTCAAACATTATGACTTCTCTATTCGATGATACTGGTGTTGCTGTAGGTTCTGTCTCTGCCCTTCGCGGAAAGCTTCTCGAAGTCTCCCGCAAAGCTTTAACTCGTTAATTTTAAAACCTTCCTAAACAAATCCTTAGCCTCCTGCTTTGCATGAGGCCGGGTTTTTAATTCCTAAATTTATTTTAAATCTATTAAAGGTGATCAAAATGACTATGTCCAAAAATGCATTTGCTCATGAAAATCAGCTGTCCTTCAACGAACTGTTTGAAGCTGACGACCGGACTTATGAAGCAATTTGCGCTGCCAAAGATGATCGTTATGAATTGCGTTATTCGCAACAGATGGCTTACGAAATTATTCGTGACTCTCTGTACATCATGACGGCCCCCAGAAGCAACGTTGAACAGCGTGTTGATGAAATTCTCTGGATCTTCTCTGATAAAAATCAGTCGGATCTGTGCTCTTTCACTAGCTGCTGCTTCTTCGCCAAACTGGACCCAGAAGAGACTCGTATGAGTGTTCTGCATCGCTGGAAGCATGACCTGGCTGAACAAGATCGTTTAATTCAGTCGAACCACTACGATGCGCCATCAAATATGGACTTCGTTGAATCACAGCGTCGCGGTTTCGAAAAATACAAGAAGGCGTTCTATCACTACTACCCGAACGAAGCTGCTCGGAAGTGTGCATAACCGCTTAAAGAATAACGCTGGCATTTGTCAGCGTTTTACTTTCTCTTGGAGATATTCATCATGGCTAAATATATTAATTTTGATACTTCTGTCGTTGAACCACAAAGCGGCTTTACCGTTGAAATGATTGATGACCTCATTGGTTACGTGCATGGCAATTCACCAAAGCGTAGTGTTAGTTTGTTTGAAAACCTACCCGTTTTTGAAGAGTCTTTCGTGATCAATACGTACCACCCAATGGCCCCGGATTCACTAGAAATACACTTCTTCCGTGATGAGACAGGTAATTGGTGGCCGTACATGACCGTTGATGCACTGTGTTTAGTGCATACGTTAACGACATACGGCTACGGTCTGATGGGCTCAGAGGGTTAAGCAATGCTGATACCTTATGTGTCTTTCACATCAAATAAACGGTCATATTTAATCCGCGAAACCTCAATTTCTCAGTCCTGGCCTGATAGTCGCCATGCTGATGTTGAGACCTTTGTGCTCTCTACTGGCAAAGTGCTTCGCGCCACCAACATTAAACGTTTTAACTTCATCGATATTGCTGCACATCAGGATCCTATTCCTGTCACAGTAAACGATAATATTAACTTCTGAAAAGCAAAGGCCCCGTAGCGGGCCTTTCGTTTTGGTGAACTGTATGAGTGCTTGTGCATTGATTGAATACAATAACGCTTCCGCGAAACTGCGTGGCGTTGTCGTTCCGGGTGATGAAGCTTGTATTAAATATGCTTTATCACGTTGGGCAGTGATTGCATTTCGTATCCGCAATACAGACGACAAATTCACCCGCATACCGGTTGAGGATTGGATGGAAGGCATTCAGGCAACTGTTAGCCCCTCCCCTGCTCGCGAACGCATTCTGGCCGCATTGGCTCGTTGCAAGCCCGGTATCTTTTAATTTTCTAAATTCATAAATCTATTAAAGAGGTACGTATGTCTCATTCTGTCGAATTGAGCATTTACGGATTCGTATCTGAAAAGATGCGCCTTTGGCCCACTTCTGATGTTCAGGAGCAAGCTGACTTGGCGTTAATTCATTCCGATATGTTAACTGTGAAATTGCTTAACGATCGTGGACTTGGCATTGCCAATACTGCGTTTGGTATTAATCAGAACGAATCCCAGGTATTAAAGCTGGCGACTCGTTTTGCGTATTGTTGTGCATGTGGCCGTTTCTCCGACCCTAGCCTTGACCTTCTCAAAAAAGAGATAGTCATGCTTGGCCGGAGTTTGTGTTCCAGGTTCTTCGACTCAACGATGGCTGAGGCTGTTCGTTTCGTGGCACATGAGCCCGAGTTCATGAAAGAACAATGTGTTTGGTAATCCTTACCCTTCATTTTTATCTACAGGAGTATTTCTCATGCGTTACGTTACCTCTGACAATAGCTACACCACAACTTTCCCTATCGCTGTTCGCAACATCCTTTTGGAAATTGTGCCCGTTGATGAAGAAGATTACTCGCGCGGTTCTGATTTACGCGATGATCTCGGTGTGGTGATTAATGAAGAAACCTATATTGACATCAATCATCGCTTTGCTGATTTGGAAGGCGAGGTTCGGACATTGCTTGCAATGAACCGAATTGGTGTTGGTACGGAATCGTTCAATGACCCTGACTGCCCTTCGCTGTCTGTTAATCAAGCATTATTGATTAACTTGGCGATGGACTTGAATGGGGTGATTCATACCAGTTTGTACCGGGATTTGTTTAAGAAAAACTCATTCTGCGCGCAGATGTTGGTGAGTATCGTGGAGATGGCTGAGGCTGTTTTGTCTGATAATGAAGAACCGGATGTTTTCAAAGATTCTCTCTTTGGTGGTATCTACTCTCGTTACACCATCGGTTTAAAAGCACACCTGTTTCACTAATTGCTTTTTTGCTGTCCACAAACTCTCTTTCACTGGTGATGTATGAAAAACATATTTAAATTCCTGCCGCTGATTCCTGCGGTAATCATTGTAGCTGCAACGGTATTTTTCAGCTTTGATGTCATGACTATGGTAGTTGTTATTGTTGTCATGTCTGTCATTGCTGCCGGTTGTGTTGCATTGGCCGCTTATTTCATCGTGCTCATCCTTCAGGATGTCTACGGTAAAATTATGAAACTGCGTCACTCTCTATAACTTCGATTTAACTTCCCCTCCGCACAACATCCTCGTTGTGCTTAACTTCCCTCAGTGAGCCCTAAAATGAAACTTAATACCCTTCGCTTCTTCTCTCTTGTTTTTACTGTTGCAATTGCTGTCATGGTGATTGTTTTCGGTAGTCACTTTGGCATCAAGGTGACAGAGGACTTTGTCATCAAAGTTCTTTTGATTGTCTCGATGCCGATCGCGTTTACTCGCAACAAGAGCAAATCGTAATTCCAGCCTAGGGTAACCACCCAAAACCCTGTCTTCGGACAGGGTTTTTTTTTGCTTTTTTTTACCAGCCATAACCGGAGCTGCATTCACAGACAACGGAAGGATGGTAAACAAAACGCAAGCACATGCGATTCCTTCAACCCTTTGAGAACACCGGTTTTTGGCCTCATTTTGCTGGCCTTTTTTGCCGTTTTCCTTGCCTGTGTATGACAAAATGACCGCTCATTGATTCATCAGATGAGGGATTTGATGAAACTTCTCGTATGTGCTCACAGCCGTTCGATGCTCATGCCTGTTTTTAAGCTGCCAGCCATACTCTGCACTGACTCTAACCGTCTCAGCTTGCAGCGTGAACTTGAACGTAAGTACGGCGGACGCATGACCCTCGATGAGGCCTGTAAGGAAATTGGTATAAAACCCGAAAGCATCATTAAGAAGATCGGGCAACAAAGATATAGACACTATCAACTGTGCCAACAGCTTGAAAAAGCCAGGGTTTTTAAGGGGAAAAACTCCTTTTTTTGGACTGACAGGATAGCGGCAATTCTTACCAAAGGTAATGAAGATGAAATTCCAAAGTTTCAATAAAACAGTCATCGCTACCCTGGTATTTGGGGTGCTCTCTGCTCATGCGGTAGCAGAGGGTGGCAAAGATAATAAACCAAAGGCTTCCAACGGGCAGGTTACCGCTGGAGGTACCTCGTTTCTGGATGGAAAAGAAGAAGGCTGGTTCTGGAAAAAAATGCCTCCTGAACCGCCGAAAGAAATCGAACCTGAGACTACTGTTGCTAAAGCGGACAAAACCGAAGAGCAGGACAAGCAAATGCCTGTCCCTGAACCTTCCGTTGCGGTTACTCCTGAAGAGGGGCCTGAAGCCTTTACCGTGGCCTGGTACCGTGAAAACGTACAGAAATTACGTGACCGCGCAATTGACGAGCCAACCCAGGAAAACGTCCGGGCCTATTACCTTGCGCAGCGCATTATGTTGGACAAGGCGAGCCGGTTTACTGATATGGCGCGCTTAGTGACATCTACAGATCCATTGATTGATGAAAGCAGTCGTCGCTCTACGTCTACCTTCGGCGCTATGGACCAGTCTGCGGAGGCTGAAAAAAACTCACGGCTTGTTATAAAAGACATTGCCACACGCGCTGGGGTTTTCTTTTTCTTCCGTGGCGAAGATTGCTCAATCTGTGTGAAACAAGCGGCGATCATGAATACGTTCACTTACATGACCGGTATGAAAGTTATTCCAATTTCGATTGATGGTAAACCAATGCCTGGAAACATCATGGAGAACTGGCGTGCAGATACTGGTCAAGCAGCAAAATTGCAGATCACCAACACTCCTGCGCTCGCACTGGCTATTCCTCCAGAGGCAACGCGGATTCTTTCATTCGGGCCTCTCAGTGCCGATCAGTTGATATCCCGCACAATCATGATTGCACATGACTCGGGGCTCATCACCAACGAGCAGTACAAAAGCACGCTTCCATATAACGACAATGGGTATATCGATTCGAGCATCCTGAAAGATATGCCGGAAGAGTACCTGGAGAACTCGGACGACTTTATCAAATACATTCAGAAGAAATCTGGTTACGCAGCATCTACAAAGGCGAAATAACAGTAGCGGGAGTAACAAAAAATGGTTTTACAACATCAAAAATCTAAAGGGCTCAAACGCACTATCTTAGCAATATCGATTGCTCTGTCGGGTGTGTTCACGTCTTCTTCCAATGCTGCGGATATCAGTACCCAGCTCGATAGTATGTTCGGTTCAATGTCCAATGTAACTGGCGCGGGAGATTATCACAGCATTACTCGTGATGGGTACACTGGTGGGGGCTTTGTTCTCCGAAATAAACTAAGAACTCTTACGCCAGTCACAATCGATCTTCCTGCCGCGTCGGGCGGCTGTGGAGGGATCGACCTTTTTGGTGGGTCTTTCTCATTTATCAATGCCGAGCAGTTTGTTCAGATGCTACGTAACATCGCCGCTAACGCGGCTGGTCTGGCTTTTCAGCTGGCACTTAACGCAATGGATGCAGTTCTGGATAATGCCATTTCAAAAATGCAGGCTGTTGTTCAGCAAATGAACGATCTGACCGTTAACTCCTGCCAATTAGCAAAAGGATTACTGGTAGATACAGCTTCCGCATTTGGTGAAAATGCCAAAATGTCCGTGTCATCCCAACTCTCGTCTGATGGTGTTGTTGACCAGTTCAAGGCAATGTGGGGTAACTCAGGTGGTGGTGAAGCCCCAGAGAAAGTCAAAGGTGATACAGGGAAACGTAAGCCTTGTGGCGACTATGGCAACCTCATGTGGTGCTTGCTGCAAAATGGACAGTTCTCATCTCAATTCGAAGGCTCTGAGCAACAACAGAAAGAATTGGTTATGTCTCTCACTGGTACGATTATTGTTGGAAAAGATATCAGTACAGACAAAGACGGATCCATTAAAAAAAGCGTTGTTCGACTTGGCCCTCTGGCAACTAGCTCCGTGTTGGATTCTATTATTCATGGTGACCCCGCCTTCCATATGTGGAGTTGCGTAAACCAAACCGAAACGTGCGAAAACCCAGTGCAACAGCAAATTGGCTTGAATGGCGTTGCTAACACCATTAATAAATTCTTCATTGATGATGGGTATCTGGTTTCGGCAAAATCGGGTGGTGAAGTATCTAGAGAGCGGCATGAACAGGCTGGGTATTACAACGTTGGTGGCGCTGGTAATAAAGCTATCATTTTGGCAAGGCATGACCTGAACGCCAGTCATTCGTATATTCGAGCCATCTCACCTGTCCTATCCTACTCGGCTGCGAATCAATACCTCAGTGATCTACTAACGGCCGCAGCAACAGGGGCCCGTATGGCGCAGTCTAACGATGATTCTGCTTCAGCTTACTACGAAGAGATGTATAAGTTGATAGAAGATGCGCGACGTAATTTGGCAATTTCCTATAGCACATTAGCGGCCAGATACGGCGGTGAAGAGAAGATCCAGGAAACCTTCCAGTCCTACATGCAATCCCTGCCTTTAACTGAATATCAAGGTGAAGGGTCGGTAGACGGCGCACTCTAAGAGGATATGAGTAAATGACTCAGTGGAACGTATATACCGTTGGTGACATTGAATTTATGCATAATGTTTTCAACGCAGTTGCAATGCTAATGAATAGTGGGATGTTCTCAGATCTATTTCGCATTGCTGCATTGTTAGGGGTGATCGGGATTGTTATTTCATCGGCTATTTCAGCAGGTAAAACCGTCTCCTTCCAAAACATGGCCGTCTGTATTGTCATGTATATGGTGTTCTTCCAGGTTTCGGCTCGTGTCAACATCGAAGATGTTACTAGCGGACGTTTCCGTGCAGTTGATAACGTTCCGGCAGGCCTTGCAGCATCGGCCTCCATCATATCCACTGTCGGGTATTCAATTACAGAAAAAATGGAGCAAGCATTCTCCACTCCTTCAATGACTGAGTATGGTGCATTGGATCCATTGGTGGCAATGACGTCTCTTTATGACACATTAAAAAACCCAATGCGCTGGTTTTTAGCCAACGAAAAACCGCGTGTAGATTTCGCCAGAAGCGTGGAAAGTTATATGAAAACCTGCGTGACTAAAGATGTTATTCGGGGGGCGAAAACCTACTCAACTCTTTATAGAGGCACTCAAGGCGTGCAAGGGCTGAGATCTGATGACCGCTTCCAGCACGTCGTGCTTTATGATGGCAATATGGTGGGCTGGGCTCCAGGAATGGAAGATATGAAAGGTGTATCTTCACAATATTCTTGTGCAGATGCTTTTGATAAATTGATCATGCAACATGCATCCTCTTCTGACATGTTCCGTAAAGCCTACCAGCGTTCTTATGCCGCTTTGGGCCGGACTTGTCAGGGCGATGGTGACGTCTGTAATACGAGCAGAAAAGTTCAGGAGATCATGAATTTTTACAACCTAAGCGGTACAACGATGCGTGATTTCCAAATGACGATGATCATGTACCCCTACCTTCGTGATGTGCCTAAGTATGGATATGAAGCCTCCTTCCGAGGTGCCGCTGCTATCACCCGAACTCAAACGCAAACCCAACAAGCCTTCCAGTGGGCATCCTCCGGCGCGTCTTTCCTGTCTTGGATGGCGGCGTTTATGCCAATTTTCCAAGGGCTAATCTATGCTCTTACGCCATTCATGGCCTTTTTATTCGGTCTGGGCATTATGGGTGTTCGCTTGGTTATGAAATATTTTCTGGTCATTATCTGGACTCAGACTTGGATGCCACTGGCAGCAGTTGTAAACATGTACGTGCTTGTTCACACTCAAACTAACTTGTCTGCCATTTTCAATGGTATAGATCCGATTTCATTCGATAAGCTATATCTGATGCTATTTGAAACTCAAAAAAGCATCGGCCTTGCTGGGAATTTATATGCGATGATCCCTGCATTGGGTGGCTTTATCGTATGGGGTAGTTCGGTCGCCTTTAACTCACTGGCAAACTCCGCCGCTGCGCCTCACGCAGCTGATACCAAGCAGATGGCTCCTGATGTATCGAACGCGCCAGCCATGAACAACCGAAGCGCTGATGTGAACTTCGATCGCTCCAGTGGGTCTGTCATGGGTGGTGCATCTTCCGCATTGCCTAAATTTGATATGAAGCAATCTGCTTCTACTAACCTCGCCAGCGCTAAACAGAACGTCGAGTCAGCCTCGGTTGAACGCTCTGCATCAGAAGGGAAAATGTTCCAAGAGGTTGCTTCCAACATGCGAAATGGAACCCAGTCTCAACAAAGCCAGGATGCCATGCAAGCTGCTTTGGGTTCTCTAACCTCTTCCCAGCGTTCGTTTGTTCAAGATGTCGCTTCGCGTAACGGGACTTCCGAAGCTGAAGCATTGACAGCTTTGAATATGGGCTCTGTTCAAGGTAGCGCTGAGGCATCTGCTGGTTTGAAAATTGGAGGGTCTGGTGCCTCAGTTTCTGGGTCGGCATCCTTACAGCGTAATGAGTCAGCTTCAAAAGGTAAAACTCACACGGCGGACGCGAGCTACTCAAGCAGTGATAACGCTTCAAACAGTGACGCGCTAAGCTCGCAACTCAGTCAAATCAGGTCACAGTCTTCAATGGCTTATTACAGCAGCATGCAGGCAGCAGGACAAAGCACTGCGGCAACCCAACAATACGGTGAAGCTTATAAAAAACAGGAGTCGGCTCAAAAATCCTATTCTGAAGCACAACAGTATTCGATGAGTAGCTCTCTGGGCCAAAACATGAACTCAGCACAGATTGCGCAATCCATTGGAGGTAGCAACGAAGCTCAAGCCGCACTAACTCAGGTATTGGCTGGTCGCGAAGACTTATCTCAGCGGATCAACGAAGATACAGCACGCCTCTCTTCACTAGGGATGACACAGGAAGATGCGCATACATTCGCTCAGTTCAGCGCAGCGGCTTCAATAGGTCAAGCTGGCGAAGTAGCTAAACTGTCAGGTTTCGTTAGTGGAGGTTCGCAACAACCAGAGGTCAGCGCTGATGCTGCCAGGGCAAACCAAGGGATCGCAGCTAACGCAGAGCAAGCCGAAGCGCATATCGATAGTATTGCTGGTGGTGTTAATAATGGTTCAAGTTCTACCCAGGGTCAGGCAGCAGCAGGCATAGCTGGTAATTATGCCCAATCAGCACCAGGCACAGCCCAGGGGCACGTTATTGATCAGCATTTCGATAATAAAGGACAGGTTGAGAATCATGAATCCCGTTCAACCCAAGAACTCAACACTATGAGAGGCAATGCTGCACGATATGAACTGGTGAACAAATCAAATTATGGAATGACGGGGGATGCGATGCCTAAGGTTCAAAGCGCCTTAGACAAGGTTTCAAACGGCATTAAGCCGGGGGGGTTCTCTTATCAGGAAGGTTACGGTCAGGGACAGGAAATGGCTTCTCAAGTAACTGGTGTTGGAGGTGAAAGAGGCGAATACGCTAAAAATGCCATCTCACACTTGTACGGTACCGTCAAAGACAAAGACAATACGCCAGAGCAAATGGAACACGCTCGTATTCAGGCCTTCCACGCTGTCACCCTCGCAACCGGCGGTGAATATGTGAACGGTAGGCTTGAAGGCGGCGATCAGCAGCTAGCAATGGCGATTATTGGCAAGGTAGAATCCACGAAGAGCAACATGCATCGTACTGATGCTCATGTCGTAAAAGAATCTGTCGAGGCGCTGATGTCTGATAACGAGAAGAAATAACCCTTAACATACAAAAGCCTCCAGTCGGAGGCTTTTTTTTGGCCTAAAAAACTCAACCGATATAGAGCATATAAGCAGCGGGAACGCTGAGTACCAGCCAAAACATGCAAAGCGCAATGTCTCTTTGGATCCCCGGTGGTTTGGGTGGTGACTTTTTCGTGCTTATTGGAACTCTGTGAACCACAATGGGGGGTAGATAGGCTACGCCGTGTGCGCCAAATGTACTCATGTTTTACTCCCAAATATCAGTAAAAGAAAAGCACCTCGTTTTGCTGCCCTTCTTTGTTGCCCGTATACGTCATTGATTTATGCTTGCTCAATGGCGTCTCTATGCATTGATTCTCTCACAGTTCTTTCAGGTGACGAAATTTTCTGTGATACGCCTAGCCATCAATGCCTGCAATCTACAAGGTGATTACGAATGATAACCCTTTTTAGGAAAAATTGGTTTTCAAAAACGGTCTGCACGTTGTTCACGATGAGCCACTTGGTTGTAGCGATGTATGCCCCCTACGCTTACTCGGCAAACTCGGCAGCAAATGCTCAGTCAGCGGTTGAATTCTATAAGTCTCTACCCGGTCTTTCTGCAAATAGTAACGGCACTGTTCAGTATGGGGATGGTGAGGCCGTTAACTTAAATAACGTGTATCCTGGCGAGGCGTCATCCACCTCCCTGGATCAGCTGAAATCCGTGTATGGTAATGATGGTGAAACCCAAAAGTTAGGCTTTGATACTGGTTCTGCACTTGCCTCTGAATCGTCATTGCGAGGCGAAGCCTATCGCGCCGTTTCAGGCTCAACGAAAACGACTGCAAAACTGAAAGCCACGGATTCTATCTTTGACAAACACAAAGATTTCTTGGCGAACCAGGATAAATACATGCAGGATCTGGATGACTGCTCAATGACCTCCGAACTGAATACGGACGGTGTTAAGCAACACATTCCTGATTATAAAGAGTGCACTCGCACCACCAGCGTCAGTGGCACCTATCGTTTAACCCACCCTTACGTGGCAGGCTTCCTGAGCCATAGCTCCGGTTCTGCCAACATTGAAGGTTGCGGTGAAGCCTGCGTAACTCTTTGGGTGGGTAGAGTCGGCGATAACTACTGGGATGGTCGTTGTAAAATATATGAAGAATATACAGGTGTTCGCGTTTACAACCCGCAAGCCATTTCCAGTGCAAAACTGACTTACGCAACCTGGGATGATTATATGCAGATCTACCTTGGTGAGAAAAAAGTATTTGCGGGCCCTGTTGCAGGAATGAAGGATGCAGGTACTGATGGGAAATACCGACCTTGGAACTACAGCAAAGGTGAGTTATTCCCACCAGAAACCGAAGGGCCTTGCGAGTTGGATACCAGTTGGCGTGTTGATCCACAGGCTGACGTGACTCAGAACTTCCAGGAAGTACAAGACGGCGATGAACTGATTTTCAAAACACGCGTTTCAGTTTATGGCAATGGTGAAGGCTATGCGAAATTGGAAGTTCGCTACGACCCATCTAAGGCCGTTAGCAAAGATGAATGGATTGCCGACAACCAAGAAGGGTTCAATACTTTTCTGGATGCAGTCAATCAGGGTTATTGCCAAAACTATTCGGTCACCTGCAATGAAACAGTCACACCTGACGCGAATGGCTGCGCTTATATCAATGGGGTTACTGTGTGCGAAAAGGATCTTAAAACACCACCGATCGGCGGGCTTTCCCCATTCTGCCGTAGTGCAACCGTTGTATCTAACTGTGGTACTGATGCCGGAGTGAATAACTCATGCAAAGACTTTGATAATAACAATGCCTGCAAATTTATTAAGTCTTCCTGCATCACAGGCGCAGCTGGTGGGCAAAGCGGTTGTTGGCAAGCTTCTGAGACCTGGGACTGCGGTCAAGATGTTACAGTGCCAAGCACTACACAAACCGAGACTTACCAGTGTGCTGGAGCGGTGCAGTGCATCAACGGTACCTGTTTAACGCCAGAATCGGAACCTAGTGGAGACTTCCAAACGGCAGTCGCAATGCTTCAAGCGGCGACTTACGCGGTTAACGAAATGACCTGCGGTGATGAAACTATCAACGTCAATCGCACTTGCACCTTATTCAAAGGTGAAGCTGCTACTTGTAAATCAGCACTGGGTGGCTGGGTCGATTGCTGCAACCAGCCTGTTGATGTCAGCTGGATTGAGTATCTTCAGCTAACCTACTACACCCTGAAAGTTTCAGATGCGCTGGCCGTTAAAGCGGGCATGTTCGAGCAAGGTAAAGGCATGTTCGACATGGGTTCTGAATTGGCTAACAGTGCTATTGATGCAATCACTAAACCTGCAATGTCTGCACTGGATAGCTTAACTGGTAATGCAGGGTCAGCGGTTGCAGATAAAATTGCAGATCTCGGTATCGGAGAAATGATGGATCAGGCGGTGGGCACTTTAACTAAACAAGTTGCTCAATGGACTTTGGACACCTTTGGTTCGAGCGTAACAAATGCGTTATTCCAGGCCGGGGGCACAGCTGCTGGGTCAGAATCGGTTGCTGCGGTCGGGTCCGACGGCGCATTAGCCAGTTCTGTAGAGCTGTCTTCCACCCTTACTTCCGCTATTTCCGTTGTCGGTTATGCCTACATGGCATATCAGGTTGCAAACATCTTGGTAAACATCATCTGGGCTTGTACAGCAGATGAATTTAAGCTTGCTGTGAAAAAAGAAACCAAACTTGCGACCTTCATCGATAGCTGGTGCCAATCCAAAGTGTTAGGGCAGTGCATTGAAAAACGGTCAAGTTACTGCACGTTCAACTCACAGATTGGGCGAATTTTCCAAGAACAAGGGCGCGCCCAGTTGGGCATTGGTTGGGGTGATAACAAGAATCCGGATTGCCGTGGCTTAACGTTGGAAGAGTTTGGTCGAATTGACTTCCAAAAAGTCGATCTGTCGGAATGGATTGGTTCACTTTACTCAGCCGATTTACTGCCAACGCCCGAATCAGTCAATCTCGACAGCATTACCGGTTCAGGCAGCATTCTCAACGTTGACGGTAAACGTAAAAACAGCCTCGACCGTTTCAAGGATGGCGTTGATAGCGTTGATATAAATGACCTGAAGGATAAAGCAGGCGCTTCAATACAAGTGCGTTAATCATAAAAAACCCCGCTCAGTTTTGGCGGGGTTTCTACTTTCGTCTGTAATATTAGTTTTTGAATTCAAGAACCTTACCGTTGTAAAACACATACGGAGCACTGAGAGATCCCCTCATAATTTCCCCAAAACGTAACCATGTGTGAATAGATTTTGAGTAAGCAGGGTTGCAGCCACGAGTGAGTCTTCCCTTGTTATTGTGTAGCCAGAATGCCGCAAAACTTCCATGCCTAAGCGAACTGTTGAGAGTACGTTTCGATTTCTGACTGTGTTAGCCTGGAAGTGCTTGTCCCAACCTTGTTTCTGAGCATGAACGCCCGCAAGCCAACATGTTAGTTGAAGCATCAGGGCGATTAGCAGCATGATATCAAAACGCTCTGAGCTGCTCGTTCGGCTATGGCGTAGGCCTAGTCCGTAGGCAGGACTTTTCAAGTCTCGGAAGGTTTCTTCAATCTGCATTCGCTTCGAATAGATATTAACAAGTTGTTTGGGTGTTCGAATTTCAACAGGTAAGTTAGTTGCTAGAATCCATGGCTCCTTTGCCGACGCTGAGTAGATTTTAGGTGACGGGTGGTGACAATGAGTCCGTGTCGAGCGCTGATTTTTTCGGCCTTTAGAGCGAGATTTATACAATAGAATTTGGCATGAGATTGGATTGCTTTTAGTCAGCCTCTTATAGCCTAAAGTCTTTGAGTGACTAGATGACATATCATGTAAGTTGCTGATAGGTTTCCAGTTTTCCGCTCCTAGGTCTGCATATTGTACTTTTCCTCTTACTCGACTTAACCAGTACCAACCCAGCTTCTCAACGGATTTATACCATGGCACTTTAAAGCCAGCATCACTGACAATGAGCGGTGTGGTGTTACTCGGTAGAATGCTCGCAAGGTCGGCTAGAAATTGGTCATGAGCTTTCTTTGAACATTGCTCTGAAAGCGGGAACGCTTTCTCATAAAGAGTAACAGAACGACCGTGTAGTGCGACTGAAGCTCGCAATACCATAAGCCGTTTTTGCTCACGGATATCAGACCAGTCAACAAGTACAATGGGCATCGTATTGCCCGAACAGATAAAGCTAGCATGCCAACGGTATACAGCGAGTCGCTCTTTGTGGAGGTGACGATTACCTAACAATCGGTCGATTCGTTTGATGTTATGTTTTGTTCTCGCTTTGGTTGGCAGGTTACGGCCAAGTTCGGTAAGAGTGAGAGTTTTACAGTCAAGTAAGGCGTGGCAAGCCAACGTTAAGCTGTTGAGTCGTTTTAAGTGTAATTCGGGGCAGAATTGGTAAAGAGAGTCGTGTAAAATATCGAGTTCGCACATTTTGTTGTCTGATTATTGATTTTTGGCGAAACCATTTGATCATATGACAAGATGTGTATCTACCTTAACTTAATGATTTTGATAAAAATCATTAGGGGATTCATCAGTACGGAGCATGCTCTTGGGAGGCTGGCACAAACAGAGCTCGTTTTGCACCAAGGGCCACAGATAGTTCCTTCATCAATGGCATGTTTTCTTTTTTCGCCGCAAGATAGAAGAAACAGGCCGATGCGTACCCAGAGCGATACTCTTCAGGGCTGACTAAAACAGGCGGTTTTGGTAGGTGCCCGGTTTCTTTAGCTTTACTTAACGAGAACCAACTCCAGCTCTTGTCCTGCCCGCATAGTTCATATTCATTAAAACCTGCCATTTTAGGGGCGAAGGTTTTAAAGGCTTCAAACATTTGAGACTGATCTACTTCCCGGTCTCCCCCTGCCCAGGAACCGAATAAAACAACCCCATCAGTATAAGGCTGAGGTCTTTTCGCGGTTAAAAAACCTGTTAAAGCAATGAATGGATCTTTAATAGCCAACCCACCAACAACATCTGCCGTACCGGCACCTGACCGTTGAGTTTTGGCAACCTCTCCTGCTCTTACTGGATTCTCAAGTGGGAGAATACGCCCGCCGTCAACCAGCTTGTTATAGATGACATAATTATCACCTGCATCTGTAATTTGGCGCATCTCCATTGCACGGGCAAACTGTAAAGCCTCCGACGGATTGGTATCCACCGGCATCGGAACAGGTTTAGAAGCACAGCCCGTCATTGCCATTGCCAGAGTAATCAAAGAAGCGGTCAGAATCTTTTTCATGTTCGGTACCTTATTCGTAGAGTTGCAGGTAAGTAGTTTTTCGTGTTGAGAGCATAGTAACCCCGCCATGACAGCTGACGAAGAAATCTGGCTAAAAAAAATCCCCTATTGTTTAAATAAGGGATCTAACACTGTGAATTTGATTTAAATTGAATCTTTCCAAGCGGTTAGCACTTGCTGGTGGCTGCATGTCGCATCTTTCGTGCAAGGTACTTTAAGGGCTGGTTCGAAATTTCCCGGAATAAATTCCCCTTCCAGAGGGGGGATTTCTGTCTTCAGTTCCGGGTCGTAGAAAACAAAAGGTGCATTCACTTTGTTTACCACCCATCCCCAACCAACAGAATCTGGAATGATATACCCCGCCGTGGAGGAAATGTCTTTCACGATCAGCCGTTTCTTGAACTCGCCAAACTTCGACTTGCAAAGCTCGGGCGAGTCCAGCTTTTGGCACAGATTCACGCGCATATAACCGGGAGCAACCAACTGGCTGCCAGGCAACGTATGAAAAGTGCATCCCTGCAAAGCTAACGCTGTGAATATTCCAATCAAAGTTCGCGTTTGCATTAATGAGCCTTATCTTCGCAGAACGGGCACTTATGCTTTTTATTCGAACGATCACCATCAAAGGGAGTGATAAAGGACATTTTACAATGTACGCATTTCACCATTCGGATCTCATCAGAACGGAAGTCACGCGCCAGTGTCCAGGCTTCGTTCGGATGAAGCATAACATCCGCCGCAATAGTCGGTCTGAATCGCATATTTAACTCGCGATACACTTCAAACGAATCGACCACTTCACTGATGTCATCCTGATTGCTAGGGTCCTTCGCGCGACGTAGATAGATGCTCATAAAGTTGGTTGCCTCCATCTTTTTTGGCTGCGAAGCCAAGAAGGTTTCCGACAGTTTCAAGCGTCCGATTGCCACTTCTTCCTGACCGAACTGTTTTTTCAAATGGTCAATGAGTCGGTCACTTGCATTAAGCGACGTGGTAATGATACGACGACGGAAGCCCAGTTTGACCATCCGCTGTGCCAAAGCAAAAATGTCTTCATCTTTTACGAGTGCGGCTTTCATAGATCTGTGCTCCAATGTTCAAAACGTAATTGCAAATAAGCTGGCAAAGTCATGTGCGGGTTATCACTGCCAAAAACAGAGCTCCACTCCCCAGAAGCGAGCTCCCGCAGCGAACGAACCGGTTTGATATACAGTTCGCCCTTGATGATGGCGTCAATGGTTTGACTATCGTCAAGCCGCTCAATGAAATTCAACGCTTCATCGGAGCCCAACCAGTAAAATGACTCGGCCAGCGTGCCGTTGAGAATTTTCACCCTGATGCTGTACACGAGAAGTGCAAGCCGAAGAATATAGGAGTCATGCCGGACGAAGTTATCCACTTCTGTAAGTTTGCGTCCAGGCATGTAGTCAACTATAAAAACAGGTACGTTGTATGATTTAACAGATTTTGTCAGCTGCGCTAGAAGGTCTTTGTCTTTTAACACTAAGCGATCATCTTCAGACAGAACAAACGGACTGCGGAAAAAAGATTGCGCGCGTGTTTCCAGTGAAGCAGCGCAGCTCAATAGCGATATGTTTTCATTAACCATTTTCAATCAGCCTCTTCCAGATTCTGAGCACATTCGTACCGTACCAACGCGCTTTGTCACGCAGTTCCGGGTTCGGAGTGTGATAACTACCTATTGCTAAAACGATGTCATCTGGGGAGTTTTTGATAGCGTTACATAACACTTTCGCGCCAACCCGAATGTTAGTGTCTACATCCAGAAGATCCTCTGGCTTGCTGACATACTTCCCGTTCCAGCGATAGTTGACCTGGGCGATACCGATATCGGTTACTTTAGATGCGGCTATGTAGCGCTTAAGCGCGCGCTTCGCATCTTCGTAGTTTTTTGGATAGTAGGCACCGTAAACTGCATTATTCAGTGCCCAAGGGCTTGGGGCGACATAACCGCCGCCACCGGCACGCTGTTTGCTTTCCCACAAAGCAACGGCGTATAAGAGATGCGGGTCCAGACCGCATTCATTCTTGGCATGTTTTTCCCATGCCGTTCCTTTCAAATCAACCACCCCAGCTTGTGCCGGGAGTATTTGAGATGAGAGGATTACTGCTGCCACACTGGCGCTTAACAGTAATTTACCCATTTTGTTTACCCCTAACCCAACAGAGTGGCTTAGCCTAAGCGGAACCGCTTACGCGGCAACGCGGTCTCTGTATGGATCGATTTTTCAGCGTTAACATCGGTATCCCTCTCAGTAGATTGAGTATCTACTGATACCGACAATGTATTTTCGCTTCCTGCCTCGCTCTTCATCAACACCGCCCCACGCGGCTCCGAAGACTCAATATTGCTTCCTGGTATAACGGATACTGCTTCTACTGCTTTTGATGCCAACGGCTGAGCTACTTGCTGCTTTGCTAACTCAGGTTGGTTTTCAGAATAAGACGATTGTAGACCGGTCCCCACCGGCGACGAAATATTCTGCCCTGTTTTTCCTCCTTTTGCCAATTTTTGTGAGCGCGGCTTCTCGCTTACCTTTCCTTTCTTGTAGATGTTGGGCGTTGCCTCACGCCCTAACCCTTCAAGATAAGCCCTGTTCGCCAGGGCAACCAGTGCGCTACTTCTTTTGCCTGGTGGACAGGACTCAAGGTACGCAGCGAGCTCGGGACAAAGAATGTCATTAATCGTCACCCGTAACTGCATTACGTATCCTTATCCGTTATTCGTCACCGTAGATGACGGTGTCAACGCCGTAGTTCCAGAAGCCAATTGCGTTGCTTGCGACCGGATTTGGGCTCGTTACAATACGGGCATTCTGGAACGCTTCGCGCACGGCCTGCTCATAATAAGGAGCTCCACCACCAGCGGTCACAATGATGTGAATAGCCCCTAACGCACGGACATTTTTGCGCAATTCTTTTACTACGCCACCAGCGATTTGCGGAATAACTTTGCTTAGCAGCGGTTTTACTTCAATGTGGCGGGCACCATTGAAGAACGAAGCCGCATCTTTGCGTAACGCAATTTCGACCATTTCAGGAAGATCATCACGCCGCTCATGCGGGTTTTCTTCATTGAGAGTGCGAACAATTCCTTCAATGATCGTGCTGGTGGCTTTCAGTGAAGAGCCGCTGGAGCCCATCACGCGGCTACCATTACTGAAGGCCACATAGTCCATCGAGAAAAAACCAGGGTCGATGACCAGAATATTAGATTCTGACAGTTCATCTTCACTGATAAAGCCTTCGCGGTTCGCGACATCGTTGATAACACCAACACCTTGCGGGATTACCATCACTTGCTTGACCGTCACTTTTGTGGACGGATTAATCGTGAATGTACCTGTCAACCTGGCGACCAACTTGGAGCGCTCGTTATCATCACTGGCGAGCCTTACAGGCAAACCAGTTACCAACAGGTCAATGGTGCTACCGACCTTCTCGGCAATTTTTGCCAACGAGCCAAAGTACAGCGCCAAGTACATTTCCGTGGTGTGATAACTGTCATGTAGTTCACGCCCATCTGGACGATCAGTAAATGCTCGCCACATGTTTCCGTTCGGGTAGACGGTGACTTCGTGGTCACGATTGCGCTTCACCAGATTTACATCCTCTTCTTCTTCCGTGGTGGCATACGCTGGGAAGATTGAGACGTCTGGTACAGAAGCAAAAGCATCGCCAGTCGCAATTTTGACGTTGCTATAACCAATGTCCACACCACATACGATCGCGTTTTTCTTACTCATTTGTTAACCTTTTATTAACACAATTACAGCTTGTGATACCCTTCCGTCCCCCCCATCCTTGCCACTTCATGCTGCTAACAAAGTGAGACAGTCGAGATATCACCCCGAAAAATTCGTTCGCCCCGAGACAATCGGAGCACATCATAGCCATTCGAAAATCACAAAACATCCTTTTTCATCGACAAAACGAGGACGAAAAAGGACATGATTTACGGCTATATTTAGCCAATTTTTAAGGCCAGATTTAGCCTTCATTCATGGCCTTTTTTATCCCTGATTTACGGCTAGATATGGCCGTAAATCAGGGCTATCGACTTAAAAATAATTCTTGTTTTTGGTACGGATTACCCCTCTCGTTTTATCATGGGGATAACCGCTGACGAAATTAACTAACCCAAATACAGGTCAGAAACTCACCGATTGAACCAAATTATTTTGAGTGGCAACACCTGCTAATCTTCATCTCTTTTCCACGATGTTTCGGCTGTTACCAGGATAGATTTTGATGGGACGATTTCGATCGCAAGCCGGAAAAGCGCCTCGTTTCGGGGACGAAAAACCTTGAGTTGATGTGCTGTTTTAGTGCTTAGTGTGCCTGGTGACTGGATTACGTAACGACTATTGAACTCTTATGCCTTTCTTTTCGCCATAAGAGTGTTAATCAAGGGAAATGCCACAAGATCACTCTGCTGCCATATTATATACGGGGTTAGTTAAAAGGCAGTGATTTAGCCTCTTTGCCCCCCAAAATCGCAGTCTTGCTCAAAAAGGTATTTTCATGTGTTCACCCAACAACTCTGATGCCTTTCTTTTCGCCATGAGAGTGCAAAAGAAGAGAAACAGTCCATGAGATCACTAAGGCGGCGTAATAATATTACCGCTTTTTTTGGGGGGGCTGAGTTTTTGAACCTATTTAGGGTGTTTTTGCTTTAGCCGGAAGAGATCTCATGTGGGGTAATAATAGGGGTTCCGTTTTTTTGGTCTTTTTGAATTTTTAAAGTGAGGGTAACTCTATGGATGTGGAAAGCTACATCAAGCATCTGGAGGAAAGCGTCAAAGCCTTGGACAGATCGGCTGATGTTTTGACTGCCGAAGCAACGACGCTGAGAGAAGATTTTTGGAAGCTGGCAACGGCCGGTGGTGAAAAAGCGCATTACTCATTCAACGTTGTTAAGCAGGGTCCATCCGTTCGGATCCGCTGGGCGAGGATGACTCCATTGCGAAAGGCGGGAGGGGAAATTGCAAGGGTGGTTCCGAAGTATTTGAAAGTGAACAAAGGGGAAAGCTATCCAGCGAAAGTTTTCACGGATGCTACACCCCGTGAATTGACGCTCATTGTTACTTACGAACCGCAGCTGAGTTTGATCCGTTCTGAGATGAAAAAGAACCGGGCAATTCGCCAGCTGTTATCCCGGCGGATAACAGAGAGTAGGAAGCAGCTTTAGCGTGGGGTTATAGCTGCGTAAACAAAACGACCGGTATGGTTAAAATCAACTCAAGAGGAATGTTGAGAATGTCTCACGAAAACGTTAACAGACACGCAACAATTGCAATCAGTGAAGTGTGCGCAAATTTCACCCGCAACCTGGGTACAAAACACGAAGAGTTACTTTGGGGACTAAAGGCGACCCATGAAGTTTTGGACGGTACTGTCGAAACGGTAATGACAATGGCGAATCACAAAAAGATCGCGGCCGTTAAGGTGTTGGCTGATACCAATAGTGATCTGGCTGCACTTGAAGTATTTGCGAAGGGTCTGCAACGCAACACTCTGGTGTATATCCATCATGCTGATGAATGGGATCAGGACGTTCTCTTGAAGGTGATGGCATTGTTCGGGGCGAGGGAATCGAAATGCATGCTGGGCTTCACTGAGCCTTCACGCTTGTGCTTCGGGATTTACATGTTCCTGGTCAGCTATCAAGTTGATGCTGAGAACAAGGTCTCCCGCTGGTCTCTCAATATGAGCGCGCCAATCCATGAGCTTGCCTCTATGAGCTAACTTAACGCATCGCCATAGCACATCTGAAGCCGGGCACCGTCCCGGTTTTTTACGCCTAATTTTAAACACGTCTCCCTCTGTAAAGTGAGCCTTCAGGCGATCAGTTAGTGAGCCTTTAGGCGACTCTCGGGCTTTCAACGGGCGCTGGGGTATCAAGAATGAATTCGGGATGGCCGGGTTTGTTTTTTTTGCGGTGACTATTTGCGATCGGGAAAGGTGGGAAGGTAAACGAAACAAGAAGGAGCGATTTTGTTTTTGTTTTGTTCTCGATGTGAATGTAATTCGGGTAAACAAAGTGAGAATGAGGTACGGAAATGGCGCTTTGTTTTTTCTCAGGGATTGCGGGCAATGATATGGGTGGGATTGTTTAGGGTGTTGAGTTAGAGCACTTCGCGGGTCGCGGATGGCGGGTTCAGTATGAGGTTTAGATGAGCAGGATGCCTCGAATGATTTTCCTCCGGGGGTTGTTGAGGGGTGTGAATGCATTTTGGATTTTTGGAGTGAGTTTCCTCCGGGGGTTTTGGGGTTTTTTACGGTTTATTCCACTGGGGGTGTTAACGGATTTGGTTTTGAGTCCGTCCCAAAACGGGCGCAAAACGAGGCCGATAACCTTTGCCTGATTTTTTTGGCTCCCGTACTCTTTGAGTCGTTTCTCGGGTGTGAAAGAGGGTTCAGCTTTCCACCCGGTTATTTGAGAAGGAAGCCCTGAGGGAGAGTTTTGGGGGTCCCCATAGTTCACGCTGTTGAAAAGTGTGGAGCCGAGCTTGTCGGATGCGGCGGAATTGCCACAGAGCGATCGGCGCAACGAGCATCTGGGGTGGGAGAGCGCACAGAGGTAGTTGCGTTGACGTTGAGCCTGGCGCTGGTGGATGAGATAGGTTTGGTGAAGTTACTTTGTGATTTCGCGGGCAAGGCATTCAGTGACGAAATTGGATACTCATCATTGGCTTCGTTAAGCAATTTCGTCACGGAGCGTATGGGTCTTAATATTCATCTGGTGATGTTGTGTCACAAGGTGGGTCACTCTGTCGGGGGCGAAGAAAGTGGCTTTATCGCGATTTGGTGATGAGGCTGGGCAGGGTTTTAAAGTTCTGAGTTTTGCTCTCGTTATCCGTGGGGGATGTCGAGGGCTCAAGTGATTGGATTGGCCGATCACGAACTAACAATCAACGAGGGGTAAGCATGAGCATCGAAGCGGCAAAGGCACCGAGTGAGTCTGGATTGTTTGGCACTAAAATACCGGCACCGGGATCTCTGTACTGGTTTAACGTATCGTTACTGTTTCTGGTTGTGGCGGGGATGAATGCCCTGGCTGATGGAGCGTTTCCGAGCCTGTTTATCTGTTTCGCTTTATTTGGTTGCGCGGTGTATGGGTGGCTAAGGCCATTGACAAACGGAGAGCAACGTTTGGTATCCGTTCCTGGTTTTCTGTGTTACGCCGGTTGCATGTGGGCGATCATGAACATTCAGCAGCATGTACTGCATGAACCAATTGGGTTTACTGGAACCATGTGTGTGGTGTTGAGCTCGTTCGTCGGGTTCTATCTGGGTCGCTATACCCGGATTGGGCGTTTCTCGTTGAAGCCTCTGACCGAGGAATAACGCGAGCAATATGCTGGATTTGAAACCGCCTTCACTTGGGCGGTTTTTTCATTTTGGGAACCGTGAACAGGAAAATAACTTGTTGTTCTCCTGTGAGGGGTTGGCCGAGAGAATCGCTGGCAAGTTGTGTTAATCCCGCTTTGTCGGAGGGTGCTTGGTGGTAGGATTGACCACAGACAAGAAAACGACACAGGAGAAGCGTATGGAGTTGGCAGGCAAGGTAAAAACGGCAAATGGTTATGCGCATGTTTCAGTGGAAGCGAGCTTCAGCCGATCGGTACATGGTGAACAAGTAGAGTTTCTGGTTACCCGCTCCATGAATGACCATCACCTGGTGGTCACCCATAAGCTGTCTGGCCGCATGGTGTGCCCGATCGACTTCCTGGCAACGGCATTGGAAGGGGCTGAGTTAGCGGGCCGTAAAGCGCTGGACTCGTTCTTGTTTGGTGTTGGGGAAAAACGTTTTATCGACGCCGTGAGTCGCTCCACGGCGTCGTAAAGTAGATCGGAGAAGGATCGGGATCCCTTCTCATTCGCCATGAAAACGTCTCAGGGCGACTTTTTGATTTAAATCCACATACGATTGCACTGGAAACAAAGAAACGCCTCTGGGAGCCGCTGAGGCGTTTTTAGCACATTTTAAGATCCCTTGGTTCAGTATCACTACATAGGGTGGAATTATGTCTGGGTGTATCCATGCAGTACATAGCAAAAAGCGGATTGAAGCCACCAGCGACGTGAGTACCATCCTCGAACGACTGGAGTCAGTAGGCATTGTGGTTGAGTATCAGTGCCGGGAAGGTTACTGCGGTTCGTGCCGAGTGTCTTTACTGGCCGGTACGGTGGAGTATGTGACTAAGCCCCTGGCCTTTGTGAATCCAGGCGAAGTGTTGCCTTGTTGTTGTCGTCCCCGAACTGACGTTGAGCTGGATATCTAATCGCTTCCGTCTGTTCCGTTCGATAATTCATACACGATATGATTAAGCGCCACCAGCAACAGTGGCGTTTTTTTCTGGTATCTCTCATACGTAATCAAGCGCTCTCACTTACCCAAAAAAGACGTTCTACTGTGGCCGCTCGCTATTCGTCAGCCAAATGCACCGTGCTAGCTTTGTTTTAAGATTAACAACCGGAGTATTTACGATGGCACTCTACGACCCCTCTCAAGGTGTTCTCCTTTCCATCCGGGATGACCGCTTCAGTACCATTCGCCCAATCATGCGCCCAGTAGTTCTATTGGTCATTGCGGTGCTGGTGGTAAAGCTGTCTATGTGGATTAACGACGGCAGTTCCTCTATGCCGATGACATCACTCCCAGCCATTTCCTTCTCGCTGATCGGTAGTGGGGTATTGGTATTTGCTCTCTTTGTTATGCGTATACAGCGGCGTGCTCGCTATCACCTCTATCTCGATTCCATTCTGGAGGAACAAATCACATTGCAGGCCGGTGACATGGATGCTGATTCTCAAAGAGAGATTGAGGCCTGGCAACAAATTCAGAAGAGCAAAATCAGTCAGTAAGCAGTAAAGACCCGTTACAAGTTGGCTTTAAAATCTGCGCGTTAAAGCGTTTATGAAATCGGAGAGAAGATGACTTTGCCGAAGTACACTAAACAGCAGCTTGAATTCCTTCAGGCAGATACGTCTGGTAATTTGACTGTGTTGGAGCGGTCGCTGGTGGCGCAGTTGTTGGCAGCTATGCACGTACAAGTAAAACAAGGCTCCGCCCCGGATTGGATACTGACCCACAGCGGGAAATGTTTTTCGTTCCAAGATATCAACCCTGATGCGATTAATATTGAGGATATCGCGACGGCTCTGTCCAATATCTGTCGTTTTACCGGTCACCTGGATCAGCATTACAGCGTGGCTCAGCATTGCGTGCTGGTCAGCCATTTGGTTGAACCGCATCTTGCGTTCGAAGCCTTGATGCATGATGCCAGTGAAGCATACTGCGGTGATGTGAGCAGCCCTCTTAAAGCGCGCTTGCCGGACTACCGTGAAATCGAAGGTCGTGTCGATCGCGCTATTCGAGCAAAGTATGGTTTGCCGCTGGTGGAGTCGCCGGAGGTGAAAGTGGCTGATTTGCGTATGCTCGCAACTGAAATGAGTATGTTCGGCCGACATGGTGCCCAGGCGTTTCCGGATCCCGCTAAATATCCACCAGCGGATTTGATGGGGTTACGACTTCTCCCGGCGGAGGAAGCCCGCGTTGCTTTCCTTCAACGTTTCGAGTTGCTTTACCCTGGCGGATAACCCAAAAAAACAGAACCGAGGTATATCAGAAATGATATGCTTCGGCAGATTATAATCCCAACAGGTTAATATCCAATGAAAAGATTGCTTATTTTATTGTCGCTGACCCTTGCGTTACCTACATTGGCTCAAGCTACTACGGCTGAGGGTGAGTTGCCAAAACTGCATCTGAACGAAGAGAACGAGCACATCGCTCGCAAGGTTGCATTTGATTATTTAGCAAATGCAAAGATTTTCATTTCCCAGGGTACGGTTTCTAAAGACACGTTAACCTATGAAGCCATCATTGCAGACCAGAGATGTACCATTGAAATGGAGTTAGAGACCCTCCCGGTTCAGCGCTGGCTCGTCAAAAAGCTCGACTGCAAAAACTGAGATCTGCTGCGCCATTCATATCGGCAGACCTAAGCATGATGTGGTTTGCCAATCTCTTTGCAATTAATCCCCGTTTTAACACCTTCCAAATTTGTCGTCCTTTTAACTTCGTCAGCGGTAAAGGTCATGGTTAACTATTAACACAAAAATAATTAACACATGGAGTTACAATGTTAAATCTGATTGCTCACCTGGCAGAAAGTGGTCATCAAGTTTGGTTCGGTGAAAACGATACTGTGACGGTGACACAGGTTCGTGGTGATTCGCGAGTGGTTCTTGAAAGCATCCTCGCTAAGGAACCAGCGGCCATCCTGAATCTGTTATCCCGTTATGGGGCTAGCGTTAAGGCTGTAGATGATAAACTGCTTATCTGGCGTGACGTAGATGGTGATGACTGGGCCTGCGATCGTGGTCACCTCTATCGTGGCATCAGAGGTGAATATGGTGTTCGCTGGGAAGTGAAGCTGATACATGGCATCAATATCCACTCCCCATTCGATGCCGTGTTCTGGTTTGCTATACCTTGGGCGTCCCGCGTTGATGTGAACGTCCATTTCTCTATCGGTAATTCGCTCCTGGTTGCCGCTCCGGCTTACATCACCCTGAGCGGCCAGTTGGACAAAGAACAAGTTATGGCCTGGGTGAAACTTTCCGGAATGCAAAATGCCACCAGCATTACCGAACGGTAATACGCCATCTAAACTATGGGGGGATCTCCCCCATTCTGTTTTGCCCTCCCCTCTCAAAAAAATATCTTTTTTTCCTTCGATTTGCTTCGTCAGCGGTTACCCGTGGGTGATACTGTTTTTAGAGGCAGTAAACAAAACGAATAACAGTTATCGAGGTCATTACTATGAACGCTATCAACCAAAAACCAAAACGCCCGAGCCAGACTCCGGCTCAGTTCATGCGCATAGCAAACGAGTCCGACCTGTTCAAGAAAGGTCGCACGTTGTGGTACCACTACAGCAGCAGCTTTGGTTATGAGCGTGAGCTGGTTCGTTCTAACACTCAGCGCCTGGCGCATGGCAGTGGTCTGCCGGTCTCGTTCGTTGAGCGTGCCATCAACCATTATCTGACCCACTGATCCACCAGCGTAAGGACAAAAGCGATGAGCGCAATCAACGGTACATACTGGGTCAAGAACGGCCACACATTTGGTTATACCTTTCCTGAGCAACCGAACATCTTAGGCGTTCTGGCAAGCAAGCCGCAGTTAGGTGCGTGCCTGTCTATGGAGCCGCAGCTGATCACCCCATCGGATGACATGCGTAAGGCCACCGTGCAGGACTTCGATTTTTTCCGCGTTGTCGTCCCTTCGGACTTCAAGCCTGAATAAAACCCTCGGTGCTCTTCGGGGCACCCTGCATTGAGAGTTACCTCCATGATTGACGAACTGAAGGGCCTGATCGTAATGCTCCTGGAAGATGCAACGCGTATTCAGCAGTTGGAACCAAACGCCGGAACATCGGCACGCATTCAAGCCGCTAAAAAAGCCTTGGCCTCTGGAGTATTCGACACACTGTTAATGCTGGTGGCTTCCAATTATCGCTTAGCAATTGCAGAAGCTGGGTATGAGTATGTCATTGGCGCTGATGGTTCGCTGATTGTCAGGGATCCTGTCCAATGCAGTAACGGTGCTTTCAAGTGGGTGGAGCACAAAGACGTTGTTCTGCGTAGCAACGATGATGCTATGCAATTCCTCATTGAGCGAAGTTAGGGGGTAGGTATGTTTCCTCAGGGTATAGAGGTGCGCGCACACCGTTACACTCAGGCGGGTGGCAAGCGCATGGTGCAATACAGCACCCCAGGCACCAATGGTTGGCTGATCACTAACGGCAGCGTAAGTGACTTGGCAGATGTACAGTCACGGCACAATGCTTTGCTAATACATGCCCGCGATAACGGCCTATTGGTGAAATCCCTACACTGATTAGCCATTTCAAAACTCGATACCCTGCCCGAACGCGCGTCGAGCGGGGTATGTCTGCTTGCCAATTTTGCGGCCAAGAGTTTGGCTCTGGTTTTCCTGGGGAATGGGATGAAAGGGCGCGTATTTTTTATCGTGATTCACTTCGTCAGCAGTTCGGGTCGTGTGAGAATTTAATGAGTAAACAAAACAAATAACACGAGGAAAACCGATGCATACTTTAGCTGAGTTGTTACGTTACGCAGGTATCACTTCCCATAAACGTACCCTGCTATCCATCCGTCAGCACACGACCAATTGGGGTCGCTCCGGTCGCGGTGTGCGTCAGAAGCCTCGTTACACGGTCTGGTACGACACCGAAGACAATAACGACCGTATTGTCTTTACCTTCGATGCTGTGCTTAACCTCAAACGTACCGCGCCGGAAAAGCTGGCGGATATCGATATTCAAATCAGTCATTACAGTGGCTGGGATCCCGTGAAGCGCAGATTGACCGTCACCCACCCAGAACGCTACCTGAAGGTCGATGGCATGGTTGAAGGTGGCGGTGAGAAGACCAAAGCCCTCTGGCAAGAAATCATCGCGCTGACTGAAGGCATGGAACGTGACGATAAACTGAGTTCGTATGAGATCACGTTCCTCGCAGCTTAATTGACTGACGACTGACCGCTCCGGCGGTCACTCCCCCTTCCCTATACCAATAACGAGGCAATAATGGGATATGAGATAATCATCACCTCTGACGAGGTACAAGCTGTTTTCGATTCACTCTTGGCAAGCGCGCTTACGGGTGTGGCATCTACCCTTTGGGACAATAACCGTCCATCGGGGCCGAGGGATAGCGAAGCGGCTAACGTGGCATTCAATCTTGCTGAAGAAGCCTTTAAACTCAGACAGGCATATTGCCGTCGAGCGTAATTGTATCGCCTCCGGTTACGGGGGCTAATTTCCCAATCTGAGGAATTTGTATGAATTTCGGCACTCGTGAGTACCTGATCAATTATCTGATGAGCAATTTCAAAGAAGGCCAGATGATTGCCATCGATACACTGACGCTCGAAAACGTCGCGGATGTTGCTTCTGACCTTTCCCTGGAACGCGCCCTTACTCCAGCCGAACAGGTACAGGTGCTGAATGCGGTAGTCAGTGATTATGATGTGAATACTGGGGCTGGCTTTGACCATATTCGCAAAGAGATCGCAGCTCTGGGTATTGCCCAACAGGACGGTGACAAATGAAAAAGGGGCTGCGCAAATTTTACTGCACACTGCCAAATGGCAAAGTGCAAGAAGCGGAACTGACGTGGAAAGCTACCCATGCTGTTGCCTGCCGAACTGGAGAGCGTGACTGGTATGCGCACTCGTGGTGCTCTGCAAAATCTGCGGCGTTGCGCTGTGTCGAGTTAACGCAAAAGGAACAGGGCGCTGAAGTTGAGATCTTGGTCGTTAAAGAAGTTCCACCCGCTGCGTAGCGAGTGAATCAAGTCGCGTGAGGTAGAACAATGCTGATACTTACAACCGATCTCATTCCTGATATTTATGCCATACAAAAAATTCATGGGATGGTTCAAGTCATCGCTAATTTTGAAGCCAATAGGCGGGGAGTGATACCGTCAAGGCAAGCTCGCGTCGCATTGGAGGAATTAAGTGCGGCTGCATCCGAGGCGTCAAATGGCGAGGCGAATGCCGTGTACGGTGTTAAAGCAACACCACTCCTGAACGGCGGCATGCTGTATATCGGAACTGCGGTAACCCTCAAGTGATGCAGCGGTAATAAATATGTTTTTTTCATCCTTTTGCCTTCGTCACCGGTTGGTGCTGGTGGATACTGGAAGTCCAACAACTGATAACACAAACGAGGATACACCATGTCTCTGAACCCAACTCTGGTCGCGATGTTCATCTTCAGCAGCTTCAACGAAACCCGCGTCCCACTCATCGTGAATGATGACACCGCGCAGGAACGTATCGACTTCAACGTTGCTGGTGGTGGTGAAATCGAATGTGCCGATTGGATCCGTGAACTGGCTATCGACATCGTTGAAGAGTGCGATGAGACCTTCACCGGGAAAGAAGGGCCGGGAACTCTGCTATGGTCATTAGCAAACTGAAGGTGGGCGATACCGTATGGTCTATCACTCGCCACAAACTGGGGAGCACGAATATTCCCACCGTGTCTGTACACCCTGTCCTGATCGTCGAGGTCAATGAGACCAGTGTTATCGCAAGCTGGAATCACAACAAGCCGAAGCCGTTTGGCTTGAACTCCATCAAGGGATGGAAAAAAGAGAAACCTGTTCTGATCAAGGGGTTGTTTGGTAGTCAGCGCCTTGCCACAAGAGCGGAAGTCGCTGCGTTACAGACTCAATAATTCGTCAAACGTACATTCCCTCTCAAACACAGTAATGCCAGTGCATTGGAGGGGGTGACCTATCTTTTAAATGTGAAAACAACCCCCTTGTTCGCCAACCCCCACCCTGACATTCACGATGCGAATATTTAATAATTATGCATTACAATGCACTTTTACCTTGTCTTGCGCTCAATTTGCATTAATAATAATGAAAAACAATTAGAGGGCTATTTATGTCAATTCTTGATCAAATCCTGGTCATCGGCCAGCGAATGAAAGCCGAGCAAATTTCTCTGAAAGAATCCATCACCGAAGCCAATACCATCAAGGTCACTGATGAGCAGGTAGATGGCTTAGATAGACTCATTTATAACCATTGCCTGAACAAAACGATGCTCGCTGATTTCTTCGGCAAGTCACGTAATACGTTCACTAAAATTCTGACCGAGTTACAAGATCAGAAAATTATTGGTGAGCCTATCTTCCAAAACAAAAACCACCTTTACACACGATTTGACGTGCAGGCCATCATGAATGAGTTGGGCGCGCCCCGTTACTCCGACATGTATGAGTCTCGGGTTATCGTCGTTGAAAACCACAAAGGTGGTACAGGCAAAAGTACCACGACCGCGACGATCGCCTTGGCGTCAGCTTTGGATTTAAATCTGAACGCGCGTTGCTGCATCATTGACCTTGACCCCCAAGGGTCTATCGGTAACAACCTGATCCGCTCCACCAGCGAAGATGATATCTATCTGACTATCACTGATGTGCTGTTAGCCGAATACGAGCCTGAGGGTGATTTCTCACAGTACATCAACGCCGGTTACTCAGAAGCGGACATCATTGCCAACATTCCGTTTAGCACTCACCTGCCAAATATGGACGTCATCACGGCCTTCCCTACTGATGACCGTTTTACTGATACCTATTGGCGGTTGAACAAGGAAGAGCGCAATACGCTTTTAACGCGCTTTAGAGATGTTGTTATCCCTGTGCTGAAACAGCATTACGACCTAATCTTCATCGACACCCCACCGCAGGACTCACCAATTATCTGGTCTACGAACGAAGCCGCCGACGCCCTTCTCGTTCCTATCACTCCGCGTGAATATGACTTTGCATCCACGACGAACTACATGTTGACGATCGGCGCTCGTCTGCAACAACTTCCATCCAGGGGTGAAAACATCAAATGGATGAAGGTGCTGGCTGTTAATGTCGATGATAAAAGCCAGCACGAAGTTCGCACTCTGAATAAGCTGGTGCGAACTGTGCAGGACAAGTTTATGACTACGAACATCAAACACTCTGAAGCGTTTGTTGCTGCGGCCGAACGAGGCCGCACCGTCTTGGATATCAAGAAGTCAGAAGACCTGTGCCCTGCAAAACAATTTGACATGGCAGAAATGTCAGTCACTTCTGTGTATCAGCAATTTATTAATGAAATCAAAAGTTTTTCGGCGAAAAGTGAGAAATAAAAATGACCGACGTAGAAAGAGGCACAAGCAAGGATATGTATCTGGGTGCAGGCAAGCGAACCGGCTTTGAGCAAAAAAGCGGATTACCACCACTGCGGGGTGCAGGCGCACCTAAGAGAACATTCACCTTAAAAGATGGCCGTAAAGTCGATGCCGAGCATGTTGTCGTTCCTGGCAGTAAAGTATCTGAGCAAACAGTGGTTCACGCCCTCAACCCACGCAACCAGGAAGCGCTCGACGAGAACTCCATGCGTGACATCCTTGAGCAGATCAGGGAAAGAGGGGTGGATACCGAAGGTATCGCTGTCCGCGTAGATGGAATCTATCAACTCATTGAAGGTAGCCGACGCCGCTACTGCTGTGAAAAGCTATCAGCTGATTTACCGCTGTGGGTATTACCAAACGATATCTCAAACGAAGATATCTTCTCTATCATCAGCGCCGCACAAAGCTCTCGCAAATTCTCGTATCGCGAAGTTGGTATGCAGTATTTGAAACTGATGGAAGAGAATGGTTTCACGACCAATGAGGAACTTGCGCAGCATATCGGCATTAGTACCGAGTCTGTCCGTAAGCGGATTCAAGCTGCCCAAATCGACCCTCGCCTGATCGCTCTGTTCCCAGATTGCGAAGGTATCCCGAATACTTTCTATAGCCGTTTAGCGAAGGTGCAGGGTTCGGCGAAGAAGGAAATGATCGACATTGGTGAGCTGTGCCAGGAAGTCCAAGACAACCGTAAGGACAAGCCTGTTGAGAATATTCAGGAGACGCAGAAAGATATCCTGGAAGAAGTAGCCACTATGTTGGAAATCATGGCTGATAAAGCGAAGCCCGCCGCTGCATGGAAAACATCTGATATTGTCGCATTCGAGAACAAGGATCAGTATGCACGAATCAGTTACAGTGGTAACGGCCGGAAAGTCCGCTTTGAGTTTAACAGGCTCAATCAAAAAGTCGTCGAAGACATAGAGCGTCTGATACGTCTGAAGCTAACAAAAAGTCTTCAGGAAGACAGTGAGTAAGTTCTTTTCTAAGCCACCTACCCCGGTGGCTTTTTCTTTACAGCCCTCCCCTCCCCTCATTTCCTGTAGCAAAAACCATTTTTTTCGCCAAAAAAACCAAAGTTTAAAATCGCTTAATAAACAGCGTGTTACGATAGAATATCAACTAAAGCAGAAGAAAAACCAATAAAAACCACCCCCTTGTTCGCCAAAACAAAAAACACCTCCATCCCCCTTCGTCAACTGTAGAACTGCTGGATAATAGAACTCAATACCGCCCTTACTCGTGGATTAAAAATGCAGATCTCAAAGACAACCCATAGCTTTGCCGAGCGTCGCGGTTTGGAACTGACGACCGAAAACAACGACGGTACCGAGTTGCTGTGTATTTGGGAAACCAATAACGATTGGGAGTGGATTTGCAGCTTCCAACCAACTCAAGATCAGCTGGTATTCTTCGGTAATATCTACCTGCCCCAGGAATGCCTGAACGCCATCCCGGCTATCATCGCCGATGAAACTCAGCTGCGTGCGGTGCTCACCAAAATTGCCGAATCACTGAAAACCAAATCCTGACGCTGGAAAGGAAAATCATGAAGACGTGGACGCCGAACGAGAACATCACACAGGTCATTCTGGCATTTGGGCCTCCGGACATTGAAAAGTTTCTGCCAAAATGGGATCTCATCCCTGACGAATTCAAACAGGGAAAGAACCCCTGGATTGTATTCATTGAGCGTTGGTTTTACCACGGGCTTGAATGCCCACCAGCAGCCAAGGAAGGTGTCGAACTGAAATGGGCGCTGGCGCATATCGTGGTTATCCTGAAAAGCTTCGACCCGAAGCACGAACAAAAGATTGCCGGGTGCGCCTATCTTGCCTCGCTCTGGTTTGTGGAGTAAGTGAACTAAACCGCCTTTGTGGCGGTTTAATTTTGGATGTCACTTTGTCAGCGCTGGTGGTGCGATAAAATTAAATCAGTAAATAATAAATCTATGGGATAGAACGATGAGCAGCAAAACCAAATTGACCGCCGAAGAACAAACGGCAAAAGCATACAGCAACTTCCTGGAATCCAAGGGACTGAAGCCGCGTGCTGGTCAACAAGACATGATCCGCTTTTGCTCATCCATCATTACCAACATTCCCGAAGATAACGACAAGCCTATTGTCGGTGTAGTTGAAGCCGGTACCGGCACCGGTAAAACGCTGGGGTACTGCCTGCCGCTGATCCCGTTGGCGATGGAAAAGGGAAAGACTCTCGTTCTGTCTACAGCAACCGTGGCGCTTCAGGAGCAAGTTGTCGTTAAAGACCTGCCGGAAATCCAAAGCCAGGGCGGTCTTAAATTTTCATACGCTATGGCGAAAGGTCGTGGCCGTTACTTCTGCCGACTGCGCTACGATGCGCACGTCGATGCCGAGCATAATGCGTATGGTTACGTTCGCGACGACATGACGAGTCTGGGTAACGAATTCGCAAGTGGTGACTGGAATGGTGAGCGTGATACATATCCGCTGGAGCTTGCCGACAAATCCTGGAACAAAGTTAATGCGGTCGCCAGCCAGTGCCCTAAGATTAAATGCCCGCATTACAAAAACTGCCCCTTCTTTGCCGCGCGTAGCCGACTGGAAGAAGTCGATGTGGTGATAGCTAACCACGATATCGTTTTGAGCGATCTGTCTTTGGGTGGTGGTGTCATCCTGCCACCGCCGAAAGAAACCATCTACGTTTTCGACGAAGGCCATCACCTTACAAGTAAGGCCATTGAGCACTTTGCCGCAAATGCCTCGTTGGATAACACGGCGCGCTGGTTGGGTGACGTCAGTGACATGGTGATGGACATGCAGACCCCTTACGGTGAGAAGATGAATGACCACGTTTACAAGCTGGTGGCGCTGGCATCGGACACGGCTGCCGAGATGATGACAGTTCGCGGAACTCTTTTATCTTCACTCAACTTCCGGAACGACCACGGTAACATTGACGTCTATCGGTTCCCTGAAGGTGACGTACCCAATGATGTGCGCGCACTGTTTAAAAACGGGCTGTACCTGGCAAACCAAATGCAGAGTTTGGTTGAGAAAATGATAATCATCATTGATGAGGCAGGCGATAAAATTGTCGCTGAGGATAATGCCCGCCACAAAATGGCTATCGGTGATTTAAAGAACCGTGTAGAAAACTTGCTTGAAGCGATGAGTCGTTTTGCTGCCCCGGCGAAGAAAGGTGAGTTTGCAGTACCGGTAGCGCGCTGGGTAAACATCAAGCGTGACAATAAATCCGAGGTCATTATTCATAGCAGCCCAGTGCATGCTGGTGAGCAATTGGATAGAGAGCTGTGGAACGAAGCCTATGGGGTGATCATTACTTCAGCGACTTTGCGGACAATGGGCAACTTCAATGCCTACCTGAATGAAGCGGGTTTGAAAATGGACACGCCAACGTTGCTGGCGAGAAGCCCGTTCGACTACGAGAACAACGGTGTTCTGTTCGTACCCAGGATGCGCAGTACCCCAAAGAATGCCGAGGCGCATACCGATGAGCTGATCGAGTTGATGCCTAAGCTGATGTTACGGCGTAAAGGATGTCTGGTGCTGTTTTCATCCCGCAAGCAAATGACAGAGGTGTGTGAGGGTATGCCGGAGGACATCAAAGAGCACATCCTCATGCAGACCACGATGCCGAAAACGGAAATCGTTTCCCGTCATAAGCTGCGTATTGATCGTGGCGAGCCAAGCATTATCTTCGGCATGGCCTCTTTCAGTGAAGGCGTGGACCTGCCTGGGGATTACTGCGATAACGTGATTATTGCCAAGCTGCCATTTAGCGTACCGAGCGATCCGGTTAGTCAGACGATGACTGAGTGGATGGAGAAGGCGGGGCGTAACACCTTTGAAGAAATAACCGTTCCTCAGGCGTGTATCAAACTTATCCAGGCTGTGGGGCGACTCATCCGAACCGAGACCGATACAGGTGCAGTGACGATACTGGACTCTCGCATCAAGAACACACGGTACGGCCAGAACATTCTCGACTCGCTTCCGCCGTTTCGCCGTGTGATCAGATAGTGGTATCATTCGGTAAACAAAACGAATGAATAGGTGTGTAATGGAAAAGTATGAAAGTGTCATCACTGTGGTATTTCAGTTTGTAGGCAAAGTGCCCGCACCTTTTTCCACAAGCAGCCTGTTTGCCGAAAACCTACTGAAGGGCGAGAAACTGTGGAATGACCCTGGGACAGCAGGCAACCTGATGCTGCAAAAAATTCTGGCAGAGCAGGGCGCAGCCGATCACGACGATGGTAAAATTCATACTCGCACTACGGAGCTGAAAACACACGATGAACGTATGGCTTTCCAAAAGCTGGTGGGTTTACCGCCTTACAGCGATTTGACCAATGCCGTAGGTATCCTGATCGGTGGACTGGAGAAAGCAGGGCGGTTGATTAGTGTGAAAACCACTTCAGCCACCCCGCTACCAAACGGGGAAACTATTATCTCTACCCGTGATGCACAACGTCGTTTGTTCTTCATGAACCAGCACGGGATATGCTTTACGGTAGATAGCCAGTTACTGATCGCTGTCGATAAACTGGAAGGAGCAAAGTTCTTCGCCACAGAAGAAGAGCTGGACGCTGCTGGTGTTAAGCTTTGGGGTGAGAATGGTACAGGTCGCTGGCGCGTGCTGGTGGCTCCGATCGGGGAAGAGATTTGCGGCCTCTTTGAATTCGGCGAGATGACGACCTTGGGTAAACGGCCGGAGGGCAGGATTAACGAACTGTCGTTGTAAGGCAAATCCCACTATGCATAGAAAGCACCTTTTTTGGTGCTTTTTTTGTTTTAGCTATTCGTCAGCGGGTGGAGTGGGATGATACTGATTGCAGGTAAACAAAACAAACAACATAAGGGAATCATCATGAAAACTCTTCTTGCTGCTCTGCGTGTTACTGATCAGGTTCAGCCTGATATTGCTATCCCGGCTTCAGGTAAAACTACTGGCTTTACCTACGACGCTGCCAAGATCGGTTCGTTCAAAGGTGAAACCATTGCTATTTATCCGGCCTGGTCAAAACCTAACTCACACGGCGCGGCCGGTAACCCAACTGAATTCTACGGTGGCTTGCCGCTGTATTCGACCAAGCTACTTGCCTATCAGGCACTGCGTAACGAAATCGAAAAGCGTTTCGCTGCACAGCTTCAGGCGATTGATAAACAGATCCTGGCACTGGAAGACCGTCCATAACCAATAGGGCAGGGGGGTTCCCCCTGTTTATGACAACCACCAGCTGAGGAACGAAAAATGAAAGAACAAGAACTGGTCACCAAAGCGGAACAGCTTATTCAGCGCAATGATGGTTCGCAGGCAAAAATTGTTGCTACGGCAATGTTTGGCGCTGGCCTGCACATGTCGGTCGATGTCTTCGTGCTTCGCCGCGATAGCGCTGACCAGAATTGGCAGCTTTGTAACGACAGGCCACATCCGGATTACAAAACCATGTCCCGTGAGGATTACGTTAAGTTCGGGCGCTCCGAAATGCTGCGCACAGTCACCGCTGGAGAACTGTTGAAGGTCACTGGGATGATCGGTCAACCACTTTCCAATTATCAGTAAAAGCACGGTTGCAGCGCCCCCCATTTTTCCACCAAACATCATGCGGGCCTGGCGTTTTAAAATACCAAAATAAAAGCATCTTTCGAGGTGCTTTTTTTATGTCAAATGCTTCGTCAGCCGTTGGGGGGAGGGGATACTGGTTGCAGGTAAACAAACTAACCGATAACAGGGGTCACCATGAAAGTCATTATCTTCAGCCTCCCAAATTGCCAGCCTTGCCGTATGACCAAAGAGCGCCTGGCCGCAAACGGTGTTGAGTTCGTAGAAGGCAGCATCGAAATTCATCGCGAGCTGTTCCGCAATATGGGCTTCAAGTCTGCGCCGGTTGTGCTGGTGGAGCCTGATGCAGGCGAAGCGGTGTCCTGGTCGGGTTATCGCCCCGATTGTATCAAGGCGCTGATTGACGGAAAGCCAGAAGGCGATGCTATCTCTGGTTATACCCGGATGTGTGTCATGATCGAGATGCGCGAGCCTGAACTGTTTTCGGCTCCTGGCGAAGCCAAGTAAGAAGGTGAATGCCGTGAGCTATCAAACCGTCGCAATCCCTCCAGCCTTAGGGCTTCAACCACCAAGCGGGGCTGACGTTGTCTTGCTCGCCGAGCTGACACAAGCGCTGGTGGATGCAAAAGTCGAAATGAAAGTGATGCTGGAGCCTATCAACTGGACGCCGCCTTCCGGCCGTCCGGTGATGTACCGACAGGACGCTATCGACGTACTGTTTAAAGCCGGGGTTCCTGTTGATCCGGGCGAAGTAGTGTCGGCCACCAGCAATGCCGTGCAGCCGATCGACGATGCCGAGCTGGAAGCGCTGCTGGATATGCGTGACGAAATGGCTGGCACAGATTCGTTTTACAAAGCGCTGGATGGCGCGCTGGATGGCATTCTGGCTCGCCTGTATGCCGCTGAACGTCAAACCAATCACTAAGAGTATCGATAATGACTGTACACGACTTTGTATCAGGAGCGAGTGGCATTTCACCCTTTGCCATTGTTATGTTGGCCTTTTTCATCCTCTTTTTCGTCGTAGCGTGCTGTATCCCTCGCCCATCATTGGGTCTGATGGTGGCGGGCGGAATTGCTGGGCTGGGTGCAATTGCCACAATTCTTTGGATTAACTTTGCTTAGACCTTAAGGCGATTTGTCATTAATGGGCCATTTAAACCAGATTTTATCGGCTATCGGTAAAACACCAGAAGGGCACGCTACCCTGGGTTATTTTCTTCTTGGGCTGATGAGTGTGATATTCGGTTGGGCCCTTTTTCAATTCAACAGCGAGAATGACATTCCTAAACGTTACCGCGTGATGTTGTCACTTTCTCTCTGTGCAATATGGCTGAGCATAGCCATAGAAATCATCGACCATCTCTGAGGAAAGTCGAATGTCACCAGTTCTGATGAACAGTTATTTTTGCGGTGCCGGGCTGATGGATATCGGCCTGAAGAATGCCGGTATTCAGATCGCCCAGTCTTTCGAACTGGACGAAGATGCCGTTAAGACCTATCGCCACAACCTGGGCGACCATATCAAACACTGCGATATCACACAGGAAATGGTGCTGGAGCAGGATAGCTGCCACGGCATGTCGTTTACCTATCCCTGTACGAAGTATTCGACGATCGGCGACATCCACGGCACGCGAACGGGTGATGAGCTATTCCTTCACGCACTGCGCCACCTGGCTGTCGCCCGGCCTGAGTTCTATGTCATTGAAAACGTGCCGGGCATGCAGGCTTTCCCGGTCGTTATGGAAGCCATGACCAAGCTGGCGGGCTATTTCATTCAGGTATTCTGCCCCGTGAAATCTGAGCTGTGGGTACCGCAGCGTCGGCACCGCCTGATCATCATTGGCACACGACGCCCGTTCGATATCCGCCCGCCGGAAAATACGCGCCCAATCCCCCTCAGCGCGATTTTAGAGGATAACCCGGATGTTCGTATCCCTAAGTCGGTAGAAACACGCCTACAGGGCGGATATCGCGATTTACCCATCATTAGCGACCCGGCCAAAGACGATATCGCGCCGACGTGTGTAGCTCACTATGCAAAGGATAAATCGACACGATTAGTCGTTGATAAACGTTTCCCTCTGGGAGCGCGTCCGTATTCAGTGCGTGAATATGCACGTTTGCAAGGGGTTCCAGACTGGTTTGAATTCCCGGTATGCGATACCTCCGCGTATAAGCAGATCGGTAACGGTGTCAGCACCTACGTCGGCGAGTGGGTAGGGATTGAGATGATCCGCTACATGGCGCAGGTTAGCGATAAGTTTTCCCTCATTCATTAACCCTGGAGAAAAAGATGAAATTAACGGAAGAGCAAAAAGCCGACCGTCGGGAACTTGCCATGCTGGTTCAGTATGCCGCTTTGGCATACGCACTGTTTGGTGCAGGCGTCGCGGGAATTCTGGGAGCGTTGGATATCAACTCACTGTGGATGGGAGTCGCGATTGCGCTGGTTTCTCATGTTCTCATTTTTTCCAGGCCTTCTGTCCGAGAGAACTTCCCTGAAACCATCTATTGGTTATCGCTGTGGGCGTGTGCCCTTGGCGGGCCGATCGTGATCGGTTTCGGTCCCTTTGAACCACCGTTTAAAAACCCACTCATTATGGCCGCGCTGATTGTGTTCATCGTTACAGCGCTATACCGTCGGCAGGAAAAAAAGGATATGCAGTAATGAGCCACTCACCAGCTAAAACCACCAGCGAACAGATACTGGAAGCGGGGCTGCGGATAATTCACACCTGCACGCACAGCGATCACCAGGGGTATTATGTGATAGGCAAAAACAGGGCTGTCTTATCCGATTGTGCAACGGTTAAGGCCTATGACGGCGGGGCTGTATCGGTTGAGTATTTCCGTCCTGGCAATATCCCCCTGGTGGTCGTTAACAATGATGATTGGCTCAAAATCATCACTCACCTGTTAAATGAGCCACCTGCACCATCATCGCTAGGCCGGATCCCTTTAGAACTGGTGAATTTTCTGGAGAAGATTGCGGGGCAAACACTGTCGCCTGAAGCCCGCATCCGCGCGCGCGATCTGGCTGAAGGTGAGTGCTTTAAAAATGAAGTGCTCACGTTAACGACGCTGTTCAACGTCTGGATGAGGGATCCGCTGCTGACTGAGTTCGTCTCGCCGCTGAAGCAATATACATTGCCAGGAGAGCACGCCAAACATTTCTGGTCATGTTGCAAATGACAGGGGCGAAAGCCCCTTTTTTTGTACCTGCAATAGCTTCGTTGGCTGAGAGGGCGGGGCGATACTGGTTGTGGAATATAAGCGCCCTTTGGATGGAAAAACGAAACAATGACTACTGAACAGAAACCCTCGCTCGCGACCGGTGCGCCATTAAACGCGGAAACCTGGGCTGATTTTGTCTCCCGCCTGAAATATCACTGCGTCGGCAAAGGCGTTGATGAGCACTGTACCGCAGACCCGTTGTTCGTCGTTCAAAAGAAACGCCTGATCACGGGGCTGGATATGGACTACATCGAAGACCGGCTGGTGGCCGTAGATGATGCTCGCTGGTTTAGCCCCCAAGAATACTGGGATGACCTGGATACGGACGAGCGAAACGAGCTCAACCAAAAATGCCAGGCCGAATACCAAGCTGATTTTCTGGCTATTCGCGTCGATCAGCAATGGGATGTGCTCGGCGAGTTACCAGAGCATACCGTAACCGGCTACGTCTGGGAGTAGGAATACGTCAACGCACACTTCACGCGCGAAGCCGCGCAGGCCTTCATTCAACGCAAAAAGCACGACTACAACAAGTTGGAAATTTTCGTCGATTCGCAGTATTGGGCGAAGGAGTTCAACACCATCCGCGACGCCATTTTGACTGGCAAACTGGTATATCAGGAGAAGAAAGATGACACCAATTGAGATCCAAGGTCTGCTGGACGGCAAATGCATTCCTCGCGACATGAAGGTCAACGAGCCGCTGGTGAATTATCTGGCGCGCAAATTGACTGAAGGCGAGCAGATGCGCGCTGAGAACATCCATCTGGTGGAAGAGCTCAAGCGCGTGACCGACGGTTTGGAGTTTTTCTCCTACAGTACCGACGGCGGTTACGATGAGCACGACAGCGCCGACAAAGCCCGAAAAGCCGCTGAAGAGCATATCGACTACTACCGGGGAGAGGCCTGTGACGGCTGGCCTGAAGAAACAGACCAGGTTGTTTGGGGTATCGTCGTGCAACGCGCCAGTCAGACCGACCTGCGCGAAGTGGGGCCGGAAGACAGCGTGGGCCGTCACATCACTCAGGTTTGTGGCTATGCACTGATGCCTGCACTGGAAAACAGCCCGACGAAAGGTTACATCCCGACGTCTGAAGTGGAACAGCTGATGGCTGAAGGTAAAATGCTGAAAGATGCTCATGCGGCCATTCTTGAGCACATCGACGTGACGGACAAAGGCGCGGCCGGTACTGCGGCTATGATCGCAAACGACGCTCTCCACAACACGGACTACCCGGCGATTGAACGCGGCCTGCGGAAAATCAAGAAGGATGCCACCATCGCAGCGGCAAACCATGCCGGTAACATTGCGCAGGAAATGACGCGTGAAACTAGCCAGGAAGTTGTCAAGGCCGTCGGTCGTCGCCTCCTTGTGCTGGCGGAACATGTAGGGAACGGCCAATGAACAACCTGAAGGCAACGATGCGCCGGATGTTGGATGGCGATGATATGGACTGCGTGAGCGATCGCACAGGTAAAAGCGGCGACTACTGCGAAGGCTTTGTGGACGGTATGCACGAAGCGCTTAACCAGCTGACTGAAGGCGTTGCACCTTTGCTGGCTGGGGCTGAAATCGCTGGGTTGGAGCGCTTTGTTGCTCGCATGTACCAGCGCGCTAATCAGCTAGTGGACGACAGCATGAGCACGGCGCTGATTAACCAGGCGCGCTCTGCGGCGGTATTGGCTGAGCAGATGATCAGCGAACTGAAAGGTGAAAGTAGGCAGTTATAGTCCCAACTTAGCAGTTCTTACTGACCAAGTTGGGATTGTACAAATTTTAATGTCTGCTCATGCCGTAATTTACAAACGACATTTTGGTTCGCGAAGACGCCTGAAAACGTTTTCGCCTGCTCTTTCGGAAGTTGTTTGATCCAGCGAACACCAACAACCCATTCTGAAAGCTCTTCATTGTCAGCGTTTTCGTCTGGGTATTGCGCTTTTAATCCGGCAGAGAGAAGAGGAACATTTGAATCAGTAATGAAATCGCGAATCATAACTGCTGATTTGGTTACTTCTCCAAAACCGACATAACCACATCCCTTCATGTAAGCATAAATTTTGTCACCAACTGCAAGTCGCTTAAGCGCAGATGAATACACTTTCCCTTGACCTGCGCCAATGAATCCAAATTTTCTATTATCATCCCAAGTTCTATATTCGCATTCACCTACATTCACGAACCAACTACCAGTCCAATCATCTTGACTTGAAGCAATGACTCTTTGCTTAACTTCTTTTCGTTCAATATAATCTTTAGCCTCCGGTAACGGAATAATCGTTTCAGGCTTAATAAATAGCTCCCCATTGGAATCAACATATGGAGCCAAGCGAGTGCATTGAATGTCTACACCATATTCTCGCAACCATAATACTGCTGAGATGACTTCCGAATTGAACTCCTTTGAGGCCAAGATAATATGCTGTTTAGTGTTAAGTGACGTGATATCAGCATCGATAAATTGCTCAATTTCTTTTGTTGCATCAAATTCTGATTTACCTAAATACGACGCGTATTGCTTAAAAATCTCACTGGGTAAAAGGCTTGAGCAATACGATGCATATTTTATTGCCTGCCATTCAACGGACGAGCCTGAATCATCCCTTTTTAGTTCTACAATAACAAGTGCTGCCGATTTATTCACGCAAAGCAAATCAAGACGCTTGTTGGAAGTAAGGGTGACCTCTTTTCCAATAACAAGGAGTTCCTGGCCTAAAATAGTTGGACTTTTTTCGATCCACTCCTGAATATCAAAGCGTTCCTTTAGCCCAAGCTCCGAAAAGCTTGTTGGTTTTAGTTTGATTAATGACTTATTTTCTACATCAACACGAAACATTGGTTATATCTCCTTTCAGAGGTTTCCCCCTCTTGAATATGCCATACTTGGCACGATAAGGCTGCCAAAGATAGTACGATAGCTCTGCTTTCCTCATAACAGAACATCGGGGGTTGATTGGAGTTCCAGTAAATAAGGAATAAAAAAGATATTAATTTTCATTTAATTCTTCATTACAATATTGACGATGTTCTTCCAAGTGAATTTCTAATGGCCAATGTCGTTTATCACTTGGTAATCTTAGTTTTTGCCCATCAAGTTCTGCATATTCTGTTCCAGCTAACAAATCAGATAACCTAATTAACATTTTGGAATCAATCCAAAGCAAGCCTCGGTCAAAAAGAGTATGAATGTCTGTTTTAAGTAACAATCCATGCTGGACTTGGGTGTGCCAGAGGCCTTCATAGGGAATTATATGAGCAGCCTCTAATAACACTTGGATAGAACACCCTGTCACAGCGCACTTACCCTCATAAGCTTCAATCAGCTTTCTTCTGAACGCTGGCTGGCCTTGTCGAATAACAACTTCACGTAAAGCTTTTAATCGGGAATCAACTTCTTCTTCAGATAAATCAGCAAATAATTCATCCCTAGCTTCCACAACTAAGCGATCACATTGCCTAGGGGAAATAATGCGCTTTGGCGTTTTGCCATCATCACTAATATCCCAAACTCCATGAAGCTCCTGAACATATAGCTCATATCTTGTATTTCTCAATTTTCCTGTACGGAATAATAAGTCATATGGGCTGCCCTGATCAGAACGTGCATTTTTGCGGCTACCAAGATATCTATATCTGGCCTTGCTGTTAACTGTTAATGCATCTAATTGAATACGAACTTCAGATTCCTTTAACGGAGCATTGCTATTAAGAATCCATTTGACAATATCCACTGCTGAAGCAGAACTAAGCTGAGTGACAGCATACCAAACACGAAGATATTGAGGATGAAGCATTTCTTCAGGAATAATCCCCGGAATGTCTGCTACATAAGTTGAAAAGTTATGAAAACGAATCCATTCTCCCCATTGCCGAGAATGAGTGCTAATACCAGTTCGATGGGGCTCACGTTTTCGTATTTCATTGTTAAATTCCTGACGGCTAGGAGCGCGGCCAAGTTTTTCATAAAGATCATCACAACAGTCCCAAACCGCCCGCACTAGCAAGCCAGTTGGATAGCCATTTTTATTTAATTCCATAAGCCCCTCTAGCAAAAATGAATTGAGCTGAGTAATAACAGATTCCGTTACGACGTTCACTATAATTCATTAACGCAACTGTAGCGAATGACAACTATCAAATTAAAGTGTATGGAAGGTTGTGAGTGCCAAACCTTCCAACACAAAATATCCATTCTATACATCACTCATGCCTCATGCCAAAAATCAGATCGGTAAGCAATAAAATAGGCGCCTTCAATAACTTCGTCAGCTGAACGGGTGGGGTAATACTGGTTTCACGGCAAGCAACACCGCCACACAATCCATAAATAATTTATGCGCCATCAGCGCGATAAGGATCTGACATGAAAAACGAACTGCTGGAAGTTGTCATTGCAATGCGCGATTACATCGACGCGCTGCCGTCTGATGTTGTGTCACGTTTGCCTGCAATGCCAGGGTTCGACCGCGATTGGGCTAATGAAGTGATTGATGCGGCGCAGCGCGCTGAAATAAGCCAAACGATCAGCGCTCCGGGTGCTGTGGCGTTCCGTGAACAGATCGTGAAATATGTCGGCGGTCTGGGTAGCTCCGTTATCGCACAATCCGTGGTGGAAGCCATTTTGAGTGCAGCTAAGCGCTCCGAAGCGAAGGATGCCAAAGCATGAAAGCATTATCTATCCGACAGCCGTGGGCATGGCTTATCACTCACGGCCACAAGGACATCGAAAACCGCAGCTGGAACACCCACCAGCGCGGACCGGTGCTCATTCACGCCAGTGCGCAACTGGCATCCAAAGCCGACATGGAAAAGGCGCGGGAGATCCTGCGCGCCAAATATGGCGATTCCCTGATGCTGCCTGAAAGAAAGTATTTATCTTACGGCGCGATTGTCGGCGTAGCCACAATCACAGGCTGTGTCGAAGAGAGCGAATCTCCGTGGTTCTTCGGGCCGAAAGGCTTCACGCTGGCGGATGCCAAGACGCTGAAGCCAGTGTCTATTCGCGGCCGACTGAGCTTTTTCGAGACTGGCCTTCGTCCACATGCGGTATTCAGCTTGCTCGTACCTAATGAGCATACGGATGATACCGAAACCAAAGCAGCATGTTTGCAGGGGGAAAGGGCATGAAACTGTTTCCTATCAATTTCACCGACGAACAGGTACGGGCAATCCACAGCGGCCAGAAGGTGCAAACCCGCCAACTGATCAAAGAAATCTGCCTCGATACCTTCCCGGAATCCCTGACCAAACGCCAGCGCGCGCTGGTGGATAAGGTTTTGCCCCCCAAGTTTGGGCCGACGTTTTTCTGTCGTTTCGGGCATGTAGGCGATCGGTTGTGGGTCCGTGAAACCTATGGCGATTGCGGTGTGCGACTGGTCTATCGTGCAGACCTTGAAGATGGCTCAGCCAATAAAGTTAAACGCTGGTTTCCGGCGCAGCAAATGACGCAGTTTGAGTCGCGAATTACGCTGGAGATTACGGCGGTTCGTATTGAGCCCCTTCGCGACATCAGTGATGCCGATGCGCTGAGGGAAGGCTGTTCTATCAGGGATACCCGCAGCGGTGACTGCCTGGCCGATGTGTTCGCCCGTAAGTGGTCGGTTATCCACGGCGTTGACTGCTGGGAGGCCAATCCGATGGTTTGGGTGATCGACTTCAAAGTCGTGGAAGATGCCCGATGAGCCGCCTGGTTGTTGTGACTTTGCTGGAAGACGGCGGGGAAGAGCATGTTCACTTGCCCGTGGGGGATTTGGGCACGGGTGGCGGCTATACGACTCTGTGCGGCCTTGATGGTGGCCTGAGCGACACGGCGATGGAAACCAAACCCGCACCTCGTGGCGCAAAAGTTAACTGTCCCAATTGCTGGGCAATCTTCAATACCTGCCGTTCGTTCCGGGCAACTGACTTCGATTCGGCTGTAAAGCAGGAGTAATACCCCATGCAGGAAAAAGACATCGTTCACGAGAATGGAAAATTTTGGGTGTTGCGCGATAAAGATGCTTACTGCGTGATGAAGTCCGGTGTAACCCACTCCGAGGGGGATAGTGCTTATGCACTCACTGAAGATGGTCTGAGCATTGCGATCGCACGCTGCGACTATCTGGCTGGCCGGGCTGAAACGACAGAGCGAGTGGGCTTCGCCAAGACCCTGCATTTCTACATGACTGAAGCTTCTGCCTGGTTGTTGGAAGAGCGACGGGAATACATTCAGCGTGTGATCGTTAAAAAGCTGGTTGTCGGTCTGGCCGACATGGCGAAATGGTCGCCGGAGTGCGCTGCTGAGCCGGGTTCTGCTGAACTGAAGCAGATGTACTCCGAAGGGCTGGCTTTCTTCACTGAAAAGGGATTCCCTGCTAATGGGCAAAATTGACAAATACCAGATTCAAGACCTGAGCCGCCTCCGGAATGAAACCGGTGAGCTCGCGCGCTGGGTTATTCAGCTTCAGACAGACCTGGACACTGCGCGCCGTGAAAAGGCCTCTGTGGAGGCGGAACTATACAGGGCAACAGCGCCTATGCCGGTGGCGGAGTATCAATACCGGTATAGTTCTTCCGATCGCAGTATGTGGAGCGCCGGCACTCCATCCCTAACGAATCGCTGTACCAACGTATGCGGGCTATTCATACCGATGGTTCATACCAGTTCCGTGAGCTGTTTGAAAAGCCACATACCCTCTAATTGACGTAGCAAAACAGGAAATCGTAATGGCAATGACAGTAGAGCAGTTAAAAACGCGCGCTGCGGCATTTCGTCTGGAGGCGTTGCGCTGGGAAGACATGGGCTATTCCGAGCAAACGAAACGGCTGCGGGATAATGCTGATGCTTTGGAAGAGCTGGCCGAACTGAAGGAAGCGCCTCCATTGGGTTATGCCGAAAACGGCAAAGGCTTCATTTATCCGGTTGACCGTGCCGATCGCATTACAAACCCGGTGCCGGTGTTTGCCGCTCCACCAGCGCTGCATATTCCTGTCGGGTTTATGCTGGTACCGAAAAAACCGACCGACGAACAGCTGCGGGCGATGCTCGCAGTGCAGTGGCCTGCGATCTACCGTGAACACCTTCGCCACCCAGACAACGGGCCGAAGTCAGCGAAAAAGACTGAAGACGACATTGATGTCGCTACCCGTCAGTATGCTGCGGCGATGTGTGCTTCACCTGAGGCGGATCTGCCTACTGAAATCAAGCAGAGTTAAAAGCAATGTCAGTAATTCCCGGAAGGTGAACCCGGTGTTAGACTCAAAAATTCAAGCGTTAAAGTACCGTGTTCTATCTTTCTGAAAATTATTGGGGTTGTTAATCATGCCAATTGCAAAAGAGAAGCCAGCGGAAAATCCAATTCTCCAGGATCTGGATTTTTTCATTGAAGACCGTTCGGGTATTTGGGTCAAACAATGGAAGTCTGGCGGTGGGTGCTGTCCGGCCACTGATGAAGAAGTTGTGATGTGGAATTTGCTGGTAAAACTAACCGATCAGTAGATGTTGGCTTAAGCCACCCGCGCGCTGATGAAAGTCAACTTATACAAAAGGTAATGACGATGAAAGTAACTGAAACCAAGGTGATGAGCCTTGAGATCAGCGAGCTTCGGGACTTTGACCCGATCCGCGTGGTGACTGAAAACTACGGGCCTGGGCGTGGCCGAATCACGATAACGTGTGAGGGCAAGGCGTGGACAGGCTCCTGGTTCGCAATGAGCGACCGCTCCGTTGAGCAGTTTTTCTGTGACTGCGGCAATGATTACCTGGTCAATTGCATGGCCGGTAACGTGAGCAGCGAAATCGACAATGACAATGAGGCGAATATGCGTTTCATGTTCAGTGAAGTGCTGCGCCTGCGCCGGGAAGGGGAGTTATCCAAAGACCAAGCCCGTGTGTGCTGGGAGGAAATCGACGGATCTGACGATATCAAAAGCACAGTCTGTGCCTATTCTTCAGTGATCAGTGAGGTGCCATACTTCAGCACTGAACCGTGGTACCTGCCGTGGCCGACGGTGCCGAACCCAGTCTTTATCCGCCTGAATAGCATGTTTGACATCGTTCGGGCTGCACTGCAACAGCACCTGGCTTTGGCCGGGCAGTCAGAGGAAACGATAGCATGACCGAACGTGAGCAGTTTGCCAAAGATAACGCCATGTCGATGGACTTTGTGAATTGGTTCTTCGACAACAAAAAAGACAGCTGTGGCAACGTCTGGTTTATGATGGCTGCGGCCATGTGGGAAGGGTGGAAAGGGCGGGCGAGCCGAGAGGCTCAGGCAGTTCAAGTAACAGAACGGATGGCGCTCGACTTTCATCACGCCCTGACTGATGGCAGTATCGGCAACGACGAACTAGAAGAAATCAAGGTCGGTCTACGTGCTGCTCTATGCAATGTCGCCGTTCCACCAGCGCCAGCAGTGCCAGATGCTGTCGATTATTCAGATCTCGACACTACCAGCCAAGATAGAGAGGTTATCGAAGCTATTGCTGAGTGCAAAGGCTGGAACGCCTACCGCACCGCATTGCTTGCTCAGCCTGTAAGTAGCTGTTACACGTTAGCAGACGATGCCCGGCGCATGAATTGGCTGGTGGCGCATCATGTTGCGGTTAGAAAACCGCTTCGCTATGGAAGTGAGGCTATGTTCACAGCCCAAACCATAACCGATGAAGAGGATGATCATCACGCCACTAAGCTGCGAGAACAAATTGATGCAGCCATGAAGGCTGAAGCGGTCAAAGTACAAAAATAACACCTCTCCTTCTTTTTCCTACTTCCCCCAGAAAGTCCTGCTTATGAAGTGACCCCATTATGTCGGGCTTTTTTTAATCATTAACAGCTGATGACCTGTACGTGAGGATATCAAAATTCCCCTTATGTATACTGAAAAAATACGTTATTTTATTGTCTTTAATTAAAGGTATTAAAAATACTATTTCTTAGACTTTTCAGCTTGATCAGCCAATCTTAGGTTGATACGTATAATTATCAAAAATCACCAAGTATTTATAAGCAATTAAAGGGTTTACATATGAAACGGATTTTTTTTATATCGCTAACATTGATATTAAGCCTCAGTGCTACTGCTAATAATTTGCCTGTCAAAAGTGAGCAATCCTTGATATCTAAACTAACAACCCTGGCAAACAATGGCGATGCTCTTTCTCAACAAGCTTTAGGCAATGTATACCTAGAGGGGCGGCTAGTCGAAAGAAACCCCGAAGAGGCGATTAAATGGTATATGAAATCAGCAGAACAAAATAACCCTGAAGCTCAAGCTCAGGCTGGATTTTTTTACTATATGGGCTATGACGGGAAACGAGACTACTCAAAAGCTTTGTATTGGCTAAAGAGAGCGTCTGAGAACGGTTCTGGCCAAGCTGACGTAGTTTTGGGCTCTATGTACATGGTCGGTGAGGGGGTGAAGCAAAATGAAGTCTTAGGTATTAAATACCTTCAGTCAGCCTCGAGCAGAGGAGTTAAAGAGGCTGCTGATGTACTGGCAAGGTTAAATAATCAAACTGAAAATGGTAAAAGTACAGTTGGAATAATGGATGATAAACCATTAAAAATACTTAAAAGGGAGGCTGAACAAGGAAATGACCAAGCTCAATATGGCCTTGGCTCACACTATTATAACAGCCATAATTATGAGGAAGCTTTTAAATGGTTTGAATTATCGGCCAAGCAAGGGAATGCCTATGCTCAATTGCAATTGGGATTTATGTATGGTGACTCAAATGGGTATAGTCAAATGATACTGAATCATATAGATAGGATCAAGTACTAAATGATACTATTTTAGTTGAATTAGGCGGGTATCATTAGGGAGTAGTCTATAGATAAGCATTAGCACAAATAATTGATATGCTGTATGGGGAAATGTTACTCTTATTTTTCCCCATTTATCTAAAGTATTAGGCTTTATTTATTGCTTCGATTTGATCTGCAATTTTTGATATCTCATTTAATGGTATATTATTTTTTGCTAATGAAGTCATTGCATTTAGGTATGGAACTATTGTTGAGAACATTTTTTTATAACCATGACAAAAGTAAGATATATTTGCATTTGTAGCTTTATTAATCCGATGCTTAGGACATCCTCCATTACATATGGATTTATAATCACATTCCAAACATTCTTTAGAAAGATTTGCCTTTTCAAATGATAATTTCGGAGTGGAAATATTTTCGATATCTTCATCTATATTTGTTATTTTAAAATCTGGATATACAAAGTGGTCACATTCATATATATCACCGTTTGATTCGATCACAAAATTATCGTGGCATACAGGTTGAAATATGCAACTGCTATGTCCATTCCCTAGAAAACAGCTAATAAAACTCTCAAACTGCCTTATAAATATATCTCCAAAATCATATTTAATCCAACGTTTAAATATTTCGGACATAAAAATACCATAGGACTCGGATGGTACAGAGAAATTTATAATATCAAACTTTATATCACCAATAAATTTTTCATTGGGAACATCTGTTTCTAGTAGTTCTATAAATTGAATATGTTTACTACCAATTTCTTTTAAAAATTCATAAACGACAATTGGATGATTTACATTATAATTATTTATGACTGTTAAGGTGTTAAACTCTATATTGTACTGTTTAAATAGTTCAATAGCATTTAGTACTTTTTTAAACGTACCTTTCCCTGAACCTGTTTTTCTATATTTATTATGTAGATCCTCTGGTCCATCTATAGATATTCCAATCAGAAAGTTATTTTTTTTTAGAAATTGACACCAATCATCATTAATCAGTAATCCGTTCGTTTGTAATGCATTAAAAATTTGTTTACTGCCTTTATATTTATTTTGTAATTCTACAACTTTTTTATAAAAGGAGATTCCTGCCATAGTCGGTTCTCCTCCTTGCCATGTGAAATAAACACTTTTTGTATTACAAGCATCTATATATTTTTTTATGAATTTTTCAAGAACTTCATTGTTCATCCAGTTTTTATGTTGAAAAATATGTTCTTTTTCTAAATAGAAACAATAATCACATTTGATGTTACATTGGAAACTTGTTGGCTTAATTGTGAAGTGCATATACCCACCTAAATATGGCAGGTATTACCTGCCATTTATTAATTAAAGACCTAATGATTTTTTAATCTCACCAAACTTATTTTTATTAATATCATTGATTGGTGGTTTACTTGAATTAATAAATTCTTTTATTGTTTCTTGCATTTCTTTTACAACTTCTGGTTTATCATCTGCTAGGTTGTTTTTCTCTTGTAAATCCGTAACTTTATATAACCCTAATTTGTCATCTTCTACTGTATAGACTAAGGAGTAGTCATTATTTCTAACTGTATAAGAAAATTGACTCAAATCCTCAGTATTTGGATTGTGAGGATAATCATCTGATTCTTTTCTAACAAATTTATGATATCCATCCCAGAATGGAATGTTTTCTTCATCAAACCAATGTGAATATGCAGTTATCCAAGCTAAATTTTTATGAGGTTCACTTGATTTAGAGTTGCTTTTATCTTTAGAAATATAAGGGAGTAGAGATACGCCATCTAAATTTTTAGGACGCTCTATTTGAGCTGCATCTAAAGCTGTTGGGAAAAAATCCATTGCTGAAGTTAGCTTATCGTAATTGCCATTCTGAAGTTTTCCTTTCCACCATACAAACATTGGAGTATGAACACCACCTGGATTTGTTTGGCTCTTATAGCCTTTTTGGTCACCATTTAATGGTAATGGTCCATCAATAACAGCACCATTATCAGATGTAAAGAATATAATTGTATTATCTAATTGGCCGTTTTTTTCTAACTGAGAAAGTAATTTTTTAACGCCCTGATCAACTGAGTAAACGGAAGCATAAAAATTATCTGCTGTCTGATTTCCAGTATTAAAGTGTTTTTGATAAATGTCAGGTGCTGGATCATCGTTAGGTAGATGTGGTGCATTATAAGCTAAATAAAGCATAAATGGTTCATTAAGCATTTTGGCTCTATCAACAACACCAATTGCTTCATCAGTTAGTTGATCACTACTATAGCCAATTGCTTCAATACGTTCTCTATTTTTAAAAAATGATGGAGAATTATAATATGCTACACCAGCTGCATGATAGCCCATGAAGTAATCAAAACCGCGATTTTGTGGCTGCCACGGTTCATCTGAATAAGTGATAAAGTTATCATGATAGTCACGAGTTTGTTTTTTTTCATCAACAGGAACATTACTTATTTTTGACAAGTGCCATTTCCCTATTGCAGCGGTATAATAGCCATGTTTTTGAAATAACTCAGGTAAAAATAATTCCTCTAGAGGTACTCCATCCTGAGCATCTGTGTTTGAATAGATACCAAAGCGTGCAGGTGAACGACCTGTCATTATTGCCGCTCGAGAAGGACCTGAAACACCGTGAGCAACATAGCCATTAGTTAATTTTACACCGTCATTCATCAATGATTGCAATGTTGGTGTTGATTTTTTAGCGGCTTCAATCGCTTGTTCAATACCAATTTTATAAGTATCAACGACTTCTCTGTTTTCCATTGATTTATGATTAAAAGAACGTTCATCAAATGGAAGTTGACCATAGCCTAAATCATCAACAGTAATAAGTATAACATTTGGTTTGTTTTTTGTGGAATATTCTGTAGGGGTAAAATCAGAAAACGCTACATTCGTTTTTGTGGCTTTTAACTTGGTATCATCTGCGGCTAATGAACTTGTACTAATCATCCCAGTAATCGCTAGTGATAATGAAGTACTAATAAGCTTTTTTTTTAGATTCATTTTATCCTCACATTATTAAACAGTTATTTTTTACAAGAAATAAAGTAAATATTATGGAGCTTTATAATCAGTAACAGGTACAATTAGACATTATTTTAATTTAAATTTCCATGCCTTCTATCACACATTTACCATTCTTATTTTGTGATGAAAAATATATAATTAAGATATCTAATATTATGAATTATATATAAAATTACCCAAATAAAGAATTTTGAACTGTTAATATCACTTATGATAATCCTCCTGTTTATTACTTGAATAAATGTGAATCTAGTTCTAATATCGAGAGGTTTATACATAGTTCTTAGTATAAAGTACTGAACTTTTACTTCAATGATATAAAAACCTCATCATTTTTTACTTCAGTAAGGTATTACTTTAAGTATTCATAAAAACAGTTTACTCCCCTGACTGACAATAATTCGAGTACTAAAGGCAGGTAACTTTGTCATGAAAATGCAATGAACTTCAGTTTTGTACTTATCATAACGCTACTCTATCAGTACTGATTCCTTCATGTATAACATAATTAATTATCATATGGATATGAAATCTAATTAACAATAATGATGAGTTTTTATTGGTTTAGGATTCAGTACTAATAGAGCTAATTGATAAACTCAATAGTGATATTGATTTAATGCTCAATAGCCCTGATTGGTGGTCGTGAATCAGTAAAAAATGTCCAATGGTAATAATGTATCTCTTAATACCTCTGCTGACCCATTGGACACTTTTTTATAAAAATAAAATGGCAAGTACAGTAATCAACAAATATCATTGATAGCTTAGCTAAGGTGTATGCATACCAATAACCGCAAATCAGTACTGAACTTTTACTTCAATGATATAAAAAGCCCTTCATTTTTTACATGAGCAACAGATTCCTTAGAAACTTTCGATAGATAAAATCCATCCTGACCCAAAACAATTCGAGTACTAAAGGCAAGTAACTTTGTCGCGAGAACACATTGAGCTTCAGTTTTGTACTTATCATAACGCTACCATATCAGTACTGGAGCCTGATATAATCATGTAATATTCATGTAAAACTAAACTCATTAGCATGTGAGTATGAATTATAATTCATTGTAATAACTAATTTTTTTGGATTAGGATCCAGTACTGATAGTACTCGAAGATGAGTAACCAGTACTGAAAGGTTAGGTGCTAATATAGTACCTAACCTTTATTTTCAATGTGTTATGTGAATATTCGCGTGCTGATGGTAAAAACTTAGCTATGTTGGAACAACATGGCTAAGTTCGGTCAATTGCTTCTTTCATCAGAAAAATAGGCTCTTTCCCTCTGTATACGCTATCAGTCATAGTACTACTACTGTGACCAAGTATGCTAAACCTTATATGGTCGGGAAGGTCTGATATATCTCTTAGCCTATCACTCATAGCGTATCGATAGTCATGTGGGCTATGCTTTTCATCTATTTTTTTAAATAGGTTTGCTACAGCATTAGATACTGGATTATGAACAGCCCATGGAAATACTGGCTTCTCATCCATAATTCCGCTTTGAAGTAAATTTTTATGAATTGGTATAGTTCTTATACTACTTGAATTTTTAATCCTCTTACCATCCCTATCATTAACACTTATACAAGCTATCTTTTGTCCTTTATCCGCAATGTATACATAATCCTGCTCTGTTAGCTGTATACATTCGGTCACTCTCATACCTGTGTAATATAGTACCTGTATAAGCCACCACAGATGAGATTTGTGCTCTATAAGTTCAAGTACTTTTTTGTGTGATTCAGTGGATACTGAGATTCTAGGGTTAATTTTTTTAATCTTCTTATATCCCATATTACTAAAAGGATTTTTAGTAATATAATCCCTTTTATCAGCGGCAAAGCTAAAAAGAGCTGATACTTTCTTAAACATGGATTGGCTAGAGAATTCAGACTTATACTTATTCTTTAAAGCTTTTTTAAAACTAGCTACCTTTGGTTTGTTAAATGATTGAATATCTTTATCACCATATAGGCTAATTAAATAATCAATCGCAGCCTTGTTACCTTTAAATGTTAATGGCCTCCATTCAGATTTCATTTCGTTGTACCACTCATCAGCAACTTGACTAATTTTATGCCCTTTAGCTTGAAAGCGGCTATCATTCAGCTGTCTATTAGGTAAATTCCCGCTATTAATCCAATAAATGTAGTTTGCCTCTAAATGGATCCCTTCTTCGATGAACATATCTCGTTCATTCATTAAATGTGCTCTGATCTCATCAAAATCAGTGCATTCTTTTTTTAATCGATGAAAAGTACTAAGTAGAATTTTTGAACGTTTATGAGCGATTTGTAGATCTCTAGTTCTCAAGTCAAATCGAATTAGCTTTCCTACATATGACTTTTGCCAAATATAATAACCACGAGAATTACATGAAATATACATGAAATGTACATGTGCCATTGGTGCTCCTTGATTTACCATCAGCACGCGAATATTCACATAACACATTGAAAATAAAGGTTAGGTACTATATTAGCACCTAACCTTTCAGTACTGGTTACTCATCTTCGAGACGGATTTGGTCGAAATATACGGCCTGCGCATGTTTGCATGCTACTTTCACGAGTACGCGCATGTTTGCAAGGATAAGGAAATTGGCTCATTTTATTCCATTAACCGACTAGACCATCTTCGGGCGCTGGTAGCGCATGAGCTCGCGCATTTTTTCCAATTCAATACTGCATCGAAAAACTATAATCAACACGATGCAAAGCAGCATCTACCGCGCCTGGATTACCGTACACCACACGGGGAAGGGTGGCAGTTTATTTACCGTTACCTGAAAATGCCCCTCAATTTGCGACTGAATTAATTACTATTTTAATTATTAACATTGTACCATTGCTTCAAAGTATGTATTCCTGAGTTTTGGAGAGTAAATGTATTTAATAATGACGGTCCTATTTATGATCGCAGCGATATTTTCCTTCGCAAAAACAATGAAAGTTGTGCTAGAAGAAGCGAGCCTTGACAAGGAAAAACGTATAGCAGCTATCGGACAAGTAAAATTGACTTGGCTATTCTATGTTCCGGCTTTCTTCTTGCTCCTTGCTCCATTCATCAAATCATTGATGGATGCAGGCTCTGAACAGGTGGACCAATCAGGCTCCAATTTACCTGTATGGCTTTTCCTGGCTGGTGGCCTGTACTTGCTGTTTGGTGCCGCGCTTTTATTACGCAAAGCCATGAAAGAAAAAACTCTCGGACAGATAGGCACTATCCTTAATATCCAGATCCTTCTGTGGGTCGGCCTTTACAGCACATTTGCGGCCTATGACCACTTGAAGTTTGCAGATGAACATTTTGGGATAATGAGCACCCGCCTGATTGAGATCGGTGGTGTGAAAGATGTCACTTGCGAGCAAGAACTGATGTTGGTTAACTTCACTGAAGGTCAAACGACTCCAATGCAATGGCGGTGCCCTACAGGTTTCTCTTTGCTGAACAAAACAAATCGTCCTTTCGTTCCTTGGCCGGATTACACCGAAGGTGAAAGCGAGCAGCTTGCCGCTGCAATGAACAAAATCATGACGGAAGCGAAAGCCAACTCACAGTAACGGAACTCTCCAACCAAAGGCCAGCAATACTGGCTTTTTTTACGCCCATTTCCCATCGATAAAAAAACAATCGAAAAAAGACTATTTTTTTCCGCATTTGCTATTCGTCACCGGTACACGCCGTGTTTAACTGGATTCAGAAGTAAGCACAAACACGTAAACAACCAATAACAATTTGCGGAGTAACTATCATGACTATCAACGTACAACAAATCTTCCAAGCTTCCCGTGACAACGAGCTGATGGGCAATCTGGGCGCTATCATGCGTCAGATGGACAAGGCCCCATCCACGCTGCGTGGTCTGAGCGACTTCGTATCCAAAGAGCGCAAAACAGCTGCAAACAGCGCGCTGTTTGAAGAGCTGAACGTTGGTCGAAACAACGTGTACGCGGTCAGCGTCTCATGGTTGTACGTTGAAGAAGGCCTGAACCTGCGTGAGGTTGATGTAGAGCGCGCAGAGATGTTCAAGAACGCCTACCTGAACCACCCGAGCAGCGTCCCGGCTATCCGCGTTAAAGTGGTTGTTGTGAACGGTGTGACTCGCCTGAAAATCATCGACGGTCACCACCGCTTCACCGGCCTGATGGCCGCTATCGCTGAAGGTGCAGTATTTGAAAAGCTGATCATTGAAGAGTTCGAAGGCGGTAAGGACGAAGAAGTCTTCAACATGATCGAAAGCGCCAACACCAAGCACCTGAAGATGATTGAGCGCGCTGAAGGTTTCCGCCGTCTGGTTGATTGGGGCCACGAAATCGACTCTATCGCTCGTCGTCTGGGTCTGTCCGGCGTAACCGTTCGTCGCAGCCTGATCCTGGCTAAAGCCGAAGAGCGCATTAAAAAATTGGTACGAGACGATAAAGTGTCCGGTGATGTTGCGATTGACGTGATCACTGATTGCCAAGGCACCGACCGTGACGCTTTCGACATCCTGATGGCTTCTCTGGCTAAAGCCGAGCAAGCAGGTAAAAACCGCGTCACCGCGCGCTATGTGTCTTCGCCGAAGAAAGCCAAGGTGAAACCAAAAGTCGTGCGCAAAACCTTCGAAAGCCTGTTGCCGACGTTGGATCAGCTGCGCTCGCAGATCCCTCCCGCACCAACGGCTGAGCACGAAAACCAGATTGAAATCGCTGAGACCGTGCCGGAAGAAGTGGTGCTGCGTCTGTCCCCTGAAGTTGCCCGCCAGCTGATGGCAGCGCTGAGCGATGTAGAAGCGGCCAAGCTGGAAGAGGAAGCCGAACAGGCGGCGAAAGAAGCTGCTGAGGCTGAAAACGAAGGCAATGAAGAAGCCACTGAGGCTCATGACGGTGAAGGCGAGGGCGACGCTGAGGCATAAACCAACGCGCTGTCTTCGCAAGATTAGGCCGGTTCTCCGGCCTTTTTTATCTCACTTCACTACACCGCCCGTGCCGTTCAATAAAAAAATAACGTCACGGCAGCTCGGAGGTTTTATGGATCACGCACTGCCTATCCTGCCTAAAATCACCATCCGCGTCATTGATGACGCTTCCTTGGAAACGTTAGCTATCTCCCACTATGAAAGCCGAGGCTGTAAGCCGCGCGCGCTGGGGAAAGGCCATTCCATTCGCCGAAAAGGCAAAAACACCGACGCGTTTCTGGCTCGCATAAAAGTGAATTACGTTCGACAGCTGCTCAGCAACTACGATCACGATAAAGAAAATGCGTATCGTAGCTCTGGGCAGGAACGTGAAGCCTCTTGCATGAGCCAGCAACTGTATTCTGCAATTGCACAGCATTACCCGTCCTTGGCGGCTGAATGTGAACGCCAAATCGCGCAACGAAACACGCTGTGAGGCCGGTGATGAAAGAGAAAAATCAACGTTCGTCCACGATCGCCACTGAACAAGATATGCGTCTGGCTGGTCTTCGAATGCCTCCCCATTCACTTGAAGCGGAGCAATCCGTTCTTGGCGGTCTGATGCTGGACAATGAACGCTGGGATTTGGTGAGCGAACGTGTTGTGGAAGGGGATTTCTTTACCCGTGCCCACAAAAGTATTTTTACCATGATGCAACGGCTGGTGGAATCAAGCCGACCGATTGACCTGATCACACTTGCTGAAGCACTGGAGCAACACAACCAGCTTGACTTGGTCGGTGGCTTTGCCTATCTGGCCGAACTGTCGAAAAATACCCCAAGCGCCGCTAACATCACAGCCTACGCCGACATCGTGCGTGAGCGTGCCGTAGTGAGGGAAATGATCACTGCGGCCAATGATATTGCGGATGCGGGTTACGATCCCCAGGGTCGGAATAGTGCTGAATTACTGGACCTGGCCGAAAGCCGTGTGTTCCAGATTGCAGAGGCTCGAACTAATAAAGACAGCGGGCCGATGGGCATTGATGCCATTCTGGAGAAAACTGTAACGCGCATCGAGCAGCTGTACCAAACACCGCATGACGGGGTGACAGGCGTCGATACGGGTTACACCGATCTGAACAAAAAGACAGCCGGACTCCAAAAGTCCGACCTGATCATCGTCGCAGCGCGCCCTTCAATGGGTAAAACCACCTTTGCGATGAACATCTGTGAGAACGCAGCGATGACACAGGACAAGCCTGTGATGATTTTCAGCCTGGAGATGCCAGGTGAACAAATCATGATGCGTATGCTGGCTTCCATGTCCCGCGTTGACCAGACCAAAATCAGGACGGGCCAACTGGATGACGAAGATTGGGCTCGTATTTCAAGCACGATGGGCATTTTGCTGGAAAAACGAAACGTCTATATCGACGACAGCAGCGGCCTAACTCCGACTGAATTGCGATCGCGGGCACGGCGAGTGTTTCGTGAAAACGGTGGTTTGAGCCTGATCATGGTGGACTACCTTCAGTTGATGCGGGTTCCGGCGTTGAAAGACAACCGAACACAGGAAATAGCAGAAATATCCCGCTCTTTGAAGGCGCTTGCGAAGGAACTACAGGTACCCGTGGTGGCCTTATCGCAGCTTAACCGCTCACTGGAGCAACGAGCAGATAAACGACCCGTAAACTCGGATCTGCGCGAGTCGGGTTCGATAGAGCAAGATGCGGACCTCATCATGTTCATCTACCGTGACGAGGTCTACAACGAGAATAGCGAGCACAAAGGGGTAGCCGAAATTATCCTGGGTAAGCAGCGTAACGGGCCTATCGGCTCGGTTCGTTTGGCCTTCAACGGCCAGTGGTCGCGATTTGACAACTACACCGGACCACAGTTTGAAGAATATTGAATGTTACCAAAGCCAGGGTATTCTGGCTTTTTTTAAACTTATCTATTTGTTCTTATTTACTTCTTCAAAATACTCTCGCAATAATTCTTTATTCATAAAATATAGCTCAAGAATTATGAGTAGCAAGTAATTACCTTTATGCTTATAGAAAAAAGGAATTTTCGAGTTGTCAATTTTAAATGTTTTTATTTTATCTACACTGCCTTTTTGTTCAGGTTTTTCCTCTTTTAATGTATATTCAGATGAATCATATAAAATATACTCATGATCTAGATGCTCAATGAAGTATTCTCCACATTCTTGACTATAAAATATTTAATGTGAATAACTTGAGTAACAACGCAGCCGTCATCCAATAGATTGTAATCATCCCTTAATTCTTCAAATGTTATTTCTTGCTTTTCTTTGTTGTGTGAAACTATTAATTTATCATTATATATCACACCATAAAAACAAGATAATGAAGGTAGCATTTTTATTGATGCACCAAGAGGGGCGCCTCGTTCTATAGATTCCAATCCGAAACCTACGTCAATGATACCCATTGGCTTTAATGCTAGATTTTTTAAATAGTTACAGGAGATCAACTCTTTAAATATATTTAATAACTTTGGAGAAGTATTAATTTGCAATTTCTTATTTATTCGACTGTCAAACACAGCACCAAACGGACCGTCGTTTTCTATGTTAGTAAACTCATTAATAGATAACAAGCTATACCGGGCAAACTGTGCGTCAACCAGTTTTAGCTTCACTCCATTGGCATTGTATTCCTGAGAAATTGATTCGATATCGACATTTCTTTCTGTTAGATCGTTCGGTTTATCCCTATTGAATTGTTTTATAATACTATCTAAAATATGGTAATACTTATAATTGTCTTTATGTTGTGTTATTTTATTATCATTAACACTTGATGTTTCATTCGGATAGTAATATCGTTTTTCTATAAAATCAAATAACTCAAGTTTGTTTTTAATTAACTTTATTTGTTGCAAGTTATATGTTGCTACATCAATTCTTTCGTGCGCACCACTCAACCAAGATGCATAAGAGCCGCCATGATGGCATTTCCATTTTGTTTTTTCTTTATGCTCATTGATAAAGCTAAGGCTAATAATATTTCGGTGGCTGCGTAGGCAGTTACAATTATTATAAATGTCAGCCCCTTTAATTACGAATGAAATGTCTTTACTTTCATCATTAGAAATATACTGATTAATTATTTCTTGATTTTCATAGGATGTTAGGATGTAGGTGAAGAATTTGCTATTCGAAAAAAATCTTTCTATAAAACCAATTGCATATTTGAAGGTTTCTGTATTTGCTTCAAAAGCACAATAAGCTGCCCCTGAACAGCATAATGTTTCCTCCTTCGCAATTTCGTAATCTGAATCCAATTTCTTAATTATACTTTCCAGTTCAATTTGCCACATGAGATAACCTTTTAGGTTTTAGTCTAATTTATCACAGAATATTATAAATTTAATTATCTAGCTAAAGAATTGTTTTTAGCGCTCATTACTTCGTCAGCTGTCTGCCTCATGAGAAAATATCCTGTAAACAAAACAAATAACAGGTGATTTATGCAGCATTCCTTCAACTTTAAAAATCCGGAACTACCTTCCATATCAGTCTTAAAAGCGGATAAGTGGCAGGCCGTATGGCAAACACTGAAGGAAGATGCCGACCTGAACTATCGTGATGCCAGTCGTGGAGTCAGCATGGCTGATCTCATCCATAATGGCACAGCTTCTATCTACCAAGCCCTTGCTGATAATTGGACGATCTCCCTCGCCTGGAGTAGCGGTAAAGACTCCGAAATTGTCCTGCACTTATTCCTCATGGCGTTGGTGCGCGCTGTTCGCGCGGGAATTCCTATTAGCCAACACCATTACCTTTTGCATACCGATACTGGCATTGAAACCCCTGAGATACGCTGGCTCGCCGATCAGAAACTGGCTGCGCTTGAAAAGTTCATCGATCAAGAAAACCTGCCGCTGTCTATTGTTCTCGCAAAACCGGGGCTCACCTCCAGCTGGACGGGGCGGATACTGACGGGGCGTGGCTTGCCCACGTTCACCAACAGCTCAGTGCGTCAGTGCTCCAACGACTTGAAGATTTTTGCGGCCAAACGCGCCAAAACGGCATACGTGAAAAGCCTGCCAAAATCCGTGGGTAAACGCGTCTGTTTGCTGCTGGGAAGCCGCGATGCAGAGGGCGTTATCCGAGCCAAAAACATCGCCTTAAAAGGCGGGAATGCGAGTCAGGTTAAGATCACAAAAGAAGGCGGCGAATTGTACCCCATCAGGCATTGGTTACAGGGCGACGTGTGGGAGTTTCTGCTAAGCGCCGGAAGCGCTTCTAAGTATCTGCTGCCGAGCTACCTGGACAGCAACAACGACACCGCTGAGCTCTACAAGGCCGCAACAGGGGAATGTGTTTGGTCGGGTTCTGAGAAAAAATCCAGTGAAGCCTGTGGGAGCCGGTTTGGATGTTGGGCTTGCCAGGCGGTCGGTCTCGATAAATCAATGGAAAACCTTCTGCGTTCTGATGACGATCGCCACGGTTACATGGCTGGGCTCAACCGTATTCAGAGATTTTTGTCCAAGCGTCGCAATGCGTGGGAAGATAGGCATCCTGTGGGTCGCACCTTGTATGCTGGAGGCTTCATCAAGGTTCAGCCTGATGTCTATTCACCGCGCTTCCTGGAGCGCCTGCTGCATGTTTGTTGCAGTATGGACTACGTTGAGCAGCTGCGTGCTGAGGATGTAGCCGATAAACTTCGATCGGGCGAACTGGAAAACACCGCCCACAACCGCCGCATGGCGTCACCTCAATTTCGCATTGTCAGTGAGGTTGCGTTAATCCATATAGACTTCATGTGGTCATTCCACCATTTTAACGAAAAACCGTTTCATGCTCTGGAAATCTATCGCCGCGTCTGGGCAAAAGGTGAGCTCGACTTACTGGAAGATGAGCCTGAAATGCCTGTCACCCCAAAGACCCCTATGCCCAAAGCATTGTGGGTCAAGGTCGGGCAGTTTGGTAATGATTCCGGTATGGATGGCCTGGCTGATCCCATCGCTGAAATGGCCTATTTTAACGGTGCCGACGATGAGCGTGCCAGCCGCATTATCAATACGCCGAACGGAAAACGTCGCGTGGTTAGCTTCAGCGAGGACAGTGAAGTGACCATCGACGCGGATGCTGCTGAGTTCATCATTTGGGAGGAATATCCTCGACTGCGTGAAGCGGTATTGGCTGGGCAATACACCTCCGGCAGTGCTGCTCAATTTTATCTGCGCTTCGGTGCAGTTTCCCTGTGCAAAGGAAAGTCAGCACTGTACAACCGCATGATGCAGCGCGGCCAAACTTATCGCAGCCTGGGCTTAAACGGCCATCAGACAATGGATGGGATTGCGTCTCGTAAAGACCTGCGTGTACTAACGACGGAACGCTATCAGTTTCTGATCGCCAACAAAGTGAACGCCAGTATCATCCGTCTACGCTGGTGGGCTAATCTGGCATTCACCATGCAGTGGCACTTGGCGAATCAGACCTCAACCGGTCAATGGATCCGTGCATCTTTGACGCGCGAGGATGAACTATCCATGCAGCAAGAGAAAAATAGGGCCAAAAACACACTTTCGGTTTTCGTGATCGGACATACCAGTGCTTGGTGCTCGTTGAAGCTGAGTAAGTCCGGCACGTCCACTGAGCGCGCTTTTCGTCGTTACCATCAACATACTCGTCGTAATGCAATTACAAGCTGCCAGGGGCTCTCTCAGCATCTGAGAGAAGTGATCGTCAATCAACTGAAACTGGAGTATCTGCGGATGCTGTGGCGACTGGATGATGGCTTGATGCTGAAGCATGACTCCGATCCCATCACCAAAATGGCTGGGCGGGACCCTGTTGCGCTAAGCAAACACTTCCGTCTCGTGGTGAGAACAATGGAGCGCTTCGTTCAGGAGGCAGCGTGAAACGCTTAATTTCGTCGGCAGTACAAGTTGAGTCAGTATTGAAGTTTACTATTCATACAGGATATGAATGATGAAAACGAATATGACCGATGTGTTGTTAGATGGTGCGTTGATTATGGTGTTAGGGGGCGCTCTGATCGCTGGGTTCGAATTGATGCCCAGCCAGGAGAAAACCGATTCTGTCATCGCTGAATACCGAGTCGATATTGAAAAACGTGACGGGTTAAGCCTGTACAGTAACAAAAGTACCGTCCGTATTGATGTAGTGGGTGAGATCCCGGCAGAAAAAGATCTGCCTCTGCCCGGCGAGCGTGTCGCGTTGATGCTCTACGACAAAAGTCAGGCGCAAATGTGTCAGGACAATCGTTGCATGGATGTGGACGTTATTATCACAAAACCTGCTTTTTTACGGAGGCATCATGAGCCTGGCAAACAATCGGCCTCAAATTAACTATCTTAAATTAATTAAGGCGGAAAAATTCCCTCCGGGGATCTGCGTTAAGTCACTCTCGGTTTTCGAACGCGACACATTGCGCGTGGCTTTAACCATGATGGCGCACTGGAACAATTATCCGGAGTCGCCAGTCCACATGCGGCCAGAGTGGTCAGCACAGGTGTCTCGGCTCTTGATTGAAACGATGAAGGAGCGGGACGAACTGAGAGCACACTTGAAGAGTCTCGGTGCTGAAGTGCCTGAGAAAGTAGTGAAAATGTCCGACATGACATTTCAGCAACTCATGTTGAAGTGCAACTGTAGTTGAGAAATTCACCCATTCCGAAAATGAGGTTTTCATGAATCCGACACCTGAAAAAACGAATGCTGGGCCTGATGTTGATGGTACCCGCAACGCCAATATTCTGACCAACCATGCCCGACTCGTGGACATGAAAAATCGCCTTTCATTCTGGGGGGCAGGCGTGAGCTTAACACCGGATGAACAGCTGGCGCTGATCCAGTTCCGGCTTCAGCACTTCTCAGACGATGTGCTTCCGCAATGCATTAAAGAGATTGCCGATGAACTGGGGTGTAAGCCAGATAATGAAGCGATGCTGCAATCGATTGACGATCTGCGTGTAGCGGCAGGTGAACGTGAAGCTATGGCACGTCGTGCTGGTGTCACTGTTTGCGAAATGAATCTCGTATTAGCACGTCCGGAAAGTGTGGTGAAGGCAGTTCCTGAAATGGTCATTGACCAAGTGTGTCATATTGCGGCCGAAATTCACAAGAGGGGGGCGGGAGTGGGGGATGATAAAGCCCAAACCACCATTGATCGCATTCGTGAAGTGTTAACCAACGTCGGCCAGTAATTTCAGTGGGTGGGATTACCCACCCATTTCCACAAACTAAATTTGTTTTTCGATTTCCGTTGTGTTTACCCCTTTGTCAGCTGCATGGGAGGCTTGATACTGAAAGTCTGATACGCAAAGGAATAAACACTGATGAATTACTCACACATTCCCATGCCTTCCCGTGAAGAGCATTATGCTTTTTTAAAGTCTCACTATCACCATGCCCGTTTTGAAGGCCGTAATAATGCATCCTGGGGTGAGGACTACTCTCAGCGTATTGCTAATAGCGACTATCTAGAATTGGAAAAAAATGGTTATGCGCTGATCTCCAATCACGAGTCTGCTACCCGTGAAGCGGTGTTCTATCATCGTTCACTGGTCGGTTATGGCACGATGAGTTTGATGTGTGATAGCGCTTGTAACGCCCCTGAGGCGATTTGCCTGCAAGTTTCAGTTCCTGCTCACTTAGCTCCAAAGATCCCTGGAAAATCACTTAGCGAGCTTTTGGCGAAGCTTAAGCGGGACATTATGGGTACGTTTCCATTGTGTCGGGTAGAACTCGCTTCTGGCTCTAAAGAAATTTGCATCGAAGTATTCCAAGCCGAAGAAGTGATCTCAAAAGAGATCGTTGGTTTCACAAGCACGATCATTTCAAATTGGTCACAAGGGTAAAATATGACGTATTTAGAAGAAGTTTTTGCAGGTGTAGAGCGAAATAAAGGGAAAGAATTGGCTGACCTGTTTCGCTCTGCTGAGGCTCAAATTGCCCGTGCTGAACAGGGTTCCACTGAATCGGATGACAATGCATATGACCTTCGTCAACAAGAAGGTCTGAAGGTTACAGAAGCATTGATCAGAGCTGGTGGTTTGTCTGGAAAGACTATTGAGATCATTCGTTATAGTAAGACATCAACTCAGGTAGAAATTCGTGATGCGGATGGTTGCCTGGTGTGGCGTGATTTTACATTCACTAATGATTTTGTTTTTGGTCTGGCAAAAAATATTGCTTTTTAAATAAATTCGATCCCGTGTGGCTACTTAAACTTTAAGCGGATTGCATTCCAGATGTCCGCTTTTCAAATAGTTATACCCATTATTCACAGGGATGATCTAATAATTGGATCTTTTGATCTAATAACTGATCTAAAAAGACCTAAGGGATCTAAGGGCGAGATTGATTAATACTATCAAAGTATTATAGAACATTTTTCCCCCGCAAACATGCTGTTTCCTCCTGCAAATATGTAAGTTCTCCTTGCAAGTATGTAAGATCATCCTGCAAACATGCATATTTTCCCTTGCAAACATGCAAATCATTCCCCTGCAAACATGTATATGTTACTTCCGGCTGTGGACAAATAAAGGAAACCAAATCCTTATAGTTAATCTTTAAAATCAATCAATTAAAGGTGGTTTTTGATTTATGCAAGAATGAAGGAAAGGAGTTATTACTGAATAATCCACTGATTTCTAGGGACGGAAAGGCATCGGTTTTTAATAGAGATGCGGAGTGAAAAAGTAGGATTTGAAATTATTTTTCCCAATGGAAATACATTTAGAGTTTTTAAAGTAAATTGAAGGGTGGTAAGGAAGTTATCCCCGTTATTAACAGGAGTGATCTAATAATTGGATCTATTGTGATCTTAAATAACTAAAAACAACTAAGTGATCTAAGGTTGATATTTTATTTTATTTTCAACCAGTTGCAGAGTTAAATTCCCTTGCAAACATGTTATTTCCCCTTGCAAACATGCAAGATCAGCTTACAAACATGCATTTTTCCCTTGCAAATATGCTGATTTCCTCCTGCAAACATGTTATACATCCCCCTGCAAATATGCAAAGGCTCAAAATGCCTGTTAACAAATAATAATATTTTAGGAATAACTATGGCTAAGGATATTAATGATTTAGGCCTGTCTGTGGAAGTAAAAAACAAGACGACGGGCGAAATTGATTACATATCATCAACAGATACGCGATCGATTCAACCTATCTCACTGCTTAGGCTTAGTGTTTTTAGTCCCGTTAGTAGCAGGGAAAAGAAAAATGTTGGTAGCAGGGTGATGGATGCTTCGGAAGAGCTGAGAAACCTTGAGATTGTTAATAGCGAAGGTTATGACAGAGTCACCATATCTGGGCCTAAATTAGATATGGATACAGACTTTCGTATCTGGCTTTCAATAATTCAGTCACTCAGTGAATATCCAATGGTAGACAATAAAGTTGTGCTTCCCTTCAGTGATTTTGCAAAGATGTGTGATTACAACACAAGGCAAATTAACAAAATCCTGAAAGAAAGGGTCGCTAAATCACTTCGAAAAATTACATCCACTTCAATATCTGTGTACAAAGATACTGGCGATGATTTGATTAGTGCTACAACTCACTTGTTGAATTTCTCCAGGGTGGATACAGCTGCAAACGAAGTTATTTTGGAATTCAATCCAAAATTAAGTGACTTGTACAAAATGGACTACAAGCGCGTTCTGAAGCTGAAGGTATTCCCTGCGATCAAAAGAAATGAAGTGGCAAAGGCTATCTATGCTTTTCTTGAAGGGTTGCCAAACAGTGAGAATAGGGTGCAGATAGTCTCATTTGAAAGGTTGATGAAGCGTTTAAATATGCGCTCAGACCCTTATAAGCAACTTGAAATGGTTAGAAGGGCAATGAAGTTATTAGAAGACGTCAAATACCTCAAGTACACTGAAGGCTATAGGGTGTCGAAAGGAAAGCGACAAGTTTTTTTCTCAATCAATTCGCGTGACCCAGATTTGTTGAAAAATACCGACCTGGATTAAGTATATTCCAGGGCGTATGCGTCCCCCTGCAAACATGTTATTGAGGAACCGTGATTTCCTCCTGCAAACATGCTGTTCCCTTGCAAACATGTCGTGGAAGGGCAGTTATATCCCCTTGCAAAGATGCTATTCCCTTGCAAACATGCAGCGAAGGGGCAGTTATATCCCCTTGCAAATATGCTGTTCCCCTGCAAACATGCAGCGGAGGGGCAGTTATATCCCCTTGCAAATATGCTGTTCCCCTGCAAACATGCAGCGGAACGGCAGTTATATCCCCCCTGCAAATATGCTTTTCCCTGCAAACATGCAGTAGTAGGCTGAGTTTATCCCCTTGCAAATATGCATTCCCCTGCAAACATGCAGCGGAACGGCAGTGAATTTCCCCTGCAAACATGTAGGGGAGGGGCTGGAGTTTCCCCCCTGCAAATATGCTTTTCCCCTGCAAATATGTAGGGGAGGGGCTGGAGTTTCCCCCCTGCAAATATGCATTCCCCTGCAAACATGCAGCGGAACGGCAGTGAATTTCCCCTGCAAATATGCTTTTCCCCTGCAAACATGTAGGGGAGGGGCTGGAGTTTCCCCCTGCAAATATGCATTCCCCTGCAAACATGCAGCGGAACGGCAGGGAATTTCCCCTGCAAATATGCTATTCCCCTGCAAATATGCAGCGGAACGGCAGTGTTATTCCCCTGCAAATATGCTATTCCCGTGCAAAGATGCAGCGGAACGGCAGTGTTATTCCCCTACAAATATGCTATTCCCCTGCAAACATGCAGCGGAGGGGGCTGAGTTTACCCCCTGCAAATATGCTATTCCCCTGCAAACATGCAGCGGAGGGGCTGAGTTTATCCCCTGCAAATATGCTATTCCCCTGCAAACATGCAGCGTAGGAGCTGATTTTACCCCTTGCAAGTATGCTGTTTTCCGCAGACGCGTAACGATGGGGCGGAGTTTCCTCCTGCAAACATGCAGGTGAATGAAGGTGGTTTCGCCCTGCAAACATGCGCTGGTCAGATCCCTCTATCCCTATTCAAATATGTCTTTCTGTGCGCCTGTGACCTATTCGTCAGCTGTTCACTACGTGTAAAGATAGTAATAGAAAATGAATCACAATTGAGGGCAGAGCCATGACAGGCATTGTAGTTCGTGAAGAACACGTCGAACGTATCCAGCGTTTCAACTCACTTCAAAGCGGGCAATATTGGCGCGCAATGCAGGATATCCCAGAAGAAGCTATCCTGATGGATGAGGTACTTCTCATCGAATCCCTACGTTGGGTTGAAAATCAGCTTCATACCGTCATCCTCCGCGCACATCCGAAGCACTACGAGCAATACGCAACCTTTGTCACAGTAGACAAAGACGGCGTTTCTCACAGTGTTAAGCGAACTGTCAAAGAGCACCGATTCTTGTTTAATGACTTTGTTGAGCTTTTTGTATTCGCTGATGATGCGCGTCAGATCCGTGATGCTGAAGTCGCATTGTGCCAGCAGCGTGTTACCGATCTAACTCAATCTCTGTCGAAGTCTCTCGCTAACCCTGAGGCGATGAAAGCTATTGTGACAGAACGTATTGAGCAAAAAGCCGCAAAGAAAGGTGTAAGTGCGAGCACCATGCCTGCTATCAGTAATAACGCTATTCGCCTGGCTACAGGCTCGGTGGGTAATGCTATTGCAGCGGGCGTGACTGAAGCCGATATCAAGAACATGCGTGATGCGGCCGAGCAAAACCATCAAATAGCGACAATCCAATCCGAGTGGATCCAAGAGCGTAATATCGAAATTACAGCGGCAGTTCAGGCTGTGGTGCCTTATTTTGCCGAAATGGCAGCGGCGCAGCTGGCTGCAACAGAAGATGCGCGTTCTCAGGTTGACAAACTGATGGACGGTATCAAGTCTTTAGATCTCTATATTGGCAAAGACGTCAACGTGAAGGTGATCCGTAAAGGGCAGTCCGCTCCCAGCAATGAGCCTCTGACCTTTGTTCAGCAGAAATTGATGGTCGATGAAGAGTTGGCCATCTACCACGACTTAAGTGACTGGTTCGACTTTGGTGACCTGGACAAGTTCTATCAAGCGCTGTGCAATACCCATGCGCTGGTGGATCAAATTTTCCCTTCGCCGCGCTGCGTACTGGTCATGGCAACGACTCGCCGCTATATCGACTACAAAGACCGTATGGAAAACCTTATTAATAACAGCGAGAATGCCAAGGTATTCTTGATGGTTCGCGACGGCGAAAACCTGTATCGCATCGTGTCCCCTGTGGAGTCTCACCTGGGTGCGAACATGCTGTTCCCGTCTCGGGATGAGCAAGAGCGCTTGTTCCGGGGGATGGATGGGGAACAAATTAAATTCCAAAACGTCGCTTATTCTGATCGGCTGAAGGCGCATGAGCGCATGGCACTGCACTACAAACGTTTCCTGATTATGTGTTGTGGGCTTGACCATCGGGAACAACTATTTGGTGATTTCTACGACCGGAGTCTGGGTCTGAATTTTGTGTCGATGAAATTCCAAGAGCAACATTGCCGCTTCATTCATGATGCTGACGGTACAGGCATGCTGAGTAACCCAGAAAATAAAAAGTATCCATCCTTGGCTGGTTTCATCGAATGGGCAAACAGTCACCTACGTAGCGGCTCTCGTGTGATGTGCCAATGGCATTCACTGGCGAACCCAGAGACTGCGCCAGGTGCAGCCAAAGAAAATGACGATCGTTCCTATGGTTCCTTTAGTTTTACCGTGGACTTTAAAGACGACCGCAACGTAGCTGTAGCCTTTATCAAAGACGGCCTGTTGAATGTCAAAGCGCCAGTCAGCAAGACCAGTTATAGCAACAAGAGAGGAAGTGTGACGCGTGACTATAACGTCAACGTCTGTATCGAAAAGTACAACAAACAGTGGAAGGAAGACGACGCACGTTTGCCTTACCTGTGCCTGGACGCGGTCACCGCTGAGCATCTGGAGCACTACATCTATTCTCGGGCTGTGCGCTCGGACCACACCTACTACATTGCGCTGTTCAAATCGTTGGCTAAGTACCTACGAGAAGAGCGTCAGTCAGAGCAGAAGTCTCGCGACCTGCTGAAAGCAGCGCTGGTGGTAGGGCGTGTGGGGAATGAAGCCGACCAAGATACCGTTATCGACAAAACAGTCATGGCATGGCGTGCAGCGAACCGTGGAGCACCTTTGGCAGAGGCGATGGCCGACAAAGCGCAGTGGGAAAACCTGCTGGGCGTGATGGACATGATCGCCTGCCGGGGCATGAATATGCTGCCTCAGATAGTCGATTTTGCGCGCATAATTAAGGCCGCACCTTTGCGCCTCATTGTGAACACGAATGGTAAATTATCGTTGTACGTTGCGCCAACGGATGGTGAGCGTGATGATCGGATAGAGCCGCATATCTGGGTGCAGCGCATTAACTTCAACCTGACGAAAACGGGAATCAAAGAAGGCTCACGCAGCTGGGTGAAACTGAACGCCTCGAATGTGGCGGAAACAACAATTTTTGAATGGCCGGAGGCGGAGGCGTGGAAGAATCTGAATGCTGCTTTTGGCAGTTATGAAGAAAAACAGGAAGCGTTTAGCTTTGTGGAAAGCAGAGCCGGTGATCTACATCGTTTAAACCCAGCCAACCAAAGACGTCTGGCGGAAATGTCTCATCTTTGGAAAGAAGCTTACTACGAGATGAACTACGTTCATGAGACGGGTGGGCAAGTCCAGGTTCCAGCTTTGATGATCCCGATCGGCATCCGCATTGAAGGCAGTGAATGGAACTTTGTGTACGTGGGCTCTATAAGCCGATCGGTACACTGCATCTATCAGTTGCTGGAAAGTGAGAGCGCCAAGAGCGGTCTGGCGGAGATGTATGCATCGTTCTACAAACACCCTGAAGGGCGCATCAAAGAACTGAGCACAAAGGCTGCTGACATGTGGATGTTTTCCTCTAAGGAAATGCCCGACGTGAACATGTTCAGCACGAACAAGGATCTCGAATACAGCGGGCTGGACTATTCACTGAATAGCAACTCTGTATCCGAAATACACAGCTTTGATGTCCGCTGGCGCTACGCACAGGAATACGTGTCACATCCACATCGTTCTAAGAGCACGCTGTGGCTTGCAGAGAGCCTACGCGATGAAAGCGGCAGGCCTATGATCGATACACTGCTTGGTAGTCCTCACCTCCACCAGGATGCCCCTGTCGATGTGATTGAAGTGACGTTGCCTCAGCGTTATGACGATCCGAATAAAGCGAAGATTGCGAAGACAAAAGCACCATTCAACCATGCTCATTGGTTCGATATCTGCCCTGTTGGGTACAACGAAAATCAATGTCTGGAGGGCATTATTGCACCAGTGAAAACCTTTACCAGGATGACTTTTGCCAACAAAGAACTGGCGTTGCATTACATCTTTTCGCGTAACTCAGAAGCGAGAAAATACCAGACCGGTTACTTCTCCGAGGTGGAAGTGCCATTGCCTGAAGGCGTGACACGCTGGACAACGCGTAATTAATACAGTGTATGAATAGCATTATCAACCGCCCCTGAGGGCATTTAGGAGGTGAATGTGTCTCAAGAATATAACCCGATCCCGCGCAATGTGATGTTCACGGAATTCCTTCAGTTACTGGAGGAAGACGGCTTACCAGCCAGTCACCTGGAAACCGTCCGTAAAATTTTTGCGGAGATCACCCAGCAGGTGAATGAATTTGGTCCGGAGCGTGGTGCGTTGTTGGCACTGGCAGAGGCTCACTCACCGTTTTACCGTGATTTGAAAGCTGAAAAGGACTTTATCAGCGGCGTATTAAACATGCCTATTTTCTTTCACGGAGTATTAAACATGCCTATTTTCTTTCACGGATAAGTAGGCGATATGTGTTTTTATAGGCCGGTTTCCGGCCTATTGCTGTTCATTTAGATAATAAAGAATGTAACCAGAATAAAGCAGATTGCTTTTCGTTATTTCAGCGTCGAAACATTGCTTTAATTCATCAGGTGTTTGAAATCCATATTGGCTTAAATTGTCCTTTGCAAAGCCGGATAAGCGCCAAAAATCGAAACCATTGAATTCCCCGTGTTCTCCAAAATCAAAATCGATAGTGCCCGTTCGTAAATGCACGGCGCATCCGTAACCATGTTTGAAATACCTGATGCCACTATGCAACTCCCCGCTTTGTGGAATGCTGTTTCCTGCCCACGCGTTATTAGATATTGGCAATTCGAACCCTGAGAGCTTCATTAACTCAATGGCTTCAGAAACGCGTTTTAAATAATCATTGATTAGGTCGCGAAGACGACTGTCCATATTAACCACCTTGTTATTAATTTTAATCAAAACAATATCCTCGCTAGCGGTCTTGTCAAGTTAGAGGGGGCTTGATTTTTAAAATGAGGATTAGAAATTTCATTACCGGTTGTCTACGGGGGACAATATCCTGGTCTACCACAACACTTAAGCGAGGAAATATGATCACTTTATTCACCGCAGTGGCTTCTACCTCTGGTGGGGCGCTCTTTTTCATTTGCCTGGGCATTACCTGTTCAGCGATAGCCATGTTGACCGCGAAAGGAGTCAAAGCAAAGATCGCTAAAATTGGCCTGGGTATCTTAGCGGGATATTTCCTGTTATTTGTTGTGACTAATTCAGCGATGAAAACGCAGAAATCTGTCGCAACCTCCATCGCGAAACGCGTACCGTTACCTACTTTCCCCATCGCTGATGCAGAGGCAAATCAGCTGAAGTCTGAGTATCTTGAAGCTATTGCTACTGCGTCGTTGTTCAGCGAGCCCATGCCAACCAAACGTATGATGGCCGTTCAGGAAATGGCGGAAGCACTGGCACAGGAGCAGAATGAAAGGTTGATTCGGATCATCAACGGGAAAGGTTAAGTTGCCCCGTTTTAATCGCTCACTTCGGTGGGCATTTTTTTGCCTGAAGCAAAACCAATCACAAAAGAAATAATTCAAAATAATATAGTTTACGCTATTCGTCAGCGGCTGAGGTCATGGTTTACTAATTACATAGAAACCAACAAGGCTGAATGAAATGAACGACGTGAAAATGGTTAAAGTATTGAGAGATAATACCTTCTGTCACGCTGCGTGGATGGATTTTAAAAAGGTCTTAGGAGAGTCACCTTTTGGTGTTTTCCTGGAGTTTGTAGACCCACGCAATGGTGCATTAGTTCAGCTGATGTTTCCATTCTGGTGCAAGCCTCAGAAAACGTATAAGCCAATGGGTAACGTGTTTATGACCCAATGGCACGGATTAACTCTGACAATCCCGCCCGACTTTGATTGGTGGGTTCAGGCTCAATCTAACGGCATTGGAATGCGTCGTATCGACCAGAAAGTTCAGTTTCTAAAGCACGGGGAATATGTGGAGGTAAATCTGAAAGTCGAAATGGCTACAGTCATTCGCGTTAACCCAGTGTTTTCACCCGAGTTCGACGCTGCCACACATGCTTAGCGTCTGATCAATGAAGTGGGCTTCCCAAACCCACGATACCCCTTAATGCCCATCACCCTCGATGGGCATTTTTTATGATAAAAATCAGCGTGTAATCACTTCGTCAGCGGTCAATCTCATGCTTGAATGATTGGGTCAACAAAATGAATAAACCGAGGAAGTTACGATGACCCCATTAGTCAATGCAAACGAAAAACGTGCTGAAAACCATTTAGCTTCAGCAATCCGTTTCAACGGTTCAGTAGTGACTGTCCGCGAGTGGATTGACGCGTTGATCGCGCAAGGCTACAAGCCAAACGCCAAGGCTGTCCTGAAGGGCAAAGAAGCCAGCCGTATGCAATTGCACCGCTGGAACAATGCTCAGCAAACTGAGCACATGAAAAAACGTGCTAATGCTGGGACAAAAATTGAATACACGATGTCACATGAAGAAAGTGGTAGTTTCTATGACGTGAAAAAATTTGCGTTCGATTACGCTGTATCAATAGCAGGACCGGAATATGGTGAGCCAGAAGACCGTTGCTTCATCGTTTATGCAATTCCTCAGCTACGAAAAGGTGCTGAGTATGAGCGCTGTGTCGCGGCATACAAGCCCGTGTTTGCTGAGGATGAACAGCGCGCTTTGAACATCCTGCGCTTCGACTTTCCTTCAGCAAGGATCTTGTGGTTGGGGATCGCTAAAACTCAAGAACAAGCTTTGTCTCTGGCCGAAACCGCAATGGCCTGATGAGGCGTGCTAAAAAGTTCGACTCCAAGCCTGCACCAGATGGTGTGGGCTTTTTTGTCCGCAAAGCGTCGGCCTTTAACGTGGATTAAAAAAGTATCTTTTTTAAAATCATCGGCAGTGTATCGACCTGGAAATAGTTATGAAAACTGCCTTATTTCTTACCCTGTTCCTGCCTGCAATATCATTGGCTAAGCCACTGTTTATCGGTGATAGCTTAACCTATACCCTCGCGACGAGCGCAAAGAAGCACATCCCAGTAGACGGCCTTTATAAGGAGAGCACAGGGCTTACCGACCGCAGTTCGGTAAAGTGGAACGATTATGTTCAGACAATGAGTTTTCAGGACTATGAGACCGTGGTTATCTCTCTGGGGGCTAATGACGGCATCGGTGCAAACCAAGTCACGAACTACCAGCAGAAGGCAACACAGTTTATCCAGCAAATCCAGCAGAGCAACCCCGGTGCATCGATTATCTGGATATTGCCACCTGCAATGAAGAATCCTGCCACCGAAGCCGCCTTGGTAAATACCAGACAAGCAATCCGTCAGGCGGTGGATGAAACACAGATCGCTTTTTTCGACCCCGAGGTCGCTATTGGGCGTCAGTTTAACCTTACCGTGAACGATGTGCAGGTACGAACCCATGACGGGATACATTACACGAGCAAAGGTAGTGATTTGATAATTGGGAGGCTGTTCAACCAGTAAAAACAGGGGGAATGTATTTTATTTTGAACCTCTTTGTCAGCGCTGAACCTGTGGGATGATCTTCCTATCGAACCAACTCGGGTTTAAAAGGAAGATTCATGGGTGCCAACCGTAGAAACAAGTTTGGGGTCAGCCGTCGCTTTGCTGTCCGTTATGACCGGGCAAATGATCCGGAGTATATGGCTTTGGTTGAGCGATACCAGACAACTAAGCGATACAGCCAATCGGGCAAGGCGGGTGATGACGACCACAAGGAAAGCGTTCGCGCGCTTCATCATTACCACGGGAAAATAGCTGTGGAGTCCTTCCGGAAATAACATTTTCACTACTCGATATTGTTTCTCAAAATAATCTCTTTTCTATTATTCGTCAGCGGCTTAGGTCATGTTTTACTGGTTAAGTAAACAAAACAACGATACCAATAAGAAAAGAGGATTCACATGTCAGATAAGCAAGAATTTATCCAAAGTTTTATCGTCACGTTTAGTGCAGATGCGCCCATTGGATCCTTGCCCAAAGAAGGGTTGGAGTTTTTCCATTCATCTAATCGCAGTGTCTCATTCGGTTTTAATCGACTAAGTGGAAAAGAAGCGATTGGTAGCTTTCTTAGAGCGTTTAAGCCAGACCATGAGTTTGTGCAGCAGCTGGATGAACTGCTTGCGGCTCCTACGCCAGATGAAGGGGCATTGGAGGATTTGCGTGGTTGGATCAATGCGATGGAATGGACGGCAGAAGAGCTGTTGTATGAGCTTCGCAGCGTGGGGGTTATCTCCATTGTCATGAATAGCATCATTTATCGTGGCGCGTTTTTCCACACTGAAGTGACTGGCGCTGCCTATATCGGTGGAAAAATGGAATCGCTGGAATTGAGTGGGGAAACAGTCCTAAAGCAGCTTCATCAAGAGTTAAACGTACAGTACGTAGTCTGACACCTAATCGTTCGGTCTGATCGCAGGCCGAACATTATCGCAACGAGGAAACCCGTTATGAACCAGCTGAAAATCGACAAGCTAAAACAGCAATACGTTTTCACTCAAGACCGTGGTGTTTTCAAGGTCGGGATAGCCCTGCTGGCGAAGCGTGCAAAAGCCGTGGCTCAGTGGATGGGGGTTGTCGAACCGAAGAGCAAAGCAGGCTCTTTCGAGCATTACACCGAGTGTATGGCAATGATGGAAAAAGGCCATCAGTACGCGAAGCGCACCGGTTTGCAATGCACTGGGAACCTGAGTCCTCAGCTGGTGGGCTATGAAGGCGAACGGGTATCCGTTGTCGATAATGCTGGGCATACCCGAAGTTTCTGGGTTGCACGCACTCTGGGATGGATGCCAAGCCATCTTGAAGTTGATCGTCTACCAGCCATGTTCTGGCAGGACAACGATGAAGACGACGTACTGGCTGCTGAAAGCTATCAATCCGTCGTAGTGATCGGGTAAAGCAATTTAAGCCGTCAGCGTGGGGCTGGTGGCTAATTCAATATCAATAAATTGGGGTAAGAAATGCAAGTATCAAATGACGTCCTCGCAGTTCTGTCTGAAGCGCGTGTGGAGGGCAACAAACTCTTCCTGGAAGGCCAGCTGGATCGTCGCCTGTACACCAACACCAACAAGGTGCTTGAAGCCGCTGGTGGGAAGTGGAACCGCAAAGAGAAAGCCCATATTTTTGATGGCAGTGCGGAAGGGCGTATCGACGACATTATCCTGTCTGGATCGGTTGTGGTGCCAAAAGACGACTTCAACTTTTTTCCAACGCCGGAAAAAATCATCAATACGATGGTTACCAGTGCCAATATTCAGGACGGGGATCGAGTGCTGGAGCCGTCCTGCGGTGATGGGCGTATTGTCAAAGCTGTGGCTAAAGCGGCAAAAAACCTCAATATCGTGGCTGTTGAGCTGGATGAAAAGCGCGTTCAGCAACTGAACAGCGACCCTGAAATTACGTCGCTGGTAAACCCTGAATTTACGGGCACAAGCCTTGAACTGGTCAATGCTGATTTTCTCAGCCATGAAATGGACGAGAAATTCGATGTCATCATCATGAACCCGCCTTTCAAAAATAAGGCCGACATTAAGCATACAAACCGAGCGTTGGATCTGCTGCTTTCAGGTGGGGTGTATACGCAAGGTGGTCGCCTGCGGGGCATTTTGTCTGCGGGCGTGCTGTTCCGTGAAGATGCCTTGACCAAGGCCTTCCGTGAGCGTGTGAAACTGCTCGGGGGCTCATTCACTGAACTGGAAGACAAAGCTTTCAAAGAGTCCGGCACGATGGTCAAAACTGTTCTACTGGAAATTGACCTCTAACAGCCAATGTCAAAGCCGCCTTCGGGCGGTTTTTTCGTCAGCGATATCTGCTGAGTGATACTGGAACTTCCCGATACCGGGGGGGAACGCCATCCAAAGTGAGGCGCTGAAAAGAGCGCTGGGGGGATAGATGAAGCCACGAAACATTATCAGCGTAAATCCGAATTCAACCGTCTTTGGCGGCCAGGGTAGTTGGGTTAACGAACACTTGCTGGAGGTGCTGATTAATCGCGGCATGTTCAGTTCGGCGTTAGAGCGATATCGCCAGAGGGGTAAAGGGGTGATGTCTGTTCCCGTACATATCAGCATCCGGTTGTTTGGGATCAGCGTATCGGGTGCGCACATGCTCATTACGCCGTATGGCCTGGTGTGCAAGTTCGATGATAACGAGTTGGGTGAGAGCTACTCATTCGACGTGAGTGGTGAAGCGCGAAAGCTGTGGAAAAGCGTTTGCCATATTGGCTGACAAGTTGGGGTTAAGGGGGTTGTCATGCTGGCACTACTGATCGGCACTTTAACGTTGATGACATTGTCCTTGCTGGTGCTGTGTGGATTGTATGCAAAGTACCAGTATCACGAAACACACAAATTGCCAGGGCTGCGAAGTCCAGTGGTTGTGTGTCTCTCGTTGGCGGTTAAATACATAGGCCTTTTTGGTTTGATGTTGACGGTGACAACGGCTTTCCTAGACTCGTTTCATATCCCAGCTTCAGGGGGATTTGTGTTGATAGCTTTCGTGCTGCATGCGGGTCTTGGTGCGACCTGTACTGTTCTGCACAACCGGCAGCTAATTCGGTAAGATTGTCCACTGAATCAAAAAAGAAACCCGCATAAAAAGCGGGTTTTTTGTTAGTGTAGGAACTCGATTGTAACCGTTTAGTCTATGAAAATGGAGGCAGGGATATTAAAACGCGCAGACAGTTTTTTAATGTGCTCCAGTGTTAATCCTCGTTCACCGTTGAGGATGCGGCTAACGTATGAGCGCGAACCGAGCTCATCTTGAAAGTCTGTCGTATTAAGGTGGTATTGATCCATCAGCGTTCTCAATGCTGCTACACCGCCATTGCTTTTTGCTAAGCGCTCGTTAAATTCAGCAAATTCGGGCGCTGTTTTTTCATACGCATCAATCTTCGCGCAAATCAAGTCGATAAGCGGGTTGTCTGGGTCATTTTCGACAAGGTGCTCAACCAGTTGAACGGCTTTTTCATAGTCTTCGCGAGAATGGCTGTTTCCCAATAACGGCACAATGCTTATCAGGTTTTGTGCTGCGTTTACTGCATCTTGAAACATCATGCTTTTGTTCTCCGGTAGTGATCAGTCAACCTATCGTATTCAGCGTGGGTTGTTATATGTTTCACGAATATTTTCCCCCGGTCAAAGTCGGCAAAAAACATCATTCTTAATGAATTGCCACTGATGTCGATGACCCACCATTTCTCTCTATACTTCATCCGATCAAGGCTGGGGAAAACCTTTTTAAGCTCATCAGGCGTTTGATAACTGTCGCGCTTGAGTGTTCGATATATGTCAGATAGCGCCTGAGCACTGTTTGGAAATCGCTTGGATGCCTGGTCAAAAGGTTCTCTTGATATTACGTGCATTGCATCTCTCATGTTTCCTATTTGTCAACATTGTAGCATCTAAACTATTGGTTGCCAATATGGCAACTAATAAATTAATTATTCTGCTATCTATTCTTCGTCAGCGGTTGAGGTCATGCTTCAATAAAGAGGTAAACAAAACAAACAATATCAATAAAAGAGGTTTCTT